>DATGTX010000083.1:0-145420 GCA_035301645.1 Pseudogracilibacillus sp. | reverse complement strand
TTAATTTTTCAAAATCTACTGGTTCAAGTAATTTACCAGGACGCTCAGTTATCGGTTGTTTATCTTTTAAAATGAGTTTTTGTAATTTTTCTGGGAATCCTTGATATGGTTGTCCTATCTCTCCATTAAAGAATTCTATTACTGATGCTGGAAAATCAATTTGATTACCACGTTCATATATATTTTCTTCAGTTAAATCATTTTGAACCATGAATAACGCCATATCACCCACTATTTTAGATGAAGGTGTTACTTTAACAATATCACCAAACATAATATTTACTTTAGCAAACATTTCTTTTACTTCATTCCAGCGATCACCCAAGCCAACTGATCTTGCTTGCTGTTGTAAATTACTATATTGTCCACCTGGCATACCGTGTTTATATACTTCTGTATGAGGAGACTTCATTCCACTTTCAAAATCTTCGTAATAATTTCTAACACCTTCCCAATAAAGCGAAAGTTTTTCATAGTTATCAATATTTACTTTAGGCTGTAAATCTGTTCCTTCTAAAGCAAAGTAAAGTGATTGCGCACTTGGTTGTGAAGTAGAACCTGCCATCGCACCAACAGCTACATCAACTACATCAACCCCTGCATCAATAGCTCGTTTATACATTGCTGTCCCATTACCGCTAGTATCGTGTGTGTGTAAATGAATTGGAATATCAACTGTTTCTTTAAGTTTAGAAACTAATTGATAACCCGCTTCAGGTTTTAATAACCCAGCCATATCCTTAATACCTAAAATATGCGCTCCTGCATTTTCTAATTCTTTAGCTAAATTAACATAATAATCTATGTCATATTTTTTGTTTCCTGTATCTAATATGTTTCCTGTATAACAAATTGATGCTTCTGCAACTTTATTATTATTTCTAACCGCTTCGATAGCTGGTCTAATTCCTTCTAACCAATTGAGACTATCGAAAACCCTAAATACATCAATTCCCGCTTCAGAACTTTCTTTTACAAATTTTTCAATCACGTTATCTGGGTAGTTTTTATAACCTACTGCATTTCCAGCTCTAAGTAACATTTGAAATAATACATTTGGCATTTTTTCACGTAATTTTATTAAACGATCCCAAGGATCCTCTCTTAAAAAGCGATAAGAAACGTCAAACGTTGCTCCTCCCCACATTTCCATCGAGAATAAATCTGGAAGTAAATGTGAAGTTTCTTCAGCAATCTCTAGCAAGTCATTCGTTCTTACACGTGTTGCTAATAATGATTGATGTGCATCTCTAAAAGTTGTGTCAGTTAATAATGTATTAGGTTGCTCTTTAAGCCATTTTGCTAAGTAATCTGGCCCATGTGCATCTAAAATTTGTTTTGTTCCTGCAGGTACTTCTTCTAAAATACTTTTTTCAGGTTTTATGATTGGAGAGAAGATAGGTTTTTTCTTTTTAGCTACGCCCTCAACTCCATTGATTGTCATATCACTTATATAAGTTAATAATTTCGTTCCCCTGTCTTTTCGGATAGGAAACTCAAACAATTCAGGTGATTCATCTATAAAGCTTGTATTATAAGCACCTGAAATAAAATCTTCATGCAAAATCACATTTTTTAAAAACGGTATATTTGTTTTTATACCTCTAATTCTAAACTCTTTTAGATTTCTAACCATTTTTTGTGAAGCTTGTTCAAATGTAAGCGCCCATGTCGAAACTTTAACTAATAATGAATCGTAATAGGGTGAAATTACCGCTCCTTGGTAACCATTTCCGGCATCTAATCGTACCCCGAAACCTCCACCAGTACGGTAAACCATTATTCTACCAGTATCCGGAAGAAAATCATTTAATGGGTCTTCAGTAGTGACACGAGACTGAATAGCATACCCATGTGTTTTGATATCTTCTTGTTTAGGTATCCCAATAGAAGCACTATGAATATTCAATCCATCAGCTACTTTAAGTTGCGTTTGAACAATGTCTACCCCTGTGATCATTTCAGTAATCGTATGCTCGACTTGAACGCGTGGATTAACTTCAATAAAATAATACTCATTATTTGAGACTAAAAACTCAACCGTACCTGCATTAATATAAGCAATATTTTTCATAAGTTGAACAGCTGCATTATTAATATTATCACGAACAGTTTCATCTAAATTAATGCTTGGCGCTACTTCAACCACTTTTTGATGGCGTCTTTGCACAGAACAATCTCTTTCAAATAAATGAACGATGTTTCCGCTCTCATCTCCGATTATTTGAACTTCAATATGCTTTGGATTCTCAATGAATTTCTCTACGTATACTTCATCATTCCCAAATGCAGATTTTGCTTCTGATTTCGCGCGGTCATAAGATTCCGACAATTCTGATTCATCTTCAACAATACGCATTCCACGTCCGCCGCCACCTAAAGTAGCTTTAATAATAATCGGATAACCAAACTGTGCTCCAAATGCCCGAACTTCTTCTAGAGTTTCTACTGGTCCGTCTGTTCCAGGTATAACTGGTAGTCCTGCATCAGTAGCTACAGTTCTAGCTGTTACTTTGTCTCCAAACATACTTAAATGCTTGCTTGTTGGACCAATAAAGATGATATTTTCTTCTTCACAACGTTTTGCAAAATCAATATTTTCTGCTAAAAAACCATAACCTGGATGAATCGCATCTACATTTATTTCTTTTGCTAATTTGATAATGCTTTCAATATCAAGATAAGCATCTATCGGAGATTTTCCTTCTCCTATTAAATAAGATTCATCTGCTTTATATCTATGTAAGGCACTAGAGTCTTCTTTTGAATAAACAGCTACTGTATCAATATTTAATTCTGTACAAGCACGGAAGACTCTTATCGCAATTTCTCCCCTGTTTGCTACAAGTACTTTATTAATTTTTGTTAAAGTTTGCATAATTTTTACTCCCTCTCTCAGTTAAATTCTCATTTTTAGTTTTAATATCAAGTGTATGACCCTTTTCAGGATGCATATTTGATTCTCTAGCAATATTGTTTAATATGCCCATGGAAATCATTAAGACAAGTAAAGAAGAACCACCATAACTAATAAATGGTAATGGCACCCCTGTAATCGGTAATAAACCACTTGTAACACTTAAATTAACAAGCGCTTGTACACCTACCATGGCTGAAATTCCCACAGCTAATAAAGTGCCAAATTGATTGTCGCAATAACGCGCAACATACAACCCTCTTAAAACAACTAAGGCGATTAATCCTATAACAAAAAGAACGCCAATCACGCCTAATTCTTCAGCAATTATTGCCATAATAAAGTCAGTATGTGCCCCCCAAAGGTAGCCTAACTTTTGAATACTTTGACCCAGCCCCTCTCCTGAAAGACCACTCGAACCAATTGCAAGATAAGACTGAACTAAATGATAACCGTCAGTTTCTGAAGCCGAAAATGGTTGGTAAGCACCTGTAATCCTAGCAAGACGCTTGTCTGTCGCCATAATTGGTATAGCTACAGCAACAAATAAAAATAACATTGCGCCTATCCCAGCTAGATGCTTTACTTTAAATCCAGAACAAGAAATCATGATTAATGTTGTTGCTACAATAATTGCAGCTGTTCCTATATCAGGTTGAAGTAAAATTAAAACAATTAAAAAACCTACAAGTACTAATGGTGGAATTACCGCTTTTGAAAAATTTTCTATGTAATCTTGTTTTTTAGAATAAATAGAAGCAAGGTAAATGATAATACCTAACTTTACAAATTCAGCGGGTTGGAGATTAAAAAAACCAAAAAGATTAATTGCTCTTTGGGCTTGGTTTACATTTTCACCAAAAAATAAGACTATTATTAACAAAGCAAAACTAATGATAACAATCCACTTAGTCATTTTTTGAAGTTTTCTATAAGGAAATGCAGCAAAGATTCCAAAACCTATTAAACTTAAAATAAACCATTGTGTTTGTTTAAATAAATAATAAGTGCTATCTAAACCATCAGCTACAGCAGTTACCATACTTGCACTATAAATCATCACCACACCAAAAGCGGCAAGCAAGATGGGCGCGATCATAAGTAAGAAATCATAGTTTTTTAAAAGTTTTCTCAATTTATTTCACTCCAAAACAAAATTGTTAATAATGAATTAACAATATGATATAGTATAGCACATTAAACTTATTAGTATGTAACATTATTCTATAAATAAAAAAACTTTGCTGTAAATTAGGCAAAGTTTTATATTAATTCTATAAAGACTTTTGTGCAGTCTCATGTAGGACATTAAGTTTTCGTTCTAAATTATCTAGTATTGCTTTGCCTTCTGCTTCATCAATTAAATCTAAACGCGTAGCAAAGTCAATTTCTCTTGATAAACCAAACATCTGTGTATCAAGAACTTCTTCATATAACGGACATTGTGGCATCATAAAATTCTCGATTTGAACTTCTATTAAACGTAAAATCTTTTCTGCATCATTTATAAGCAAGTCATATGCTTCTTCACGTTGTTTAAGTTTTATTTGAGATACCATACTATCCCTCCATCCAGACTTTCAAATCTAATATATTTATATATTATTCTTCTTTATATTAACGTCATAACCCATAAATTGCAACTATCTAGTTAGAGTATTGGTGATAATAAACTAGATAAAGTTTCTTTTAATCTTTGAGTTATTGGTTTTTTTAACATATCTTCTTTTGTAAAATGTCTACTATCTAAAATATCTTGTTTAAAATCATTTACTAAATGCTTAACTGCTGAAGAGTTTTCATATAAGTAAACCATTAGTTCATGATTTAACCTAAAGCTCCTGACATCAAAATTAGCTGTACCTATCGCAGCTTCTTTACCATCAACAATCATTATTTTAGCATGTATAAAAGATTTATTGTCATATGCATACATTTCTGCACCTGCATCTATCATTTCTTCTATATATGCGTTACTTCCGTTAAAGGATATACCACGATCTCCCTTACCAGGTATGATGATTTTAACGTCAATCCCATTAAGAGCTACTCGTCTAATAGCTGCTAAAGATTCATCATCGGGAACAAAATAAGGTGAAATAATCCAAACTGATTCATGAGCACTCTCCATCAAATTCAGCATGGAGTCACGCACATAATATTCTTCATCATATGGCCCACCATAAACAACTTGAGCCCAGTCATTTCCTTGAGCCTCAGGAGAAAAATACTTTTCTAATCCCTCTGGAGAGATAAATTCATCAGCAGCATTCATTTCATTTTTTAAATACACCCAATCTTTTAAAAATGCTTCTTGCAATTCTCTTACAGCTAGACCTTGTATACGCATATGTGTATCTCGCCAAAATTCAAAGTCATCTGTATTCGAGCGATATTCTTCACCTACATTTAGTCCACCTGTATAGCCTGTTTGACCATCAATCACAATAATCTTCCGGTGATTTCTTAAATTTGCAGTTCTCACAATCCAAGGCGATAATATAGGATCAAATGCATAGATTTCAGCACCTGCTTCTTTCAAAGGAGCTAAAAAATCTGGATGTAAGGCATGGGAACCAAAACCATCATACATAAACCTTACTTCAACCCCTGATTTAGCTTTATCAATTAAAACATCTCTAATCTCTGTCGATATTTCATCTGTTTTAAAAATATAATATTGCATATGAATGTGATTCGTCGCCTTTTTTAAATAAGTTAATATATCTTTAAAGGCAATCTCACCATTAGTTAATATTTGTAACTTATTTCCTTTAAGAGGAGCTATTCCTGTCAGATTAGCTTGCTTTAATGATAACTTAGGTGCTGCATCTAAATTAGCCCCTGACAAATCATGCATGACTTTAATTATTTTTTTGCTTTCTGTTATTTGTGCCACAGAAAACTTGCGCGTCTCTGGATTACGTCCAAATAAAAAATAAAATATTATACCTAAAATAGGTAAAATAAAAACAATTAAAATCCAAGCAACTTTTGAATTTGTCCCACGTTTATCAATAAAAAGTAATCTAAATGAGATTACTAACGATAACAATTGAAAACTAACTCCAATTATGTAAAACAGTGTAGTAGACCAATTAATTAACACAAAGGCAACTATGCCAATAATAAAAATTAATCCTATAGCTTGAATAATACGGTGCTTCATTACACTTCCCTACTTTCCATTCTATAAAATCCATTATACTAAAAAAATGTCTTTAAACATAATATTATTAAAGTAAATGTGCTGTATTTCGTGAATCTTTTAATCTTATCTGTTATTGTTAATTTGATATTAATTTTAAATGAGGTGGACTAAATGATTATTCAATTTGCTGGAAAAGTTAAGTTTCCAATTACATTAGATGCTTCTGTGTGGATTTTTGATGACCGAAAAATTCTTTTAGAAAACGCTTTTAGCGAAAAATCTAAAGAAGAACCTGTTGATGAATTAGCAAAAGCTGCTGAACGTTTTAATGTAGATTTTTATCAACAAAAAATTAAACCGCCAGTCAATAAAAGCATTAGTAAATATGAAAGAGAACAAATTTTGGTTAATACATATGTGATGCCTATCGATGAATTTATCAAAAATGCCGAAGTTAAGGCTGATTCAACACATGCAACTCTTACAACGACAAAAGGGCCTGTTGAAATTTCTGTTGAAGCATTAAAGTCAGCTTTTTTACTTTTCTCCGTTGATGGAAAACCTGTTAAAGAAGATGGACCAGTTCATTTATACTTTGGAGATGGATCTAACAAGGATAATCCGATTAAAGGTGTTAGTAAAATTACTTTTAATTAATTTTTTAAATTAAAATTTCACTTGATTGACCTTTTTTATGTTATAATAAACGTATGCACTTTGTACTGAGGTGAATTAAATTGGATGTAAAATGTGTACTATGTGATCAAGTTGAAGAATTAAAAGATGATTCTATTGAAGCTAAGAAACTTAGAAACCGCAGAATGCATATGTATCTTTGTTCCCCATGCTATGAAAGAATAGCTAGTCGAACTAAAGAACGACATACTACTGGTAACTTTCAGCTTTATCAAAAGAAAACTAAAAAAGACAATATATTAAAGAAAAAACATCCTGGCCGTTAAGACGGCAGGATGTTTTTTCTTATATAGCTTGTTTTGCATCTTTCTTTCTTGTGAGATGTAATCGATAACGGTAAATTCCTAAGACTAATGAAATAATTACTAATGATTCAGTGATAGGTAAGCCCATTAAATTAAATATAGTTAAAATAAACACACCAATTGCTAGCATAATATAAACAAAAATTTCTTTTTTAAATGGCAATCCTCTTGCAAAACCTAATTTATAAGCAATAACACTCAAAATTAAGTTTAAAACAAATGATTTCCAGTAAGTGGCTTTACTTACATTCTCAATTTTAACATCCGTAACTTCAACTGAGCTATACGGGGCATTTTCTTCATATTGCAGCTTTTCTTCTTCAGATAAGTCAACTTTAATAGGATATATATTTCCCGCTTCTAATGTTCCAGAAGAATTTTGTTTTGCTTCAATAACTTTATTCTCAAACAACCCATCTAAACTTAGATTAAAACTCAAGTTTTTAATAGGCTTACTTGTCTCATTAATTGCAAGCAGGATAAGTTCATCTTCAACTAAGCCAACAACTTCAACTTCTAATTTGTCTGATTTTGGCTTCGTATAATTATCTAAAAACGATTCTGATTTATCATAAATAGGTTGTGCTTCTTCTTTAATATCACCGTCTTCTGATCGGTCATTTTTTAATATTTGTAATGAACCTGTTTCATCAGCTTTTACTGCTAAATTTTGAGTAACTGGATTAAATATAAATATAAGTGCTAAAAGACCAACTACACCTAACATGTATACCTTTTTATTCATAAACCTTCTCCTCATATTTTATAATATACAATCATAATTATATAATTTATTAATTATTATGTGTAAGCACTCTATATCTTAACATATTTTTTTAACTTTATATAAAAATAGAACTTATTTTATAAAGGTTATCTTAATTGTAAATTACGCACTTTATGTTATAATTTTTTATAGACACGAAAGGTGGATTCTAATGAGCGGATTTGATATTCCCAAACTACTATTAGCGTTGCTTGTTGTTCTTATGTTTTGTTTAGTAGGCGTAGGATTTGCACAAGGCAGTGCATTATTAATCATTTTATTTACTATTCTAGGCTTTGGCACAATGGGCTATGGAATTTCTTTAAAGAAAAATAATAATTAATCTATTACATTAAAAATAGTCTGTATATACAGACTATTTTTTTATATTTTTTAAGTACTCTGAAACGATTTTTTTATGTACATTAGGATTACCTGTTATAATTGATGACCGTTCTAACATCCCTACTTCTTCTCCGTTGATATTAGTTACTTTACCGCCAACTTCAGTGACAATAATTCTACCTGCTGCAATATCCCAAGGTTCAAGTCTCATTGTTAAATAAGCCTCAATTATACCCTCAGCCACGTGTGCAAACTCAAGTGCAGCTGAACCATATGTTCTTGTTCCTCTTACATCTTTTACAAGTGACTGCATTACTTTTTCATCGATAAGCCGATTCTCACAAAGCCAATAGTGGTTCAGACAAATAATTGATTCTTCCAAGGCTATATTTTGATTTAACAGTGGTAGTCTTTGATCGTTTTTAAAAGCGCCACCATCTCGCATTGCACTATATAAGTTATTAGCCATCACATCATAAACAAATCCGATTTCGCCTATGCCTTCATGATAAATACCTATCGAGATAGCAAAATTTCGTTTTTGATTTATAAAATTCATTGTTCCATCTATTGGATCGATTATCCAGACTGTGCCCTTTGTATCTTTTAAATTATCACCAAAGCCTTCTTCACTTAATAACAAATGATCTTTATAATGTTCTTTTATTTTTTTTGCAAAAAACTTTTCTACATTTTGATCAACTTCAGTAACAAGGTCATTTACATTTGACTTAGTACTTATCGTGAGTGGGTCATCGATACTATCTTTTATTAATGCACCAGCATCTAGCATCCATGACCTAACATGGTTAAATAAAGTTTCTCGAACGACTAAATCCATCTTTAAGTCCCCCATTTTCATACTAACCTTATTGTAGCAAAGAAATAACTTTATTTCATAGTTTATCCTTACTTTAAAAGAAAAAAGAAAATTGCTGTTTAAACAACAATTTTCTTTTGATTAACTTACATATCTCGCAATTACTTTTTACTCGTTTTAATATTACAACTTTGACACGTACTATAAAGCTTAGAAACTTTTTCATGTTTGTAATACTGCATAACTGAATCACACATTTTACACATAATTATTCTCAATTAATTTCCAACTCCTCTTATATAGTGTATCAAAATTAACTATAAATACATTATAGTATGTAACATTAGATTATACAAGAGTAATTAGTATAACATATTAAGAATTTATGATTTTTAAATTATTATTTAATTTTCTAACTGAATTGCATGTGGATCTGCCATTTCATAACCTTTATCTTGTAATCCTTTAACAATATCTTCTAAAGCTTCATTGGTCCATTCACGGTCATGCATTAACAAATTCGCACCATGGTTTAAAAATTCACTATTAATCATAATATCAGTGATTGCATCTTTAGTCATATATTCTTCATCCCAGTCATAACCATATGTCCAGTTCATTAAAACCATACCTTCTTCTTTAGCTATACTCTGAGAGTAATCTGTATTATGCCCAAATGGAGCTCTAAAAAAGACTGGTTTTTCTCCTGTAATATCCTCAACTTGTTCACTTACTGACGTGATTTCTTCTTTTTGCTCTTCTTCAGAAAGCGTTTGTAAATCACTATGACTATAGGTATGATTTCCTATCATAAATCCTTTATCATAAATCTTTTTTAACATTTCCTTTTCTTCATCAGTTTCTAAAAAATGACCATTAACAAAAAATATAGCATCAACATCAAGTTTTTCTAAAGTTTCTGCCATTTCTAAAGCATATGTATCAGGTGCATCGTCAATTGTTAACAATGCAACTTTAGAATTTGTTTCTTCTTCTAACGGTTCAAGTGACCAAATTTCTTCGTTAATTGAATAAAGTGGTTCAACTTCTTCAGTTTCAGGTTTGTTCTCTTCTTCTTTCTCTTCTTTTTTTTCATTTTCTTTATTATTTTCTTCTTCACTTTCTTGCTGAACATCTGTATCTTCTTCCTGTTTCTTATCGTTATTATCATTACAGGCTACAAGAAAGAGCATAGTTCCTATTAGTAAAATTAGAATCTTTTTCATTTAATCACCTCATAAATAGTTTAACATGTTTTTTAATAATTAAACAAAAAAAGCTGTTCTAAAAGAACAGCTTTTTCTGAGATTATTTTATAATGTATGGATAGGCGTACCTAGTGCAACTTCAGCTGCTTCCATTGTAATTTCACCTAAAGTAGGATGTGTATGAACTGTTAATGCAATATCTTCCGCAGTCATACCTGATTCGATTGCCAACGTAATTTCACCAATCATCTCACTTGCGTTAGGTCCTACAATCTGACCACCAATTACAAGTCCATCATTTTTACGTGTAATTAATTTTAAAGAACCATCACTATCATTTAATGATAATGCACGTCCATTAGCTCCAAATGGGAATTTAGCAGCTTTAATTTCAATTCCTTCATCTTTAGCTTCAGCTTCAGTATAACCTACTGTTGCCATTTCTGGTTCTGAGAAGACCACTGCTGGCATTGCTAGATAATCAATCACTGATTTCTCACCACTGATTGCTTCTGCCGCGACTTTCCCTTCATAAGATGCTTTATGAGCAAGTGGTAAACCTTTCACAATGTCACCAATCGCATAAATATTGTCTTTGCTCGTACGACATTGATCATCGATTTTTACAAGGCCACGGTCATCTAAATCAATACCTGCTTCTTCTAACCCAAGCTCTTTTGTATTAGGTGAACGACCCACTGTTACAAGTACGTAATCTGCTTCAACAGTCTCTTCTTTACCATCTGCTTCATACGTAACTTTAACGCCTTTATCAGTTTCTTCAACACTTTTAGCAAGTGCTTCAGTAATAACTTCAGTTCCTTTTTTCTTAAGTTTCTTTGTAACTACTGAAGTCATTGATTTCTCAAAAGTTGAAAGAATTGTTTTTTCACCTTCTAAAATAGTCACTTTAGTACCAAAATTAGCATAAGCTGAGCCTAATTCTGTTCCAATGTAACCTCCACCAATTACGACTAACTTTTCAGGAATTTCTTCTAAAGCTAATGCTCCTTCAGAATCTAATACACGATCAGAATAAGCAAATCCTGGAATCTCAATTGGTGTTGAGCCTGTAGCTATGATACAATTTTTAAATTTATATGTTTGTGAGTTTTTTTCATCCATGATACGTACACTTTTATCATCTACAAAATAAACTTCACCATTCACTACATCAATTTTATTACCTTTCATTAATGAACCAACACCTGAAGTTAATTTATTAACGACTTCACCTTTCCATTTTTGGACTTTAGAAAAGTCTACATTAACATTCTCTGAGGTAATTCCTAATTCTTCATTCCCACGCGCATTAGCAGCCATATGGCCTGCCTCTATTAATGCTTTAGACGGGATACAGCCAATGTTTAAGCATGTTCCACCTAACGCACCTTTATCAACAATTGTAACTTTCTGACCAAGTTGAGCTGCACGAATTGCTGCAACATAACCACCTGGACCAGCACCTACTACTAATGTGTCTACATCAATTGGAAAATCTCCTACTACCATATTATTACGCCTCCATCATGATTAATTGTGGATCATTTAATAACCGTTTAATTTGATTTAATGCGAGTTGAGCAGTCACACCATCTACAATACGGTGATCAAAGCTGAGTGACAACGCAAGAACAGGTGCAATAACTACTTCACCATTCTTGGCAATTGGTTTATCTGCAATTCTTCCTATACCTAAAATAACTGCTTCAGGATAGTTTAGTACAGGTGTAAACCATTGACCACCAGCTGATCCAATATTAGTAATTGTGTTTGATGCACCTTTCATATCGCCCGGCTTTAGTGTACCATTTCGAGCCTTTTCTGCCAACCCATTTATCTCTGATGAGATTTCAAATAGTGGTTTTCTGTCAGCATCTTTTAAGACTGGAACAAATAATCCTTCATCAGTATCAGCAGCTATACCGATATTATAATAATGTTTATAGACGATTTCATTCGTCTCTTCATCTACCATTGCATTTAATATCGGGTATTTCTTAGATGCTGAGATTAATGCTTTAACTACATAAGGCAGGAAAGTTAGTTTGATATCTTGTTCAGCTGCTATTCCTTTAAATTTGTTACGGTGATCAACTAAATCAGATACATCGATTTCATCCATTAATGTAACATGTGGTGCCTTCGTTTTAGAATTAACCATAGCTTTTGAAATAACTTTACGGATTGGCGTCATTTCCTCACGTGTTTCTGGATAAGCACCTTCAGGAACCGACTTTTCTCCTGAGTCTTTTACTGAATCAGCTGTGTCTTCTGTATCTTGAGATACATCAGCTTGGTCTCCTGATAAGAATGTATCAACATCTGCACGTAAAATTCGATTATTTTTACCTGACCCAGTAACTTCTTGAATATTTACATCATTATCTCTTGCATACTTTCTAACAGAAGGCATTGCAATGACTCTTTTATCTGAATCTTTTTTAGAAGTCCCTGTTTCTTTTGCTTTTGGTTCTTTTGTTTCTTTTGAGTCCTCTTCAGCTTTTTCTGATTTCGGTTCTTCTTCAACTTTCTCTTCTGATTCAGGCTGTTCTTCAGGCTCTACATCTTCATACCCTTCTGCTTCAATAGTAACAAGTAAATCACCTACTACAGCGACAGTCCCTTCTTCAACATGAATCTTTGATACCTCGCCATCTACTGGAGATGGAATTTCAACGACTGATTTATCGTTTTGCACTTCACATAATGGATCATCTTCATTGATTTCTTCGCCTTCTTTAACGAACCACTTTAATATTTCACCTTCATGTATTCCTTCACCAATGTCTGGTAATCTAAATTCAAATGCCATGTTTAAACCTCCATTCTTAAATTTAATAATTAATTACTGCATTTACTTTTTCTATAACGTCTTCGTGATCTGGCAACCATTCGCCCTCTGCAGCTGCAAATGAATAAACTGTATCTGGTGCTGTTACTCTTAAAACTGGTGCTTCTAAATGCAAGATTGCTCTTTCTTGTATTTCTGAAATAATATTTGCAGCAATTCCCGCTTGTCTTTGAGCTTCTTGAACAACAACAACTCGGTTAGTCTTTTTAACTGATTCTACAATCGTCTCTATGTCGATTGGTGAAACAGTACGTAAATCAATTACTTCCGCATCAACATCTTCTTTTTCTAACTCCTCAGCAGCTTTTAAGCATGTATGAACCATTGCTCCATATGCTATCAACGTAACGTCACTACCTTCACGCTTGATATCTGCTTTTCCTAATTCGATTTCATACGCCTCTTCAGGAACTTCTTCTCTAAATGAACGATAAAGTTTCATATGTTCCAAAAATATAACTGGATCATTATCACGAATTGAAGCTATTAAAAGACCTTTAGCGTCATATGGTGTAGAAGGGATAACAACTTTTAAACCAGGCTGCTGAGCAACTAATCCTTCTAATGAGTCGGCATGCATTTCTGGTGTTTGTACCCCTCCACCAAATGGAGATCTTACAGTAATTGGCGAAGAAAATCTCCCGCCTGAGCGATATCTCATTCTAGCCATTTGCCCACTTATCGAATCCATAACCTCAAATAGAAAACCGAAAAATTGAATTTCTGGAACCGGTCTAAAACCCTCTAATGCTAAACCAATAGAAAGACCGCCGATTGCCGATTCTGCAAGAGGTGTGTCAAAGACTCTGTCTTCCCCAAATTCTGCTTGCAGTCCTTCTGTCGCACGGAATACTCCGCCATTTTTTCCCACGTCTTCTCCAAATACTAAAACTTTTTCATCATTTTTTAATTCTGTATGCATCGCATTAGTAATTGCTTGGATCATAGTCATTTCTGCCATATTATTTCGACTCCTTTGCTTTATATTCCTCTAATTGTTCTTCTAAATTAGCTGGTAATTTATCATACATATTATTAATGAAATCAGATACCTTTTGTTTAGGGTGAGCATCAGCTTTTTTAATTGCTTCTTTGATTTCTTCTTTAGCTGTTTCGATTACTTCATCCTCTTCTTCTTTAGACCATAAACCTTTATTTTCAAGATATGTTCTAAAACGAACAATCGGATCTTTCTTTTCCCATTCTGTATCTAAATCATCTGTTCTATATTTTGTTGGGTCATCCCCAGCCATTGTATGAGGACCATAACGATACGTTAATAATTCAATTAAAGTTGGTCCACCACCGTCAAGCGCTTTATCTCTAGCATACTTTGTAATAGCGTAAACTGCTAATGGGTCCATACCATCTACTTGGTATCCTTCAATCCCTGCTGCTACTGCTTTTTGAGCAAGTGTCTTTGCTGCAGTTTGTTGATCAACTGGAACTGAGATTGCAAAATAGTTATTTTGTACGATAAATATAGCAGGTGCATTATAAGCTCCAGCAAAGTTGATTCCTTCATAAAAATCACCTTGTGAAGTACCACCATCACCTGTATATGTTATTGCGACTGATTTATTTCCCTTTAATTTCTTACCTAAAGCTACACCTGCCGCCTGAACATATTGAGCGCCAATGATTATTTGAGGACTTAGTGTATTTAAATCTTTGTCCATTTCATTACCATGAACATGTCCTTTCGAAAACAGAAACGCTTGGTAAAGTGGTAAACCATGCCAAATCATTTGTGGCACATCTCTATATCCTGGTAGTATAAAATCTTCTTTCTCTGTTGCAAATTGACTAGCGATTTGAGATGCTTCTTGACCTGCTGTTGGAGCATAAAAACCTAATCTACCTTGTCTATTAAGTGCAATGGAGCGCTGATCTAATATCCGCGTATAAACCATTCTTTTCATTAATTCTTTAAGATCCTCATCTGATAAATCGGGAACGAATTCCTCGTTTACTATTTCTCCTTTTTCGTTTAAAACTTGGAACATTTCAAACTTGTCTTCTACTTCTTTTAATACGTTTTTCATAATGATTCACCATACCTTTCTTTATTTAAATTAATATTTATTAACATATTATTAATACTGTATAAACAGAACCACCTAAAAATCTGTTACATTGGTTTTTCATCTGTGAGTAGTACAAATATACTACTGATAATTAGTTTAACTCAATACATCCGTTTACGTCAATATATTTGCTGTATCAAGTATAATTTAGTAAATAGGGGTGTTTGTATTATTTTTTAAATTTAGTTTATTTACTTCTGTTACAGAAACAAAATAAATCTGTATTATAACAATGTTTACGCTTTCATTGTGTTTTTAAAAAAAGAGCCCAACAATAGGGTTGGACTCTCACTAAATTAATCATTGTATTCAATATTTAAATCCATCTTTTCATACAATTCTTTTTTCAAAGCATTATATTCTTCTGTATATTCATTTATTGTCGTATTAAGTTCTATAATTTCCTCGTTATGTTTATTAATTTTTTCAATTTGGTTGAGCAAAGGTTCTTCTTCTGTATCTTCTTTTTTCATTAACTTATAAAACTCTATTTTTTCATTAATAGCTACTTCATACTCTTCGGATAGTTTATCATATGTCTCATAACGTTTAATCATCACATCATACATCTCTGAACCAAGTTCTTCTTCGTTTTTTTCTTCTAACTTATCTATTAAAGATTCACTTTTTTCGAATTCACTCTTCGCTTCAGCAAATTTTGACTCTTCTTCTTGTAAAGATTCTTTTAATTTTTCATTAATTTCGATAGCTTCATCTGATTTTTTGTTTGCTTCATCTAATTGTTTATCAGTGTAATCAGCAATTTCATTTAAAAGTTCTTTATCCTTTATTTCTAATTCAGCTATATTTTTAGACGTTTCAGTTGATTCAGATTCGATTTCTACTGTTTTTTCTAATTTATTATAAAGTTTTTCTTCAACCGATTCACCGCATCCTGATAAAGAAATAATTATAATTAACAATGATATACCTACAGCTAATTTACTTTTCAAACAAGCACCCCTTTTTTTCTAAAGTTCTAATATATATTTTAGTATAACAAAACTAAACAGAAAAAAGATAGTCATAATTAAGTCATTCTTAATTATTTTTCTCACAATTTATGATATATTATAAGTAGACAATTTAATTTAGAATAGGAGAAATTAAGATGATTACAATGAAAGACATCATTCGAGATGATCAAGTATCTTTACGAGAAAAATCAATCAAAGTTGATTTACCACCTACTAATAAAACTAAAGAAACCTTAAATAAAATGCTAGAATTTTTAAAAAATAGTCAAGATGAAGAGATTGCCGAAAAATATAACTTAAGAGCTGGTGTCGGAATAGCTGCTCCTCAACTAGGTATTAACAAGCAACTAACAGTTGTCCACTTTGAGCATGAAGACAAGCTATATAGTTATAAATTAATTAACCCAAAAATTATTAGTCATTCAGTTGAATTAGCATATTTAACGGGTGGTGAAGGTTGCCTCTCAGTTGATGAAAATTACGAAGGTTATGTACTTAGATACGCACGAATTACGGTTAGTGCATTTAATGAAGATGGTGTTCCTTTTAAATTACGATTAAGAGGATATCCTGCAATTGTTTTTCAACATGAAATCGATCATTTAAATGGAATCTTGTTTTATGATCATATCGACAAAAAAAATCCATTCGTTGTTCCCGATTCTGCTAAAGAAATAGTTTAAAACAGTACATACTGTACTGTTTTTTATTTGTAAAAAAATAATTTTAAAAATTAGTTGATTTTTATATCTTATTTTGACAAATCGTACTATAATAGAATTAATGGGATTGAGTCGGTTGATCGTTTTTGTTACTTTTCTTTTGATTATTTGATTATAAAATTAAATAAAGAAGGGAGAGGTACAAATGTTAAAACGCCTAAAAGATAAATTAAGAAGACGTCTAAAAAGAATTCTAGGCAAATCACGCGTACCTACTACCGGAAAATAAAGTAGCAAACATGTTTTAAAATGAATTAGTCAAACTAATTTTAAATAAACGAAACGGAGAACTGAATAATATTTAACGCTTTATAACGTTTCAGATGTAATCTGTAGCGCTATTTTTAAGTATCTACATTTTGCATTAAAATGAGTATATAGTAAAAAAATTAATAAATTAAATAGGAGAGATAGAATGATTTTTAAAGTACTTTATCAAAAGTTAGCAGAGGAAGCTCCCATTCGAGAGCATACTACTTCTTTGTATTTAGAAGCAGACTCTATTCAAGACGCACGTGAAAAATTATCAGGACGAGATATTAATATTGAGCACATTCATGCTTTAGATGGCGCACATTTAGCATATGAACAACGTTCTGAACACTTTAAGTTAGAGTCATTATAAGCTTATGAAATTTGTAAATAATAACGAAACAGCTGTCTTTGCGCTAGGCGGATTAGATGAAATTGGAAAAAACATGTATTGTGTTCAATTCCAAGATGAAATTATCATTATTGATTCTGGAGTAAAATTTCCAGAAGATGAACTTTTAGGTATAGATTATGTCATCCCAGATTATACTTACCTTGTTCAAAATAAAGAAAAAATTAAAGCATTAATTGTTACACATGGTCATGAAGACCATATTGGTGGAATTCCATTCTTATTAAAAGCAATTAATATCCCAGTTTATGCGGGTAAGTTAGCAATGGGATTAATTCGTAACAAATTAGAAGAACATGGACTATTACGTTCTGCTAAATTACACACTTATGTTGAAGATGATATTATTAAGTTTCGTAAAACTTCAGTCAGTTTTTTCCATGTAACGCACAGTATTCCAGATTCATTTGGAGTGGTTGTTAAAACGCCATCAGGAAATATTGTTCATACTGGTGACTTTAAGTTTGATTTCACTCCTGTTGGAGAACCTGCTAATATTGCAAAAATGGCTCAAATAGGTGATGAAGGCGTTTTATGTTTATTATCTGATAGTACAAATGCTGAAATTCCAGGCTTTTCACTTTCTGAACAAGTAATCAAAGAAAGTATCGATGATATATTCAGTAAATCAAATGAGCGTTTAATCTTTGCTACATTTGCGTCTAATATTTACAGATTACAACAAATTGTAGCCACTGCAGTAAAATATGATAGAAAAATTGCGGTCTTTGGTCGAAGTATGGAGAATTCAATAAAAGTTGGACGAGAGCTCGGTTATATTATTGCTCCACCTGAAACATTTATTGAGTCTTACGAAATCAACCGATTACCTTCTCATGAAGTTACTATCTTATGTACTGGATCTCAGGGAGAACCAATGGCTGCTTTATCTAGAATTGCTAATGGAACACATCGTCAAATTCAAATTGCACCAGGAGATACTGTTGTATTCTCTTCTTCACCAATTCCAGGAAATGAAGTAGGCGTGAACCGAATTATTAACTCTCTTACACGTGGAGGCGCTAATGTCATCCATGGAGCAGCTAATAAAGTTCATACTTCTGGTCACGGAAATCAAGAAGAACAAAAACTTATGTTACGCTTAATGAAACCTAAATTCTTTATGCCAAATCATGGTGAATATCGCATGTTAAAACAACATTCACTTTTAGCACAACAATGTGGTGTTGAAGAAGAAAATATTTTCATCATCGACAATGGTGACGTCTTAGCACTCGAAAAAGAGTCCGCACGCATCGCAGGCAAAGTCACTTCAAGTTCAATTTATGTTGATGGTAGTGGTATAGGTGATATTGGTAATATAGTTTTACGTGATCGCCGTATTCTTTCGGAAGAAGGACTAATTATTGTTGTTGTTAGTATTAATATGAAAGAATTTAAAATTGAATCAGGTCCTGATTTAATTTCACGTGGATTCGTTTACATGAGAGAATCAGAACAACTTATCAATGAAGCACAACGCCTTGTTGCAGCTCATTTAGATAAAGTTATGCTGAAGAAAACAAGTAAATGGTCTGAAATTAAAAATGAAATTATAGACACATTAGCTCCTTTCTTATATGAAAAGACTAAACGTAGACCTATGGTTATGCCAATAATTATGGAAATTTAAAAAAAAGAGTAGAGAATAATATTCTCTACTCTTTTTTATATAACTAAATGTTTTTCAAATTTGTATATATCAGAATCAGCACCAATAACAACTAATACATCATCTTCTCTGAGTTTATCTTCAGCACTTGGTGAAACATTCATTTGTTTACCACGTCTAATAGCAACAACGTTACAACCATAATTTGCTCTAATATCTAATTCGATTAATGTTTTGCCCACTAAGTTCTTTCCTGCTTTAACCTCTACCATACTATGGTCTTCTGATAATTCTAAGTAATCTAGTATATTACTTGAAATTAAACTATGTGCTAAACGCTTACCCATATCTCTTTCAGGATGAACAACATGGTCGGCACCTATCCGTTTTAGAATTTTTTCATGATAATCATTTTGTGCCTTCACAGTAATTTTTTTAATTCCAAGGTCTGTTAGAATAACTGTTGTTAAAATACTAGCTTGAATATTATCGCCTATAGCAACAATAATATGATCTATATTATTTATCCCCAAATCTTTTAAGACAGACTCATCTGTTGAATCTGCTATAACAGCATGTGATGCTATATTTTTAAATTCATTAATTTTTTGTTCATTAATGTCAATTGCTAAAACATCCATACCTTCTATGCTTAGCTCTTGACAAATACTTCCTCCAAATCTTCCTAAACCTATCACCACAAACTCACGTTTCATTACTATCCCCTCAATCCATAGTATAATTTTTATTTTTATCATAGTTAGATAAAAAAAAGCCTGTGTATTTAAACACAGGCTTTTATAAATTTATAAATTATAGTGTTGCTTCTCCAGGTTTCCAGTTCATTGGACAAAGCCCACCAGATTGAAGTGCTTGAAGCACACGTAGTGTTTCTTCAACATCACGACCTACATCATTATGGAATACTGTTTGATACTTTAACTCACCTTCTGGATCAATAATAAATAATCCACGAAGTGCGATTCCTTCTTCTTCAATTAAAACGCCATAGTCTTTAGCAACTTGATGATTTGTATCTGCAGCTAAAGGATAATTTAAATCGCCTAAACCATTATCATCACGATCAGTATTAATCCATGCTTTATGTGTGTGAATAGTATCAGTTGATGCGCCTACTATTTCTGTATCTAATGCTTGGAATCTTCCATAATGATCAGAAAATGCTGTGATTTCTGTTGGACATACGAAAGTGAAGTCCATTGGATAGAAAAATAGTATAGTCCACTTATCAGCTTTCATATTATCTTCTAAACTTACATTACCGAATTCTTTATCCGGCATAACTGCTTCCATTTCAAAACGTGGTGCTTGTTTTCCTACTAATCTTTCTGCCATTCTAAATTCCTCCAAATCATTTTTAAATCTCTTACTTACTTTATTATATCAAATTTTAATCTTTAGTCAATTTTAAATGATAATTAGTATAATTAAGACTTTAATGTAGCTTTGCATATATTTTCACTTTATTTTTTCTCATTCATCATAAAGATTATAAATTATTATCTAAAAGGTATACTTATGAAACTTAAAGTTATAATTAATATAATAACTTGTATATACACCTTTATATAATAAGTATAAAAATTGATAATTTTTTTCTCACTATCCTTCTCTATTTCTCAACTGAACAATAAATTTAAAGTATAAAATCAAATAATTTTGCAATAATTTAAAATGGCATTAAATTGATTTATCAGCATAGTAAGCGTTAACATTATTTACTTTTAATATATTATTTATTTTTTGACATGTAATAATCTTTTTTAAGTTCTTTTAGAATAGCTCTTCTTGTTAAAATACCATCAAAATGTCCTTTATCATCTGTGACACAAATGAATGGTCGATTAATTAATGCGTTGAGGCCATCTACAAATGTTGCAGTTTCTTTTATGCTAATTTCTTCTTTATTCATGACATCTGACACTTTCATTTCAGATAATCTTTCTGTCTCAAATCTTTCTAAACCTAATATTTCATTTAATATAACTGTTTTACTAATTAAGCCAACTAATTTATACTCCGTATCTAAAACAGGTACAGCCGAATATCCTGATTTAACTAAAACAAGTAATGCATGTTCTAAAGGATTATTAGATTGAACATGAGCCACTTTTTCAGAAGAGATCATCATTTCATGCACCATTAGTTCATCAAGTTCCCAATTTTCCTGTGTAACGCTCATAATTTGAACACTCCTAACTAGTAATTAATTTTGTGGAAGCAATTTTAATTACTTACATAACTTTTTAGTGTACTACATCATATCCATTTTAACACACTTCATCTTTAAGTAACATGCTTTATATTTATTGAGTATTAAACTGTTAAAATTAAGATGAAATTAATAATCTAATCAGAGAAATATTAATGGATAGGAATAAGCACAATCATAAATAAAGTATGTCTTACTTCACTTCCTAAGTTATGTGGCAGGTTAATTTTTTAAGAAAGAGGCCAATGTATCGAGGATAACCTTGAGTTAAAAATAAAAGCATTCTAATTAAAGAATGCTTTTATTTCTTTTTACTAAACTTCCAACGCCTGTTTTTATTACTTCATTATTTTTCATAACTGTTTTACCGCGAACAATCGTTTGGATTGGTTTTCCTACAATATTAAATCCATCATACGCAGTAATTTTACTTTTACTATGTAACTCTTCACGCTTAATTGTCCACTCTTTATCCATATCGATAATTGTAATATCGGCATCAGTGCCTACCATTAATGAACCTTTTTTAGGAAATACATCAAAGTTTTTAGCAGGATTACTTGAAAGTAGTTCAGCAAATTTTAACATAGATATCTTTCCTTCATTAACTGCGTTCAACATAAGCGGTACTATTGTCTCTACCCCACACATTCCTGCAGGCATAGTCCAAAGGTTTCCTGTTTTTTCTTCTTCTGTATGAGGAGCATGATCAGAACACACACTTGAAATAGTTCCATCTGCTATTCCTCGCCATATTTCATCTTGGTCTTGTTGCTCTTTCACAAGTGGGAATACTTTCATGACAGGACCAATTTCTTTATAGCTTTCATTGGTTAAAAATAAATAATGCGGACAGGTCTCTGCTGTGATTGGCAAACCTTCTTTTTGAGCTGCACGAATCAACTCAACAGAACGTTTAGATGTAACATGAAGTATATGTAAACGTGTCCCTAAATCTCTTGAAAATTCGATTGCTGTTTGAACTGTTAACACTTCAGCAAGTTGTGGTCGGGAAGATAAAAAAACATCATAATCATTACTCGTTTTATCTTCTATATTTTCTGCTAAACGGTGCATTAAGTCACTGTTTTCTGCATGAATTGCTAATATATTACCCGTCTTAGCAACTGATTTAAATATCTCGTACACCTCACCATCATCGCATGGAGGCATCACATTTTCTAAACCTGGTTCATAATCGTAAACAAGTTGAAAATCGTCTTTATTGACTGCATAACCCCAGAAATATTTAATACCTATCACACCAGAATCATGCAACTCCTGTATATTTTCTTTATTTAAATCCCCTAAACTAATCCCCCATAAACTAAAGTCAATATTTGCTTTGCTCTCTAGGTTTGCTTTTTGCTTTAAAAAATTCTCCCGTGTATTAACAGATGGATTAGTATTAGGCATTTCAAATACCGTTGTTATACCACCAATAGCTGCTGCACTAGTAGAATAAGAAAAGTCTTCTTTATGTGTCGCTCCTCCATCGCGTGAATGAATATGCGTGTCTATTAAACCTGGTAAAACATACTTTCCTTTTGCATCTGTTATTTCGTTAGCATTTGTAGATAATTTTTCAGAAGAAATAGCTTCAATTTTTCCATCTTTAATATAAATATTACCTTGTTCAATTGTGTCATCTAAAACAATGTTTCCATTTTCTATGATATGATCCCATTTCATAAAATTAACCTCCCGACAAATTTCAACTCTGTAAACCTAAACTGATGTATCTACTATCTCTTTAAGTTTAATGTATTATTTTTTATTTACAACTATTTTAATTAAATTTAGACTTTAGATATATTTGTTAACTTGCCAACTTTGCAATAAAATTAAAAGATTGCTTTATTGAAACTTATATTATATTCATGTAAGCTATAAAGTGTACTTTTAGAAAGGAGATACAATTTTAATGACTGCTCACAAAGAGATAGATCAATTAGCTCAGGCTATTTATTCAGTAAACAGGCATGCTAAAGTAGCTACAAGGCCACAACATTTGTATACAATTAAAAAATTAACAATTGACAAACTTCTTCATGAAAAGAATGCCACAAAAATCGGTTTACACTTCTCTAAAAACCCTAAGAATAGTAATCAACACTCTACATTACTAATCAAAGTTAGTAATTACTATTTTCACCTTCCACCAAAAAGGGAAGACTTTAAACAATTAAAACATCTTGGCGATTTAGACGAAGATTACCGTAATCCTCAGACACGTATGTCGTTATCATATGCTAAGAAGATTATTTATGAATATATTGATTGGCAACCAAAACAAAAAAAAGCAAAAAAAGAAGCCCCTTCTTATTATACACCTTCTTCATTAGGTCAAATGAAATGGCCACCTACTAAAAGATTTGATTAACTGGTAATCAATAATATAATTTTAAATAAACAGTAATCGAGGTGATATCTTCATGACTAAACGAAATAGTAATAGCTTGGTAAAATGGATTAAAGCTAGTTTAATTGCAATTATCTTAGCTATTATTTTAAACACTTTTATTTTTTCTTCATCGATAGTTGAAGGTATCAGCATGGAACCCACACTTATAGATAATGATAGAATAATATTTAATAAATTAATTTATATTATCTCTCAACCAGAACGTGGAGATATAATTATAATTAAGCAAAGAGATAAAAAATATATCAAACGAGTAATTGCATTACCTGGCGAGACGATAGAAATGAGTAACCATAAGCTCTATATAGATAGTGTCGAACAACCTACTTCCTATGTTGACCCTTCTGATGAAATTTTAACAGGTAGCTTTGGACCTTTAAAAGTTCCTAAAGAACACTATTTTGTTATGGGGGATAACCGTTTAGTTAGTAAGGATAGCCGAAATGAATTAGGCCTTATAAAACGAGATGAAATTATAGGAAAATCTGAATTCATTATATCTCCCTTTAATAGATGGTCGCGGACAAAATAAAAACTAGAGAGCAGTTGCTCTCTAGTTTTCTTTATCAAATAATAGATATCCTATATTTAATAGTGCAATTCCTAAACATACAATTCCAAAAGCAGTTGTCCACATATACGTGCACTCCTTTATCATTCTTTATTATAATTTTATTATACCAATGATTCTAAAAATTAGAAAGTAATTCTAGCATATTAACATTTAACCGATAATTATCTTTTCTTTAGGATAATGATAATTACTTTCTTCACGTGTCCGCTTAAACATAAACAAGAATGTTACCACGCCTACGCGACCAATAAACATTAATATCATTAATATAAATTTACTAGGACCTGATAATTCACTTGTCACGCCTAATGACAGACCTACAGTTCCAAATGCTGAGGTTACTTCAAATAGTATTTTTGTTAAACTAAACGTTTCAAATACTGACATAACGATTACAGATATAAAAATTAAGAAAACTGCCATTAAAGTAACAGTTACCGCTTTTATAAAATCATCGTTATGTATTTCGCGTTTAAATAGTCTAATACTTCTCCCACCACGGGCATACGTAATTAAAAATATTATAACTATAGCAAATGTCGTTGTCCTAATACCTCCTCCAGCACTACTAGGTGAAGCACCAATAAACATAAGACCAGACATAAATAATTGATTTGACTCTGTTAGCATACTAACATCAAGTGTTGAAAGTCCGGCACTTCTAGTGGTAACTGATTGAAATAATGCATAAAATAAATTCTCATGCCAACTATTTCCTTCTAAATAATTGTTTTTATCCATCAAATAAATAAATAAGGTTCCCACTGAAATTAAAATTAAAAAAGTCATTGAAGTTACTTTTGTAAACAAACTAAATCTAAATCTTTGTCGTAACTTTCCTTTTGTCCAAAGATAATCTTTAACTTCAATTAAAACTGGGAATCCTATAGCACCAAAAATAATTAAAAACATAAAAACAATTTGCACGAAATAATCATGCGCATAAGGTAATAGAGAATCACCTGTTATATCAAATCCACCATTAGAAATAGCACTAATTGTTCCAAATAATCCATGGAGATAAGCCTCTTGAATAGTAGAATAATATTTTAAAAAATAAGTACCCAAGATTAAAAACCCAACTAATTCAATTAATAATACAACATATATAATTTCTTTAGCTAATTCGACCATACCAGCAAATGTTGTTTGGTTTTGATCAGTCATAATTAATCTTCTTTCTCTAAACCCTACTTTTTTACCGAATAGCAACCAAATGAATGTTCCTGAAGCCATAACCCCTACCGCACCTAATTGCAGTATAATCATTAAGATAAAATATCCTGTCACACTTAAAGTATCTATAATCGAGATTGTACTTAAGCCAGTCACACTCAAAGCACTCACAGCAGTAAATAGAATATCAATAAACGGTATATGCACTCCTGGTTTATATGCGATAGGTAAAGATAATAATAAAGTTGAAAAAATAATTGCTATAAAATAAAACATAAGTAATATACGTGCGGGTGACATCCTATGCGTCCAACTACGAAAAGAGCGCTTTATCGCCATTCTACTGAACTCCTTTTACACATTAAATAAGTTCTTTAAATTTTTTCAAAAGGGATTCTCCTTGATACCCTTCTTCAATAATAGCTTTTAACATTTCTTCTATACTACTTTTAACATGATCGACGATCTTACCTTCAAAAATAACATTAATATTATCTTGATTAATTTCATTTAAACTTGTGATTTCAGTAATGAAAAAAGCGGGATCGTTTTCTTCACGTGTGATTTTTACTTGAACCATTAATTCTTTTGTAGTTTGGATACTTTTAAAATACTCGAGATAATTTTTATCTATAAAAGCTTCAATCAACCAACCATGACCGTCTTCTCTATTGATAACGAGCCCGTCTTTTAAAGTGATTTCTTTTTTAATAATATCGTCATCTTCATGTGCCATTATAGTTAATGACTTTATTTTAAATGTCTTCATAACGTACCCCTTTACCTTATTTTCACTTAACTATAAAACATATCAATTTTTCTGTAAAGAAATATAGTCAAGCGTTTATTAATAGCTTTATTTTAGTTTATGATATCATATCGACTAAAATAAAGCCCAATTGTTAAAGATATCTTTAACAATTGGGCTTGGGATTATTTAAGTAAAATCTCTTCCATTTCTGTTAATCTTTCTTCAAAAACTTTTAAAGCTTCTAAAACCGGCTGTTTACTCGTCATATCGACTCCAGCTTGCTTTAATACTTCAATAGGATAATCACTGCTACCTGCCTTTAGATACTTTTTAAAACGTTTTACAGCAGAAGCTCCTTCTGTTAATATTTGATTCGATAATGAAGTTGCTGCTGAGTAGCCTGTTGCGTATTGGTAAACATAATAATTCATATAAAAATGTGGTATTCGTGCCCACTCTAATCCGATTTCTTCATCAATGATAAGATCCGTACCAAAATACTTTTTGTTTAATTCATAATAAATCTCTGTTAGCTTTTCGGCTGTCAAAGCCTCGCCTTGTTGAGCACGAATATGAATGTCATGTTCAAACTCAGCAAACATTGTTTGACGGAAAACAGTTCCTCTAAACCCTTCTAAAAAGTAATTTAGCACATATAAGCGTTCTTTTTCATCTGTTAAATTGTTCAATAGATAATCGCTTAATAAAGCTTCATTTGTTGTTGAAGCGACTTCAGCAACAAAAATAGAATAATTTCCATAACGATAAGGTTGGTTATTCGTCGTATAATAACTATGCACTGAATGACCTAACTCATGTGTCAACGTGAACATATTATTAACATTATCTTGCCAATTCATTAAAATATATGGATTTGTACCATAAGTTCCTGAAGAATATGCACCACTTCGCTTACCAACATTTTCTTCAACGTCTATCCAGCGATTAGCAAAACCTTCCTTAATAATGTCTGTATAATCTGTACCTAATGGTTTTAAGCTCTCTAATACTTGAGCTTGCGCCTCTTCGTACGTGACTTTCATATCGACATCTTGCACAAGCGGTGTATATAAATCATACATATGCAATTCATCAATACCTAATACTTTTTTACGTAAATTAATATAACGATGTAATAGCGGTAAATGTTCATTCACTGTTTCTATTAAATTATCGTAAACTGATTCAGGAATTTTATTAGAATTTAATGCAGCTTGTCTTGCAGAATCAAATTTTCTGATCTTAGCAGAAACATTATTTGTTTTTATTTCACCACTTAAAGTTGAAGCAAAAGTATTTTTAAAATCACCATATGTTTTGTGCATTGCTTGAAAAGCTGATTTTCTAACTGAACGATCATTAGATTCCATAAACGAATGATAACGACCATGTGTTAGTTCTACTTTATTCCCGTTTTCATCTTTAATTAAAGGGAATTTTAAATCTGCGTTATTTAACATGCTGAATGTTTGTGATGGTGTTTGTGTGACGTCTGACATTTCAGCAAGTAGTTCTTCTTCTTTTTCACTTAATATATGTGGACGTTGGCGATTGATCTCATCTAATGTTTTACCATACTTTGCTAATTCAATATTTTCTTCACGATACTTTTGAATTGTTGCTTCATCAGCTGAGAGTATTTCTGGCGTTATAAAACTCATTTCACTTGAAGCAATTGTTAATAAGTTATCTGCCCGTTGGTTCATTGCCTGATATGTTGCATTAGTGGTGTCTTCATCATTTTTCATGTGTGAATAAGCATATAATTTACCTAAACGGATTCCAAGACTATCTTGGAGTTTAAATACTTCTAATAAGGTATCTGCTGATTCAGTGACTTTTCCTTGGTATTCACTTATCTTTGGTAAATCTTTTGCTAAATGTTTATATTCTTGTTCCCATAGTTCGTCTGTTTCAAAAATAGCATTTAAATTCCATGTAGACTCTGTAGGTACTTCAGATCTAGTCTTTAATTGACTCGTTTCATTTGCCATTTATATACCTCTTTTCTATATATTATAATACTTCACTTTAAATTATACAGTAACTGATTAATAATATCATCATCAGCGATTATTGATTTATTAAGATTATTATTCAAAGTAACTTTTTTTAAAATTTTATATTTATAATTCGGAAGGGGTTTAATTACTTTTAAGTGAGTAAGAAGCGTTAAATAATTTTTTAGAGGATTTGTACGGGTATTTATAAGTGGGTAATGTGATTGAGGTAATTTATACTTAAGCAATACAGATAGACAATCATTATAGCTAAAAGTTTTATTTATTTTTAACGGATAAATTATTTGTAGATATACGCGACTTTGCCAATTCCAAGGCGGAACTTTAAAGTAATAATTATCTCGAGTAGGTAAGTGTATAATTGAAGGTAAATTTTCAAAATGAATTTCTTGTTGATATAACCATAATCGCCATTGATATTCTGTACCTCGTGAGTTTGAGCGAACTTTAGTCCTGAATTTATTTTTTTCAAGTTTCCAAACAGTTAACAATTGTTTAATATTTAATAAAGTATTATTTTTTAATTCAGCTAAAGTTAAACGATGTAATGGTAGTATTCTTTTTTGAACATACGCAGTTTTCTTTGATAATAATAAAATATGTTCTAAAATAATGATTTTTTGGCTTTCAGGGTTAAAAAAGAATAGTTGTGGGGGATGATGAATAGACCTACGATGAATAAATTGAGATAAAAAAGGAGTTATTCTTAAGATAGAATTTGTTTTCATTTTAAGTAACTGACTACTTAATAACCATATAGGTTTGAAGCCTGCTGATTTTAAATTTAAAGTACGTTTTCTAAATGAATTTAGACTAATTTTAGATGATTGAAATTCGAATGCATATGCCGTATTATTAAAAAAAATTGTTACATCTGGTCTCTGTTTAATTGATTTGATAAAAAATTCTCTTTTAGTTTTTAAACCTTGTTTGCTGAATGTTTTATAAAGTAATTCTGTCGCTAATTTATGATGATTACTCTCGCCATAATAATCTTGCGAGTTTAAAGAAGTTAAATGTGAAAAATGAGGTCGATTACGTTTACCTGCTTTTAAAATTACTCTTTTATTGCAATCTAAACAATAAAATTTTTGTTTTTTTAATTGACTTAATTCGAAATGTGAATATTTGGATAATTCAACTAATTCGCCATTTTCATCAAGCGCTCGTGACATTTTTTTCTCCTTTCATTAAATTAAAACTAAAGAGGTAGATTGGGGACAACCTACTCTTTAGTTAATATCAAAATGTTTTCTTATTTGATTAAACACATTACCTTCAAAAATACTCTTTCCGTATTCAGAAAGTAAGTGTACTGTTTGATCAGTTTCCTCACTAAATTCAGAAATTTGACTAAACAGGTTGTCATGCTGGTCTAAATTCAAATCATTCATCTCTATATAAAGATAATATTTATTATCATAACCATATAGTTTTGTCGAAATATTTTTTTCGTAATTACTTTCTAATGAGTAACTTAAACGTATCAAATCTTCTAAATCTTTAAATTCAAAGACACTCCAAATAAAATCCAATTCTGCTAATTCTTCTTCAGTAATTTCATCATCCGTAATGATTTCATTTTCAATAAAGCTTTCTAGTTTATCAGTGAGTGAAAAACTCTTACTAGATTTATCTCCTTTAGGAAACTGGAAATTTTCACCATCTTTTGATACTTTTGCTTTAGTGACGACAACTTCTAACCCTTTATCCATTGCTTGAACTTGAATCCATAAAGGGCCTTCAACGGAGAAGTCCTCCTTAAAATTCACTTCATCCATCATTTGCCAAAATAATTGTTCACTACGTTCACGATTATACCAAATCTCTTCTTTTTCAAAACCACGGTTTTCAATATCTGAATAAGATATATAGAATTTGACTGTGTTTTCATTAATTCTTTCAATTTCCATGAGAAAACCTCTCCCTTCGTTGATTTGTTTAGACAAACATTTATTAAACACTTTAAGTGAGAGACAGTTAAAATCACTTAGGTGACTATTTTTTATTTGATATAATAATAATTATATTTGTATGATTAATATACTAGTAACCCATTAAAAATTCAATTTATTACTCTTTAAAATAAAATAAAACACAGACCTTTAGATAGGCTGTGTTTTATCTGGTTAAATTTAATTTACCATACGCTGTGCTTCACGTAATTGAAACGTGCGAACTGTTCTTGGTAAGAATCTACGAATTTCATCTTCGTTATAACCAACTTGAAGACGTTTTTCGTCTAAGATGATTGGTCGTCTTAACAAACCAGGATTTTTTTGAATAAGCTCAAACAAATCCTTTAATGGTAGTTTTTCAATATCAACATCTAGTTTTTGAAAGACTTTTGATCTAGTTGATATTATTTCATCTGTACCATCTTCTGTCATTCTCAATATTTCTTTTATCTCGTCTAATGATAAAGGCTCTGAAAATATATTTCTTTCTTTGAACGCAATATCATGCTCTTCTAACCATGCTTTCGCTTTTCTGCAAGACGTGCAACTTGGCGAAGTATAGAGTGTTACCATATCACTTCACTCCTATTTCTATAAATGTGTGTTATTTCTTTATTAACTTACTACAACTTCCATTATACTATAAATGTCAAGTAAAAGGTAGGGGGTAACAAGTAATATTATATTTATTTTTAATGTTTTTATTTAACAAAATCTAGCTCGCTAAGCCTTATTATTCAAGACTTTTCATTTAAATTTAATCTTTAAATTTTTATTTAAAAAAACCACTCGTCACATTTCAGACATATCTATTGAATATAGTTTACACCAGGTGAATATTTATTATGCGGGTTCCAGATAAGATACTCATCAATCCCATTTTCACTTAATGCTTTAATTTGCGCTTCCACATCTGATTTATCATATACTTTTCCTTTGCCGCTATATAGCCAAGGAGCAGAGAAATCTTGAATCCAAGGTCTTGAAATAGGCTTATCTTCAAGCTTTTCTAAAACTTCATTTTCTACTTTTGCATATTCATTGGTTACGTTATACGGTTCTCTATCTGGCTCATCAATTCCAAAATAACTTGTCCAATGACTTGGATAAATCATTGAAGATATTACATCTGTATTTTCTGATATTTTTGAAAAATTTTGGCCTATACCTGGTGCTTCAGGGATTGTAGCTGCATATCCGAAAATATCGATGGATACATCTACATCATAATATGATAACTCTTCTCGTGTATATTTAACAAAGTCAGTTACTGCCTCAACTCTTTTTTGAATATTATCTAAGTCTGATTTTTCGTAATCGCCTAAAGTATATTCGAGTGATTCGTCACGTGTTTCGAATCCTTCTGGAAAACGAACGTAATCAAATTGAATGTCTTCAAAACCTAATTTAGCAACTTCTTTTGCTATTTCTAAATTATGCTTCCAAACTTTCTTCTCAAAGGGGTTGACAAAGGCTTCACCACGATTATTTTTCCATACTTTCCCATTATCTAAAAATGAGTATTCAGGATGCTCTTCAGCAAATTTCGTATCTTTGAATACAACAACACGAGCAATTGGATATATTTCTTCTTTTTCTAATTTTTTCAATAAGCCTGGTAAATCATCAATATAATCATTTGAGTAGTCAGCATATGGCGAATCAGGATCAACCTTATATGTTAAGTTTCCATCATCATCTTTAATGTCAATTACCATTGCATTTAAGTCAGTTGAGTTTACAAGGTCGATAAGTTCACTTAATCTTTCTCCACCTGCCGAGTTACCAGTAACATAAACACCTCTAACTGCATCAGGGTATGTAAAAGTTAATCCAGAATCATAAGTAAAACGCTTAAACTTAAAATCAGAATCTAATACTTCTATTTCTGTTGTACGTTTTTGTTGCTGATTAGCTTGATTGACTCCTTTATCTTCTGAATCCTTTGCTAACGTGTGAGGTATATTGATTAAACTAATCATAAGTGTAATCACCATCAAAGTTAATACTTTTGTTTTATTCATAGTTTCGTCATTTCCCCTTTTAATAATATAGTATCTTTTTTCTATTATAAACGATATCTGAGAAATTGAAATCCTTTTTTACATATTTATATTTCTTTTATTATGTATTTTTCTATTATGTGATAATATAAAGATTAAAAGGCTTATTAAGCTTTATTATTTTATTGGAGTGAATTAAATGAAAAATATCTTTTCTGGTATTCAACCTAGTGGCACATTAACCCTTGGTAATTATTTAGGAGCTATGCGCCAATTTGTCGAATTGCAAGACGATAACCACTGTTATTTTTGTATTGTAGATCAACATGCTATTACTGTCCCGCAAGAACCAAAAGAACTAAAAGAAAACATTAAATCTTTAGCTGCACTTTATTTAGCTTCTGGAATCGATGCAGAAAAATCAACTTTGTTTATTCAATCTGAAGTTCCTGCACACACAGAATTAAGTTGGATGCTCCAATCAATGACTTATATGGGTGAACTAGAACGGATGACACAATTTAAAGACAAATCGGATGGTCGCGATGGTGTTTCTTCTGCTTTATTTACATATCCTGCATTAATGGCTGCAGACATATTACTTTATGATACAGCAGTTGTTCCAGTTGGAGATGACCAAACGCAACACTTAGAACTAACACGTACTTTAGCTGAAAGGTTTAATAATCGTTTTGGGAATACATTTATCGTACCAAACATACAAATCCCTAAAGTAGGCGCACGTATCATGTCTTTACAAGACCCAACTAAAAAAATGAGTAAATCAGATGAAAATATTCGTGGATTTATTTCAATGTTGGATACACCTAAACAAATCGAGAAAAAAATTAAAAGTGCTACTACTGATTCTGAAGGTATTGTGAAATTTGATAAAGAAAACAAAGCAGGTATATCTAATTTACTTACTATCTTGTCGAGTTGTACAGGTAAATCAATTCAAGACCTTGAGATAGAATTTAAAGATAGTGGCTATGGTGATTTTAAAGGAGCCGTAGTTGAAGCTGTTCAAAACACCTTACAACCCATTCAATCACGTTATAATGAGCTAATTAACTCAAATGAACTTGATGAAATACTTAATATCGGAGCAAAAAAAGCTTCCGAACATGCTAATATCACTTTAATGAAAGCTAAAGAAAATATGGGATTAAAACGTTAAAAAATGTCTATCAGAAATTCTGATAGACATTTTTTTATTTAAATTTTTTAAATATTAAAGTCGCATTATGACCACCAAAACCAAATGAATTACTTAAGACAACATTTACGTCTTCTTCTCTACTTTGGTTCGGAACATAATCTAAATCCAAGCCTTCATCTGGCGTTTCATAGTTAATGGTTGGTGGTATAACACCGTCTTGTATTGCTTTAACGGACAGTACACCTTCCACTCCACCTGCAGCGCCCAATAAGTGACCTGTCATTGATTTTGTAGATGAAACCGCTAAATTATATGCATGTTCGCCAAACACTGCTTTGATTGCTTGTGTTTCATATAAATCATTCATTCCTGTACTTGTTCCATGAGCATTAATATAATTAACTTCTTCTTTGTTGATGCCCGCATCCTCTATTGCCTGAGCCATTGAGCGTGATGCTCCTTCGCCACCTTCAGCTGGTGCTGTAATATGGAATGCATCTCCCGAGGCACCATAACCTATTATTTCAGCATAGATTTCAGCTCCACGTTCTTGAGCGCTTTCTAATGACTCTAAAATCAAGATTCCTGACCCCTCACCCATAACAAATCCATCTCGGTTTTTATCAAACGGACGACTAGCTGTCTTAGGATCGTCATTGAATGACAAAGCTTTCATTGAAGAGAACCCTGCGAAAGCCATATTTGTTAATGGTGATTCAGTCCCACCAGTAATCATTGCATCAACATCTCCACGTTCTATTGCTTTAAATGCATCCCCAATCGAATTTGTTCCTGAGGCACAGGCTGTTACTGAACATGAATTTATGCCTTTAGCACCTGTATGTATCGACACTTGACCAGCTGCCATATCTGGGATCAGCATGGGAACAAAAAATGGACTGACACGTTTATAACCCTTATCGAAAAATCGTCTTGCTTGTTTTTCGTAAGTATCCATTCCTCCAATACCACATCCTATCCAAACACCTACACGATTAGCATTCTGTTCAGTAATTTGCAAACCAGAATCTTTTAATGCCATATCAGATGCTGCGACTGCATATTGTGCAAATAAATCCATTTTTTTTGCATCTTTTTTCTCCATATAGTTAGCAGGATCAAAATCAGTTACTTCAGCAGCTACGCTAACAGGAAATTCTTCTTTGTTTACACGCGTTATATAATCAATTCCTGATTTTCCTTCTTTAATGCCATTCCATAATGTTTCCACATTATTACCTAAAGGTGTCACAGCACCTAGGCCTGTAACTACTACTCGCTTCTTATTCATTTTATATTCCTCCAATAAAATTAATTTACTTCCCCCAACGTAAAGCTACTGCTCCCCACGTTAAGCCACCACCAAATCCAACCATAACAATATTATCACCATCTTTAATTTTACCTTGTTTAATTGATTCTGATAAAGCGATTGGAATTGATGCAGATGAATTATTACCATAATTTTGAATTGTTTTTGCCATTCGTTCTTCTGGTATATCTAGCCGTTTTCTTGCCGCTTCCATAATTCTAATATTCGCTTGATGGGGAACTAAATAATCAATTTCTTCTTTTTTAAGGCCTGCTTTTTCCATCACATTTATAGATGACTGGGGCATTTGGCGAACAGCAAATTTGAAAACTTCACTTCCATGCATAACTAAATAATCATCATCATTTTGATATAAATATTTACCACCTGTACCATCCGAACCAAGTTCAAATGACAGAATCCCTTTATCTTCTGAAACTTTTCCTAACACTGCTGCTCCTGCACCATCACCTAATAAAACACATGTATTACGATCTGTCCAATCAGTAATTTTTGAGAGCTTATCAACACCCACAACGAGAACGTGCTCATAAACGCCTGTCTCAATAAATTGCTGACCTGTTATAATGCCATACATAAAACCAGCACAAGCAGCACTAACGTCCATTGCAGCTGCATTCGAAGCATTTAACTGCTCTTGAAGCATACACGACACTGATGGAAAAGGTGTGTCAGGTGTAACTGTCGCTACAAGGATTAAATCAATGTCTTCTCCTGTCAAACCAGCGTCTTCTATAGCGCTTTGGGCAGCTTTCAATGCCATATCTGATGAATCTTCATCATCTTTTGCAATTCTTCTCTCTTCTATCCCAGTGCGCGAACGAATCCACTCATCTGTTGTATCAACAATTTTTTCTAAATCTTTATTAGTTACAATATTATCTGGTGCATAATGTCCAGTTCCAATAATTCCAACACCCATGAAACACATCTCCTTTTATATAATCAAATTAATAGCATATATTATGACTTGGTACTAATTTTAAGCGATAATTAACATTGATGCAAGACAATCTTCAAGTTCAATCATAGTTTATAATCTTTTAGTTATCAAATTAAACGTTATCGATGAACTTATTTCTTTCCACGTTGATTTTTTGCTCGATTGTGGGCACATTTAGAAAAAGTTATAAATGCTTTCTTTTTAAACTGATATTTGATAAACTATTTAGTAGATTGAATATTAATGAGGTGTACTTTATGAAATATGTTATGACGCTTATTTGGTCAATGTTATTAAGCTTTATTGTTTCTTATGTTTTAAGTAGTATGGCTGGAGATCCTTTCATCTTAACTCAAGCATTAGTTTTAGGTGGAATTTTCTTTGTTGCCGTTGTTGCACTTGGCGCAGTAATTGCACCAGAAAAACAAGCAGAATAAAAAAACGACCTTTACTATTTTAGTAAAGGTCGTTTTTTAAACTTTTGATTAAAAATCAGGAATACCTAATGCTATTTTAGCATAGCGAGACATTTTGTCTTTCCCCCATGGTGGATCCCATACAATATTTACATCTATATCTTTCACCTGTGGAATGTCTGCTAGAACACGACGAATATCTTGTTCAATATGACCAGCCAGTGGGCACCCCATTGAAGTTAATGTCATTGTTACTGTACATAAACCAGCATCATCTAAATCGACTTCATAAATTAACCCCATATTAACAATATCAATACCAAGTTCAGGGTCAATAACGTTTTCTAATGCTCCCATAAGATTTTCTTTTAATGCTTCATCCATCTTTAAACCTCCTTATAAAAGAGTTATTACTTTATTTAATCATATTTTCTAACATTTTTAAACCTTTATGTTTCAAAATTTTATAAATGCTTAACAAACCATTTAACAGTTTCTAAAATTGAGTAGCGACTAAGATGGTGTCCTCTTTCTGCTTCTTTTAACATTTTAACTTCACTAGTGTAAGAACTCTCTTTTAATTTTGCGACAAACTTCTCACTATGTTCTATTGGCACAACATTATCCTTAACACCATGCCAAAATAATAGCGGGCGGTTATTTACAGCTTTTATATCTTTAGATAAATCGAATGGCTTTAATTCATTTAATACTTTTTCTTTTTCGCTTACGCTAATTTCATTTTTACTTGTCTTATTATATTCAGTAATCAATTCTTCACCAAAATCAACTAGATTTGGAGAACCCATAAGAATTGCGCCTGTTTTAATCCAATCGTATTGTTTGATCAATGAAGCAGATGTTACACCACCCATGCTTGTTCCTGAGACACCTATCCGATTATCTAAAATTAAACTTTTGTTATATAGTTCTTTTTTTATTTCTTCTAGTTCAGTTATATTTGCTGAAATAATTTCCCAGAAAGCGAGTGATAATTCGTCACTTGTTAAATTTTCACTTCTTTCTCCATGATAGAGAGCATCTGGTAAAATAATGCGATAATTTTCTTTGGCTAACAAAAATGCTAATGTTAAATTATTTTCTTTTGCACTTTGGAAGCCGTGATAAAAGATAACTGTAGGTAATGGTTTTCCTTTATTTTTATCAGCTTCTATAATGAGACTTTTGATATTTGCAATTTCTTTATTTTCTATGGTTATCATTTTAAATCTCCTCACATTTATACTTAGTTACTATTCTACTGAATCATAATTCATTTGCCAACATTCTTGACTTTGATAGTTGTCTATTTTTATTTTTTTGATAAACTAAATAAAATGAGGTGAGTTATCTTTGCGACATAAACAGCATTTAATTGCTTTAGATTTAGATGGTACTTTATTAACAAATGACAAAAAAATCATGCCTACTACAAGAACTTTTATCAAAAAATTAATTAACAAAGGCCATATTGTTGTAATAGCAACAGGTAGATCACATAGAACAAGTAGCTCTTATTATGATCTTTTAAATTTAGAAACACCCATAATTAATTCTAATGGAGCTTTATTGCACCATCCAAGAGAAAAGAAATGGGGTATTTTTCATCAACCTTTCGGTAAGGAATTTGCGCATGACATAATTAATATGTCTTATGCTACTCAATCAAGAAATATTGTGGCGAAAGTGATAGATTCTGTGTATTTAGATCAACATGATGAGCGTATTCTGAGTTTTTACCAATCCAATGATTTTGTAGAGCCAGTTATCATTGGAAAAGTTAAAGAAAAATTACTTACCGACCCGACTATAATGTTGATTTATCCTGAAGAAAAAGAATTAGAGAAACTTTCTTTACAATTACAAAGTTACTTGCCAGATTCACTTCAGCTTAGAAGATGGGGACCACCTCACTTTATTTTAGAAGTTATGAAAAATGGGATTAATAAAGCAGCTGGACTTAAAAAGGTAGCAAATTCTTTTAACATACCTAGAGAACGTATTATTGCTTTTGGTGATGGAAATAATGATATAGAAATGATTGATTATGCTGGAGTTGGCATTGCAATGGAAAATGCAACAGATGAGCTAAAGAAAGTTGCTAACTATGTCACTCATACGAATGAGGAAGAAGGTATCCGTAAATTTTTAAGTGAATATTTAAAATTAGATACGCTAATACTCTAGTTTCTTTCAGTAATAACAAATATCTGCTATGATAAGGCATGTATGATTAATTTATGAGAGGGGTTTTTTAATGGCAATTAGACCTGAAACAACACCAAATCCAAATGCAATTAAATTTACAACAGATACAATGATCTTCGAAGGTGATGCTAGTGTATCAGTCATGCCTGGTGATGTAAGTGAACATGAGGTTATGAATGATTTAATGAAGTTAAAAGACGTTGATAACGTATTCGGTTATCAAAACTTTATTACAGTAAATAAACAGATGGACGCTGATTGGGATTTATTAACTGATGAAATAATTACAGTGCTAAACACACATAATATTTCATAATAAAAACGTGCTGACTATAATCAGCACGTTTTTTGTTATTTTGACTTAGCATTTCTTTTGTTTTGCAATCTTGTTAAACGAATAATAAAGTAGATAAAGAAAATAAAGACTGCAGCAACAAATCCAATAAAGAACCAATTAAAACCTTCATTCTCTCCCACAACAAAAACTTCTGCTGTTTCTCTCGGCAAGCCTATTTCAAAATCACCTTCATCGTTCGCCCTAACGATGTGGTCATGCATTAAACCATTTAACTGATAATCATCAGATAAGCCTTCTAACTCAATGACGTGTGATGTATCATCATTATTAATTGCCACATAAAGTGTTTCTTCATTTGTTTCACGTTTAAATAAAGTGAAATTATCAGAACTTAACACTAATTCATAAGAGCCATGCACTAATGCTGGAAAATTATCACGAATATCGCCTAATTTTTCAAAAACCTTTTCTAAATCCTGATCACCACTTGTAAAGTCTACAAGATACCTATTTTCTGGGTATCCAGGCCCATACATTGGTGTTTCAGATCCTTGATAAATCATAGGTACACCTGGCGTCGTGTACATAGCTGTTAGTGCTAAACTCCAAGCTGTTACGCTATTTCGTGAATGATCTGCTGCGTTGTTTGAGAATCTAGCAGTATTGATATTATCGATGTATAAAGCATGATTTTCATCTTCGTGTTCAGACCATGTATTAAAAATTTCATCTGGTGATTGTTCTACTTCTTGAAAAACATCTGTAAAGGCTTCATACATCTCAATACTCTCTACAGCGTCAATATTTTCATTCTTTATTAGATGATCTGCTTCAATATTTGTGTCTTCTTGGAGCATACCTGCTATAAGATAAAAATCTTTATTTTTGTCTTTTATTTGTTGTGTTAATTCAGTTATAAATTTAGGATCTGCTTGATCAGCTGCATGTAATTTATAACCGTCTATATCGTAAGTATCCATCCAATAATCTGCTACATCAAACAAATAATTTTTCACTTCTGAATTTGTTTGATCAAATGTTAGAGCATCATCCATCCATTCATTAGCTTTAATTGGTTCCACATCATTTTCTTTAAACCAGTCTTCACTCGCTTTTTCTTCTTTATTTAAGAAGCTCTTTGCTGAGTAGTTAGTAACTAACTCTAAAACAACTTTAATGTCACGTTCATGTGCTGATTTTATCAGATCTTCTAATGCTTCTTCATCACCAAATTGATCTTCGATTGAATAAAAGTCTTCTACCCAATAACCATGATAACCTTTTTTAGCATTATTCATAATTGGTGAAAGTGAGACTGTTGTAAATCCCAAACTCTGAATGACATCTAGTCTCGACTCAAGGCCTTCTATATCTCCACCATGATATGCAAGTTCATCATCAATATCTACTTGCTCATTAAGTTTAGCATTACCATTATTAAATCTATCGACAAATACATTATAAATTATTTCGTCATTAATTTTCTCATTTTTTTCTTCAGCTTCTACATTAAATGGTGAAATAACCATCATCAATAGTGTTGTCATTATTCCTATATTTATTACTCGCTTCAAGAAAAGCACCTCCAACTTAGATTTCTACAAGAGTAAAAAGACTATCCTTTCAAACTAGGATAGTCTTTAAGTCAATATTTAAAAGGAAAGACTCCTTTAATCTATTTGTTATTAACCAAATAACTGTACGCCCATCGGTAAACGGCCAAATCCTAAAATTAACGCAATGACAAAAGCAATCCAGAACTGAGTCCACCATGCTGTTGCTGATTGACCTTTTTTAGCTTTAACACTAATTAATTCCATAGAAACGATAACCCATAAACCTGCCAATACTTTAATTCCTAATTCTATACTATGGGTTGCGTAATCCATAAACAGCATAATTCCAGAGAATAAAATAACTAAATACATTAGTCTTAAAATCATATGGGGGACAGTGCCCTTTCCTTTTTTATAGAGCGTTACTGTCACAAACAATAAAATAACTGCAATAATCCATGCCGTGATATGTAAATGTATCATTAAAACCCTCCTAATTATTCTTCTTAAAAATATACAATACAAATTATAACATGTATTTAATGTAAATTCAGTATTAAGGCAGTTTTTTGAACAATATTTGCTACTTTGTGACGAATTTATTTATTTAATTATTTAAGAACGTTTATCTGCTATTAGTGTAATTTCACTCATTTGTTTTACTGAGGCCACTGAAAAACTACCTAAAAGCATCTAATTCACTCATTTAGCATCTGAACTATGCGAAGACTCCAGTGGGAAGGAAGAGATAGGCGAGACCCTGCAGGGCAACGCCCGAAGCGGCTCGACACTCGCCGTTAGATAAGCGAAGCATAGTCCAGATGTGGTAGGTAAACCAACACATTTGGGAAAGGAATTTACTTTTTCAGTGGCCTTGTTTTACTTGTGGTATTTTTTTCTATCGACTATTATTATATATAATCTTTTGAAAGGAGTTTTTGTTTTGAAACAAACAGTTATTGTAACAAATCGAATTGAAAAGCCTGCTTTAGAAAAATTAGAATCACATTTTAACGTAACTTTTTTTACTGGGTCTGATGATTTAAATAATCCTGATTTTTTAAATGATTTAAAAATTGCCAAAGGATTAATTGGTTTATTTATCGAAATTGATGCAGATTTTTTAGACCTTGCACCTAATCTAAAAATAGTAAGCACTATTTCAGTTGGTTATAATCATTTAGATATCAAAGAACTAACTAAACGCGGTATCATGGCAACGCATACACCAGACATATTAAATGATACAGTTGCAGATACAATGATTGCTTTGCTACTCGCAACAGCAAGGAGGATTCCTGAGCTTGATCGTTATGTTAAAAATAAAGAGTGGACTGGCCTGATTCCGACAGAACTTTATGGTGAAGATGTCCACCATAAAACTTTAGGTATCATTGGTATGGGAAGAATTGGTCATGTCATTGCCCAGCGTGCTAACTTAGGGTTCGACATGCCTATTTTATACAATAGTCGGACGCGTAAACCTGAAGCAGAGGAAAGATTTAATGCTAAACATTTAGAACTAGATGATTTATTAAAACAATCAGATTATATTATCTTGATCACCCCATTGACAGAAGAAACTGAGGGTATGATTGGAAAGCGTGAATTTGACTTAATGAAAGACACAGCGATATTTATTAATGGTTCGCGAGGGGCTACAATTGTTGAAAACGATCTTATTCAAGCACTTAAAGATAAAAAGATAAAAGCAGCTGGTTTAGATGTCTATAATGAAGAACCTGTCGAAGTAGATAATACATTACTAAAAATGAATAATGTGGTAACTCTCCCGCATATTGGTTCATCTACATTAGCTACTGAATTAGCTATGTCAATGCATGCAACTGAAGATGCAATTAGAGGCATAACAGGTCAAAAGCCTAAAAGTCTCATTAATAAAGAAACATATAAAGAAAAATAAAGCTCAATAAGAGCTTTATTTTTTTATTTAAAGGGAAAATAGACTGGCAAGTAACACACTAAGTATGACTTACCTATAGGATATATCTTTTTATTTCTAGTTAATAAACCGAATACCTTTTATACCACAATAAATTCTGTTTTACTGTGACCTTCTTTTGTTTTTTCAACTGCTAAAATAGCTGGGAAGACTGATTTTAATTCTTCAACATGTGAAATAACACCAACTATACGGCCTGATTTTTGTAAATCTATTAAAGCGTCAATTGATTTAGTTAATGATTCCTCATCCAAAGATCCAAACCCTTCGTCAATAAACATCATCTCAATGGAAATATTACCTTCAAAACTTTGAATGACATCTGACATACCCAATGCTAAAGCTAATGAAGCGTTAAACTTCTCACCACCAGACAGCGTTTTAACATCACGAGTTTGTCCTGTGTAAGCATCATTTACATCAAGTGCTAATCCGCTTTGTCTGCCATGTGTTTCTTGTCGTTTGCTTAATATGAGATTAAATTGTCCATTTGAAAGTTCTATAAGTCTTACATTTGCTGCATGAATAATTTGTTCTAAATATTCAATTTGTAAAAAACGTTCAAAAGAAATTTTCATTGTGTTATGACCCCGCGTAACATCATACATATCTGTCAAAACACTTAAAGCTTCTTCATTTTCTTGTAATGTTTTATTCACTTCTTTAATATAAATTGTTAAGTTTTTAATATCTTCAAATACTCTTTTAGAATGTATCAGTGAATCATAACTATCTTGAGCTGCCTTTTTTAACTCAGTAACATTTATTTCTAATTTCTCTAAATTTAATTCATTTTTATCCTTCAATACACCGTCTAACTGTTTAAGTTCATTGCTTAATTCTGTCATAGAATTATTATATGTCTCAACTGTTAACTTTAATTCTTTGTGTTGTTCTGTTGTTAATTTAGCTGTTTGATAATCTAACATAGATGCAAATTCTGACTCATTTAAGATCTGATTAAAAGTATTTTTGGCTTTAGAGTGCTTTATTTGTATATCATTTACTTGATTTGTTAATTGCTTTAAATTAGTTGTACTTGTTAAATGAGCCGCTTCAGAACTTTTTAATGTTTTTTCTACAATAGCCCATTCTGAATCCAGTTTTATTTTAAGTTCTTTTAATTTATTTAATTCTTCTTTTATTATAGATAATGATTGATATTCTTTTGGGATTGAATTTAACTTTGTATTATAGGAAGCTTTCATTTCTGTAAATTGAATGTGTTTTGCTTCTGTTTTCTGACTTATAGCTTTTATATTTTCTTTTTCTTGTTTTATTTCTTCCCGTAATTCATTACGTGTTTTTATTAATTTTCGTTGATTTGTTTGTTGTTCTTTCAACTCTTTTATTTCTTCAGCTAACTTCTTTCCTTTCTCTTCTATATAAGACTTATCCTTAGAAACAATCTCTGCATGATACCCAGCGTCTTGTAAAGTTTTTTTAGTTTCAAGAATTTCTTTATTCTCGTAATCAATTTGGTATTTTAGTTTTTGGGTTGTTAATTGGTGTTCATCTCGCGAATTTTTTAATTTCTTTAACTCCGCTTCTGATAAAACTCCCTTTTCTTGTACCGCTTTATGTGGGTGGGTTGTACTTCCACAGACTTGACATGCTTCCCCATCATGCAGATTTTTTGCTAAAACGGCCGCTTCATTATTTAGCCAACGCTTTTCTGCTTCTTCATAATCATCAGACACTTTTTTATAAATTTCTTCATTTTTTTCAAATTCATTTTTGATTGTCTTTAATCTTATTAATGACTCTTCATACTTATGTAGCTTTTTCCAATCTTCTTGTAAATTTAATTTTGTTTGTTCTTTTTGGGGTAGTCCTTGCATTAAGTCAGCTGTTTTTTCTATATCTTCAATTATTTTTTCTAGTAATTTTTCATTTTCATTATTTGTTTGGGTGATTTTTTTTAATTTTATTTCATTGGCTTCAATATTCTTTTCCTCGTATTTTAAGTTACTTTTTAAATTTTCAACTTCTTTGACAATCGGTACATAACGATTTAAAGCATCAATAGCTTTAGTGGTTTCTTCACGCTCTGGCTCGGTTTCTTTTGCTTTCTTATATGCTTTTTCTGCTTCTAGTAATTTTCTTTCATCTTCTTTATTTAATTCTTTTGTTTCTCTCAAACTTTTTTGTTTTACATTTAATTCTTGCTCTGTGTCAATTAACTGGGTTTCATAAGGTGTTAATCTACTAGCTCTTTCTGCCTTTTCTAAAGCTTTTTCATTTGTTAAATGTTCATCTTTTTTCAATTCTAATTTTTGTTTTTCCTCAACTTTAGCTGCCCGCAATTTAAATTGTTCATTGATAAATTTAGCCTCACTAAATTTGTTAAGTTGATCTTCGTATGTCTTTTGAATATCTTTATGTGCTTGATCATTTTGTTTAATTTCTTCACTATAAAACTGACTTTCTGCATGTAAGCCACGCAAAACTTGATTTGTATTATATGATTCTTCTTGCAATAATTGCAAGATACTACTCTCGGATCTTTTTGGTATTGTTGCTACGATGTTTTTAGTTAATGAATCTAGTTGTTGTTTATCTTTATTAAAAACTTCTTTTAATTTATCTTGTTTTTCTTTTAATTTTTGTTCAATCTCTTGATAAGGTTCTGTTTTAAATAATCTGCGTAAAATCATTTCTTTATTTTCAGTTTCAGAAGTTAAAAACTTTCGGAATTCACCTTGAGGTAACATCACAATTTGTTTGAATTGTTCTTGGGTTAAGCCAATCAATTCTTCAATCTTTTTATTAATTTCAGAAATGATTTGTCTATCCACTCTTGGAACTTCACCATTGTTAGTGAGTTCATAAAACTCATATTTTTCCCCTGTTTTTGTTTTATTCCCTTCTTTAACATGACCAATTTGCCTTAAAACACGATATCTTCTATCTTTCAATTCAAAAATAAATTCTACTGACGTATGTAAATCATCATCCGCAAACTGACTTCTCAACATTAAAACATTATCTCTATCTTCACCACTAGCTGAACCGTATAAAGCAAAGCTAATTCCATCAAATATCGTCGTTTTTCCTGAACCTGTTTTCCCAGAAATCACAAACAGATTATGTTCCCCTAATTCTGTAAAGTCAATTTCTTCTCGATCTTTATAAGGACCAAAAGCAGTTAATAACAACTTAATTGGGCGCATTAATATTTAACCTCCTTAATTACTTCTCGCTCATCTAATAATAAGTCATCCATCACTTCGTACATAATTTCTTTTTGTTTTGAAGTCATTGCAATGCCCTTAACTTCTTCAAAAAATAATTCGTATCTTTCTATTGGAGTAAGTTGTGTTTGTTTTTTGGTTTCCTTTTTAGTTGGTAAAGCATAATTTAAAGTTGCTTGTCGCGTTACATGCATTGCATTTGGATATATTGACCTCACTTGCTCCATCGGTGAGCGTACAGGGGTTTCATTTAATAAATTAATAAAGACATAATCATCATTTTTTTTATGTTCTAAAATTTCTTCTATCGTGCCAATGACAGACCGTAAATCACGTTTTGGTTTAATTACTTCTTTTTTTATTTGAGTATTTCCTTCTCCATCTATTTTTACCATATAAAAACCTTTTTCGTGATTTTCTTCTGAAAGTGAATATTTTAATAGAGATCCACTATAGCGAATTGAATCATTTAAAACTGTATGAGCGCGATGTAAGTGACCGAGTGCTGTATAATTAAATTCTTTAAAATGATGTGCACTCACATATTCTGCACCACCTATTGAAAGCGGTCGTTCTGAATCACTTGTATTCTCCTCTTCTTCTCCATAAGGTGTTACAAAGGCATGACTAACCGCAATATGCCTTGCGCTAGTATCCCAATTATTTTTAATCTGTGTAGTTATTTTACGCATAGCGTCATCATGGGATTTTATATCCTCATCTTCAAATAAAAAACGGACCGTACTAGGGTCTGAATAAGGTATTAAATGGAAATGAACTTCGCCATGTTCATCTTGTAAAACGACAGGTTCTAACTTTTTATCGAGACTCCCTTGTAAATAAAGTCCTTTACTTTCCATTAAGCCAGTCCCGAAATCAAGGCGACTTGGACTATCATGGTTACCTGAAACTGCAATGACAGAAATGTTTAAGTCTAAAATAATTGTTGCCAACGTCTCATTTAAAAGTTTTACTGCTTCTGTTGGAGGTACCGCTCTATCATATATATCACCAGCTATAATAAGACAATCTGGTTTTTCTCTTTTTAAATAATTAATAAAATTTTCTAAAATGTATGCCTGGTCTTCTGTCATATGTACACCATTAACTAATTTACCTAAGTGCCAATCTGCTGTGTGAATTATTTTCATAATTAATCACCTTATCTTTACATATTTATCGTTCGTATTACATTATCCATATTATAACTTTTATATTCGTTTTAAACAATATGAGCTACTTTTTCATGTTATGATTAATCACATAAGGAGGCTATAAATTGGCAAAAGTAACTTTCTATCAAGATGATAAAAAATTAAAAGAAATTACAATAAAAAATGGACAATCTATTTTGCGAGCAGCAAAACAAGGTCGTGTCCCTTTAAAGCATAGATGTGGTGGTAAAGCACAATGTACTACTTGCATGGTAACAATTAAAGATCAAGCTAACGTTACTGAAATGAGTGAACTCGAAGCTGATCTTGTCGGTTATAACGCAATAAATAATGGCTCAAGATTAGGTTGTCAAACACGCGTATTAACAGATGTTGAAGTTATTTTGTTTGGGGACCCTTATAAAGAAAGAATTAAACAGTTACTCGCACAACAAAAAAACAGCAATAATTAGTTGTCTAATACTTAGTATTAGACAACTTTTTTAAAATGCATGACACTTGTCATGTTTTTTGAGTGACATCTATGTCTGTTTAAATTTTTAATTTAGCTCTACAATGACGTTAGATAAAGTTTATACCTAGGAGGCATAAATATGTTAGCAGATCAACGTCAACAACAACGCGAGTTACGCAAGGCTGTCAAACCTTTTGAACAACATCAAATGAAAACGAGTATATTCCAATTATTTAATACATTAGTACCATTTATCTTATTATGGTTTTTAGCTTATAAAGCCTTAGCTATCTCGCCATTCCTTACAGTAGCAATTGCAGTAATTGCATCAGGTTTTGTGATTCGGATATTTATTATTTTTCATGATTGTACACACTATTCATTTTTCAGGAACAATAAATTAAACCGAGGTGTTGGTACAGTATTAGGAATTGTTACACTATTCCCCTTTTCTAAATGGCAAAGAGAACATTCAATTCATCATGCCACAAGTAGTAATTTAGATAAGCGTGGAACAGGCGATGTTTGGGTCATGACAGTAAATGAATACGTTGAAGCTACACCTTGGATGCGTTTAGTTTACCGTATTTATCGACACCCGATAGTATTATTTGGATTTGGTCCATTTTATTTATATCTTGTCGCTAATCGAATGAATCGTAAAGATGCACGATTAAAGGAGCGTTTAAATACTTATTTAACAAATGCTTCAATTGTTATCATTTACGCAGGATTGATTTTCTTAGTAGGTATTAAAGCATTCTTACTGATTCAATTGCCGATTCTTTTCATTGCAGGTTCTTTAGGTATCTGGTTATTCTATGTCCAACACCAATTTGAAGATTCATATTTTGAAGAAGAAAATAAATGGAGTTTTGTTAAAGCAGCTGTAGATGGTAGTTCTTATTATAAATTGCCTGCAGTTCTCCAGTGGGTCACAGGGAATATTGGGTATCATCACGTTCACCATTTAAGCCCTAATGTCCCTAATTATCGGTTAGCTGAAGCACACGAGAATACACCACCTTTACATCAAGCGACAACAATTACGCTTAAAACAAGCTTAAAATCAATTAAATTCCGTCTTTTTGACGAAAAGAAAAAAGACTTTGTAACTTTCAAAGATGTTAAACCATTAATTAAAGCGAAAGAAAAAGCAGAAGCTAATTCAAGACAAGTTTCATAAAGCTTTTGTTAAGGTAGATATCAAATTTGATATCTACCTCTTTTTATTTTAATTTGATATAATCAATATAAGCGGTAAAAGGAGGTCACTATGCAAAAGTGGTATCAAATATTCCCTAAAAACACTGGATTAAGTATTTATATTTGGTTAATTTTTTGTTTAATTCCTTTTTATTTTTTATTTAAATCTTCACCCACACTCGACTTTTTGGTTGGGATTGTTATGGTCATTTTATTTTTTGTAGCATATCGACTTTCATTTGTTTCTGAAACTTGGTTTGTCTACGTATGGGTTAGCATCGGTATGTTAATTAGTATGTTTATGACATTAATTTATGGTTATGTTTATTTTGCTTTATTTCTTTCATTTTTTATTGGTAATATTAAAAGCAAAGCTGGATTTATTACTTTATATGTCGTGCATTTAGTGACAACGATTTTAACCATCAATATAGGATTTTTTATTAAGACTGAAATGTTTGTCACACAATTACCCTTTATTATTATTAGTATTGTCGGTATCAGTTTATTACCTTTTAATATTCATAATCGCAATAAACAAGTAAGATTAGAAGATTTATTAGAGACAGCGAATACACAACTTGCTATTACTGACGAACGCCAACGTATAGCGCGGGATTTACATGATACATTAGGTCAGAAATTATCACTTGTCGGAATGAAAGCTGATTTAGCTATTAAATTAGTTGATATTAAGCCTATTCAAGCAAAATCAGAAATTGAAGACATTCAAAATACAGCTCGAACAGCTCTAAAAGAAGTCCGTGAATTAGTATCTAGTATGAGATTAATTAAGTTATCAGAAGAAGTCGTACGCGTCGAACAAATACTATTAGCAGCTAATATTAAAGTGAAAGTAAGTGGAGATCCTGTGCTTCAAAACACAAGTATATTAGCTGAGAATGTATTGAGCATGTGTTTAAAAGAAGCGACTACAAATGTTGTAAGACATAGTAATGCTAGTTTATGTGAAATTATTATTCAAGAATCAAACGAATCGACGTCTATTGTTATCCAAGACAACGGAATTGGTTTTGATCAACAATCTACCTCTCATTTAACACATGGTGTGAGCGGTATGAAAGAAAGACTCGAATTTATGAATGGAAAGCTAACGATTGATTCAAATAATGGTACAAAAATAAACATTGCTATCCCACAAATTATTTCACAAGCAGAGGAGACGATTTAATGATAAAAATAGTTTTAGCTGAAGACCAAGGAATGCTACTCGGCGCTCTTTCTTCCTTGCTTAACTTAGAAGAAGATATGGAGGTTATAGGTCAAGCTACAAACGGAAAAGAAGCTACTGACTTAGTACACAAACTAAAACCCGATATTTGTATTATGGATATTGAAATGCCTATCAAAACGGGACTGGATGCTGCCGAGGAATTGGTAGATGTTGATTGTAAAATTATCATTTTAACCACTTTCGCTAGGACAGGTTATTTTGCACGCGCTAGAGCTGCTGGTGTAAGTGGTTATCTTCTTAAAGATGGACCGAGTGATGATTTAGCTAGTGCTGTTCGAGCAATCATGAATGGCCACAAAGTATATGCACCTGAATTGATTGATCAACAAGATGATTTAATAAAAAATCCTTTAACTAATCGAGAGATCGAAGTAATTGAACTTGTTTCTAAAGGTAAGAGCACTAAGGAAATATCTGATATGCTTTTTATCACTTCGGGTACTGTTCGAAATTATATTTCGGTTATTTTAGAAAAATTACATGTCAGCAATCGCATTGAAGCTGTTTCAAAATATAAGGAAAATGATTGGTAAAATAAAACTAAGTCTATTTCGACTTAGTTTTATTTTTTATAGAATCATAAGCAATTAAAGCGCGTTCCCTTGCTGCTTTATGATCCACGATTGGATAAGGATACGTTTCACCTAAAGTAATTTCTAATTTTTTTAATTCAGCTTCACTTTTATTAAATGGCTGGTGAATTTTATGGACTTCTGGAACATATCGATTAATATATTTAGCTGAAGCATCAAACTTTTCACTTTGGATTAAAGGATTAAACACCCTAAAATAAGGTGAAGAGTCTATTCCACTTCCTGTCACCCACTGCCAACCCACCGCATTATTAGCTGGATCAAAATCTATTAACGTTTTTTCAAACCAAGCGTAACCCACTTGCCAATCTATTAATAAATGTTTAACTAAAAAAGATCCAACTACCATACGGGCACGATTATGCATATAACCGGTTTCCCAAAGTTCTCGCATAGCTGCATCTACAAACGGATATCCCGTTTGACCTTTTTTCCATGCCTTCAATTCTGAAGGTTCATTTTTCCAAGGAAAATAGTTAAATTGATCTCTTAATGGTTCATCTGTCATTTCAGGAAAATGAACGAGCGTATAATATGAGAATTCACGCCAGATTAATTGGCGATAAAAAGCTTCGAGATTTGCTTCATTATATATCTCTTCATTCGATAACTCTGTATATAATACTCGAAGACTTAAGCTTCCAACTGCTAAATAGGGTGATAATTTAGAAACTACGTCTTTAGCTGGGTAATCTCTTCCTATTTTATAATCATTTAAACCTGCATTAGCAAATAATTCTATTTGTTTAAAAGCTGCATCCTCACCTGCATCCCAGTGGTCACTGATTTTGGCTTCCCAGCTTAGTTTAGTCCCATTAGCTATCTCTTCTGACATGAAGTTACCTTCATACTTATATGGCTCTATTTTAGGCTTAGGAAAAGGTTTAATTACTTCTTCTTGTAAACATTTTTAGTGATTGATCAATCCAAACATCTTTTGCTCGTCTTTTATAATCTGTGTTTTTTATATAAACTGGTAAAATATACCGTCTTTTGCCGCTTCATAAAGCGCTGGATGGTCATGGATTCTTAAATCATTTTTAAAAAACACAATGGTTAATTTAGTCATAAAAGTTAGCTCCTTTTGTAATCATTAAATTTATTATTTGATTAATAAGACAATCATTGTTTAAAATTGGGTATATGAGGTGAATAATCAATGACAAGAATATGCTTAATTAGACATGGGGAAACTGATTGGAATGTTAAAGGTATCATTCAAGGGCAGACAGATATTCCACTTAATAAGTTAGGTGAAACACAAGCAAAACAATGTGGGAGATATTTAAAAAGTGAACATTTTAACGTCATTATATCTAGCCCGCTCAAACGAGCTAAAAAAACAACACAACTTATCAATGACTCTTTAAACTTACCAATCATTTATGACAATAATTTAAAAGAAAGATATTTTGGGGTTGCTGAAGGGAAATCTAAAATCGAACTCATGAAAAGCTTTCCTGAACAAGTTTATCCAGGTCAAGAATCACGTTTAGCTTTAAATAAGCGTGTCATGATAGCTATAAATAAGATAACTAAATCATATCATAATCAGAACATTTTAGTTATTGCACATGGCGCAGTAATTAATTCTATTTTATCAAGCGTATCTAATCATGAAATAGGCTCACAAATTACAACTTTAAAAAATGGTTCATTTACAATATTAAATATAAATGAACCACTTTGGCTAATTGATTCAGTTAATCACACACAACATCTTGAATCAAAGCTAATTGAAGATAACATAATTACCTAAATGGTATTGTGTTATCTACTTTTTTTGGACGTTTTGGGTTTTTTAAATTGTGTTTATTTTGAATTAAGATAAAGAGTAAACTCATTGAAATCCCATAAATTAAATGGCCTACTAACCAGAAATTTAAAGCAAAAATCGAGAAAAGCGGTGGTGTTCTGTCTGAAAGTAATGTAATCGGATAAATTAATAATCCAATTAGCATATTACCTAAAGATACATGAAATAAAATACCTTGCCAATTCCATTTGTTTTTCAAGATAAAATAATTAAATATAAATGCGAGTACAATTGAAACAATAATATGAAAAGAAAATTCTATCCATTCTGAGAAATTAATTTCTCCTAAAATTGGAATAAAATCAATATTTAAAAGTAAAGTATATACTTTTAGGTCTGTAATTAATTCCAGTAATTTCAAGAAAAAGCCTAATACAAAACTAGTTAATATTCCAATGATTAATACTTCTAATTTTCTATTCAACTCAATCCCTCCAGTCTTTAAAATAGATAGTAAAGTGTTTAATGTTATATATTCAGTTTTATTAACTGCATTATTTGAACGACTTGATTGTATAATAACTCTTCTGCATGAAACATGGCTTCTTCTATAGGAAGTGGAGCGTTTAAAATTGAAAAAACGCTTGTAAAATTTTTAGTTAATTCTTTATGGTTATTTTCAACACTACCTGATATTAAAATGATTGGTTTCTTATACTCTTTTGCTAATTGGCTTACATAGATTGGAGCTTTACCATGTAATGTTTGTTTATCACTTTTTCCTTCACCTGTAATGACTAAATCTGAAGAAATTATACTTGAATCTAACTTGATTCTTTTTCCAATTAACTTTGCCCCTGGTGTTAATGTCGCTCCGATTACTCTTAGAGCAAACCCTAATCCCCCAGCTGCTCCTGCCCCTTCATTGTGATCGTATGCTGTATGTGTAAAGTGTTCTACTATTCTAGCAAAATTTAATAAGGCTTGATCTAATTTTTCGATTTGTTTGATTGTGCCTCCTTTTTGCTCACCATAAATAAAACTTGCTCCATTTTGGCCACATAAAGGGTTACTCACATCATTAGCTACTGTAATTGTAACGTCTTTTAAATCTGGATTAAGATAACGCCAGTCAAGTTGGTTAAGTGCATATAAATCTTTAGCAAAAAAACTTAAACTTTGATTATTTATATCTAATCCCTTTACGCCTAAAGCTCTTAACATACCGTAGCCACCATCATTGGTTGCACTTCCACCAAGTCCTATAATAATTTTTTTAAAACCATTATTAACTGCGTGTTCAATCGTTTCACCTATTCCATATGTTGTTGTTTTTTCTGGATTTCTTTTATCAAATGGAACTAAGGTTAATCCGCAAATATTGGCAATTTCTATCACAGCTGTATCTTCTTCAATTATTCCATAATATGTCTCAATTTCTTCCCCAAGTGGGCCCTTGCACTTTAAAAAAACTTTCTGGCCATTCAGCGTTTTAATTAATGTATCAAGTGTCCCTTCGCCACCATCTGCCATCGGTTTTAAAAAAGTTTGGGCATCAGGTAAAGTCGACTTAATAGCCCTTTCTATTGTTTTTGCAGCATCATTAGCAGAAAGACTACCCTTATATGAATCAGGTGCTATAGTGATTTTCATTATTTAAGCCTCCATGTAGAATTATTGGACATCCAGAAAATAGCGTGAAAAGTAAAACACTGTTCTCTGGCGCAAATCAAATATGTTAAAATGTACTGTAATCTAAAGTTTCCACATCATAATTTGAATGCCCGATTTATTAAATAAAGATAGTTATATCTCGTCAGCAAATTATATGTGTGGTATACTTATTTTGCGATGAGTTGATTTGCCTAAGTCTAAGAATATTTACCAACATGTTGTGAACGCATGCCTTCTTAGCCGCAAATAATCTTAAAACACCTGTCTTTTAGGCAGGTGTTTTTTTATATGTTCTTTTTATTAAATTTATTCAATTCTTCATGCCATATATTTATATAGTTTTTAAATTCATTTGTTGAGATATTTAAAGGTTGATAAGCTCCTGAATCGTACTCAGCAAATAAATCTACTATTTTTGTCTGAATGCTTCCAATCTCAACAGCACATCGATTACCTGTTAAAATTATTTTTTCTTCGTTATTTACTTGTTTAAAAGCAAGTGTAAGTTCTTCTGACAAAAGCATAGCATCTGACATTAAAAACTCTGCTAAAATTGCATATTTTTCGTCTTCAAATTTTATGACTAAGCGTTTCTTTTCTATATTTTTATTTTTTAAAGTAACTTCTTTTAATTCATACATAAAGCCACCACCTTAATAAACTGGAAAAGCAGATATTATTTTATCTTGTTGATCTAAATACATACGAATAATAATACCTTCCTCTGTCAATCCTTCAAAAGTATTTCCATTAATATGCGTTCGATTTTCATACGCTATATTAATCGCATCAACCACATCTTGTGAATCCCAATCATCAGGAAAAAAAGTAGATTTACCGTTATTTGAAGTTTTGTTCACATCATTTACACGCACTTTTGCTTCGTAAACACCATTTTCATTAGGTTTCGTCTCTGTATTATGAATGATTTCTCCTTTTTTTGTTTCTAATTGAGCATAATGAAAACCTACAGCTTGACCGTTTCGATTCAATTCTCCTTCTAGAATATGCTCTAAGGCATGCGATTTAAAATTTTCCGTTTCATTTAATGCTTCTAGTGGTGTAGCTTCTAGATGAGTTGGTTCATCAGATTCATTTACCACTATATCAAGTATGTCGTCTACTGAACACCCGAATAATAAAAGGACACTCAATAAAAGAATAATCAAGTATTTAAACTTTGAATTCAAAACGTCACTTCCTTATTTTTCACTTTAAATCAAGCTTCAAAAATTATCCCTTGATGGGCATCAATTAGGATCTCCTCCGTCTTTCCTTCCAGAAATACCGGTAAGTACACTAGTTCATATTGTATATTATTTTCTTGATCAACACTTTTCTTATAATGAAGATTCATCTTCAAATTGTTTGCGCAAAATCTCTTGGCTTCCTCTTCTGCCACTTTTGGAAACACATTAATATGGGCTAGTTCTTTCTCAGTTACGGTAGGAGCACAAAACTTATTAATCATACCTGTATATTTGCCCACACCTATATATGCAATCTGATTTCGTACTTCTATACTGTCATGCACTCGGTTAAAATAAAACATATAATTAGGTTCATGCTTTTCATTAGTTTTTTCATCACTGTCTATGTTTAAATCAATTTTATCAAATAATTCATCTGCATCAGGATATATTGTAAATAAAAAATCTAAAGCTCGGTCATAAGCTTTTTTATTCGTTAGTGCTGAAGTTACTTCTTCTGAAAGTATTTCACCATCACATATTTGGACTATTTGTGCAGTATGTTTATTAATTTTAAATTTAATCACATTTGATTGCGAATCATCCATATTATAATTCAATTGACCTAATTCTTTTTTAGAATTTTTGGACCACAATTCTATCCTACAATCTTTTTTATTTTTTTTCCCTATCTTAGAATAATCTCCATCGAGGCCTAATATTCTAAAAATATTTTTACTACTGGTGGCATATGGCTTTAAGCTTTTTAAATTACATTTTATTAATTTAAGCTTTGGTTCTTCACCTGAAGCAGGCACATAATTAATTTCTTCGTTTAAACGATAAACTAATTTGTAATGATTAAGTGATGCTGGCTTACTGATTTCTAAATCTAAGTTAAGCTTTTTAAGATAATGTGATTTTGCTTCTTCAGAAGTGATTATTTTTTTTGTTGTAATCAATTCATAGTTATCTTCTTTTCTATTAAAACTCGATATATTTCCTGCTAAATCAAGTGTCAATTCCACGCCCGTATCAGGTAAAAACAAGTTATACTTAGAATCTTTATCTTCATAGTTTACTCGGTAATTACTTGCATAAGTAAAAACAGAAGCCACTTTTAAATTTTTATTTTGAACGAATGTATTTAAAAATGCATTTGCATTTTCAATTATTTCCTTTTCATTCAGGGGATGTTTGATATGTTTAAGGATCTCGCCTGTATATGAAAAGAATGTTAATTCTCCGGTTTTTGTAAATTTAAGACAACCAATATTATTATTTCTCTCATTAAAAATATTATAATAAATGAAATTCCCTGTTTCTTTTTCATTTAATTTAATCTTACAAGGTTCGGGAATGTGCTTTTCTATTAATCTGAGTGTCTCTTTCATTTAAACCTCCTTGAAGCTACTTAATATCTTTCTTAATTATAGGCCTGATTCTCAATTTTTACTAGATTAATTACTTTTCAAAACAATTATCAAAGTTAAGAATTTTTTAATAATTATAATTAAATGTTTAAAAATAAATTAACGTGGAATATTACTCTTAAGTAAGTTATCCAATCGAATCTTGAAAGGAGACTATTATCATGCTATGGACCATCATAGGTATTTTAATTCTTTTGTGGATTTTAGGATTTGCATTTGATATTGGTGGTAATTTAATACACATCATCCTTGTCATTGCATTAATTGTTTTAATCCTTCGTATCTTCACAGGAGGAAGAGCACCTTAAACTGAAGAGCTTAAAATGACTTTACAACATTTTTTTAAAAGCGTTTCTAAAAAGGGGGATTTATATCATGCTTTGGACGATTATAGGTATCTTAATTCTTTTATGGATTTTAGGTTTTTCATTTGGTATTGCGGGAGGACTAGTGCATATTCTTCTTGTTATAGCACTAATTGTTTTAATTTTCCGTTTAATTTCAGGAGGACAAACTCCGTAGATATTGAATACAAGCTGTACAAGGGTAATTTAAATATATTTATTAATGAAAGGAGGTATTCACAATGTTATGGACCATCATAGGTATTTTAATTCTTTTATGGATTTTAGGATTTTCATTCGATATCGGTGGCGGTTTAGTTCATATTCTACTTGTTATTGCGCTAATTGTTTTAATAATTCGCATTTTCACAGGCGGCCGAGCACCTTAAAATTTAAGTATATGCTAAACTATTAAACTAAAAAATTTCATATATAAATAAAACTTCCTTTGCTAATTATTAGGCAAAGGAAGTTTTTATTTTAAATATTCATTTAAGAGCTTTTTCGTTCTTTCTTTTTTAGATTGAACGCTAAATTCCATAGCATCATATTCACCTGATTTGTAACGAATTTCATTAACATCTTCTTCGTAATTACTTAACCATGTTCGTTGTTCTTCTCTTATTTTATCTTCTTCTTTTGGATACTCCTTGATAATTAATTTATAGATTTGATTTAATATTTTATCATAAGCAACTTCTGTATCAACTAAAGCTTGGATAAACTTTTCAGAACTATCACCTTTTTTTAATACTTTCATATTATCTTCCATCTTTTGAGTTTTAGTTAATTTTTTTTCGTATTTTACTGATAACTCTTTTAGTTCTTTGTTTCTATCAGCTGTCTTTTCTTTCTCTTTAAATGTTTCAAATTGTTGGTCATATTCTTTACGCGCTATGTTAATTTCTTTTTCAGCAAATTTAAATTCTTCATTCGTTTCAAAACTATTTAATAATGTGTTTGCTTCTTCAAATAAACTATTATCTAAATCTGACTTTACTTGTTCAAGTCCTTCTGCGAGTTCTGTTTCTAAATTAGTTTCTATTAACATCTGTTTATTAATTTCATCTACTTGTTTTTTTAGTTTTGGATGAACAGAATCTAACGTGCCAAAAGAATTTATGACGTCTGTGACATTTTCCCAATTTCTTTTTTCTTGTTGTTGTGTTAATTCTTTATATTTTAACAAACCGGACTTAATATTAAGTGCTACATCATCTTCTTTTTTTTCATTTAACGCTATTTTAACGGTTTTTAATGCTTGATCAAATTCTTCGTTATTTAAATGTTCTTCTGTTTCTTCAATTGCATCAGTATAAACTTTACTGAAACTACATCCGGCAACTAATATTAAAACAAAAAGAACAATTGTTACACGCTTCAATTTAAAAACTCCTTTAACAACTTTCTTAAATAACACTTCTTTATTGTACCATGTTTTAAATTATTCGACAGACTAAAATTGAGTCTACTTATCGCAGACTCAATTACCAATTCATGACTACAAATATAATTGAAAAACTTACAACACCTGAAGCAGTCATGCCAATTAAAAATAAGTAAGGTGTTAAAAATTGTTTAGAAATATTTTCATTACTTATAAAAGTAGCTACTCGATACAACGCTATAATGAAGAGACTAATGCTAATAATTCCAGTAACTAGCATGACATAAACAGGTGTTATTTGAGTAATTAATCTATTTAAACCAAGTGCAATCAACGGACCTGTCATCCCAATTATAATCGCTATTATTAATGGTAATACTATTCTGAAATGATATTTTTTCAATAATTTTCAACTCACTTTAACGTTTGATTAGCCAAGTTGGATATCCAGAAAATAGTGTGGAAAGTAAAACGCTGTTTTCCTTAGCAAATCAAATATACGAGACGCCTGCGGGAGAAAACGAGCTAGGGTGTGACCCATAGGCACAGCCTATGAGGCTCATTGCTAATGAAGAATGAACTTCAATTCTTCACAGCGCCCGCAGCAAGCGAGCGTATTTTATTTGCTAAGATGTACTGTTATCATAAATTTCCACATTATAGTCCGAATATCCGCCAAATTTAAGTATAATCTAGATAAGATTATTCTACAATTAAATTACTTTTAATTATCATTTCATAAATTGAATCATAATATTTACCTATTATTTTTGTGCTTCTATTTCTTCTGTTAGTTCAATTAGTTCATCGATTAGTTTACCAATATAAGCGATTGTTTCTTTTAAAGGCTTATCCGTTGTAATATCAATGCCTGCCATCTTTGCCAGTTCTGTAGGTGGTTTAGTTCCGCCTAATTTGAGTACTTCTTTCCATTCATTTACTGCATGTTCTCCTTCATTTAGAATACGTTTAGACATAGCAGTTGATATGGTTAAGCCTGCTGAATATGTATATGGATATAATCCCATATAATAGTGTGGTTGGCGCATCCAAGTTAATTCAGCGCCTTCATTAATTTCTATATCTTCACCCCAAAAATCTACTAAAACTTTACGTTTTATATCATTTAATATAGTTGCATTTACACTACCACCTGTATCGATAATATTATAAACTTCACGTTGATATGCCGCTTCTAGTAAGTGAGTTACAAAATTATGATAATAAGTGCGTGCTACGATAGACGATATAACCCAACGTTTAAATTTAAGGTCTTCAGAATTTTTTAATAAATGATTCGCTAAAAGCATTTCATTCATCGTTGAAGGTGCTTCTATAAAGTAAAGTGAGGAATCAGTATTAAATACATTTTGTTCAGAATTTGTATATTTAAAATGACCAGCATGACCTAATTCATGTGCTAATACAAAAACATCTTCCATGCTACCAGTCCAAGAAATTAGTATATAAGAATGATTTCCATATGGACTAGCACAAAATGCACCTGTTGATTTACCTATATTTTGAGCAAAATCAATCCATCTTTCAGAATAAGCTTTATCAACCATTTCAAGATAATCCTCACCCATAACTTCTAATGCTTCCTCAATATAGTCTTTTGATTCTTCTAATGTTACTTTAGGCTCGTAATCTGGGTCTAAAGGCAATTTTAAATCTGCAAAAGTCATTTTTTCTAAGCCATGCACTTTTTGAAGTAGCTTTACATATTTCCTCATATGAGGTGCTAATTCTGATGTAATTAAATCAATTTGTCGATCATATAATGGGCGCTCTACTTCTTGTTCAAATAGTAAAGAGTCAAGCACATTTTCAAACCCACGTATATCTGATTCTGTTTTCTCTTGTTGTAAATGCATATCATATGTTTTTGCAGTAGTGTGCTGATACTGTCTCAAAGTATTAGAAAATGTATCAAAAGCTGTATGCCTTTTTTTAGTATTTACTTCAAATTCCCACTCACCTTCGAAAGATACATAACTTAAAGGGTATGTTTTATTTTCAACTGTAAAATTAGGAAATTGCATATCAACCATTTTGGTAATATCATAAAGCTCACTTGGCCCTGCAAATACTGCTGTAAAAGCTGCTATTATTTTTTCTGTTTCTGGTGATAATTGATAGGGTTGTCTTCTAATTAGCTTCTCTAAATAAACTTTAAAATCTTTATTAAGTGTCATTGCTTCTTTTAATACTGCTTTAGGTAAAGCAGATAAATCACTATTAACAAATGATAAATCACTACTTAATTTAGCGGCAATTTGGCCAAATTGACTTGCGCGTATTTGTGAATTTTCATTAGTTTGATCAACACTTAATGATAAATTTGTGTAATTTCCAAGAGGTATCATCGCCTCAAAAATTTTAGCATAATCTTTCATAACCTCAACAATTTTTTCAGCATTTGTAATCTGATTTTTATATCTTTTAACAAAGTTATCGACGGTTTTCTTTAAATTATCGAGCGCTTGCTCGTAATCTTCTTCTGTTTCAAATAAATCTTTTAAATTCCAAGTTTCTTCCTTATTAACATCTTCTCTTTTAGGCATACTTTTTATCATACTTACATCCCCTTTATTCAGTTGATTTCTGATCTTTTCGATAATTGTAATATGTTTTTTTGTCTTTTATATTTATTTCTTTGTCAGCAACATTAAGTTTTTCATCAGATATCCAATCCACTTCTGGTAATGCTTCTTTTGCTGGGTATAACCAATATACTGTAGTGTCATTAAATTCAAGTTTGTCTTTCATATTAGTAATTGACACTCTGACTTGGTTTTTATCAGCAGTATTACCATATACCATAAATGTATCAGCTTGATAAATTCCATTAGGTGATTCAACTGTTTCAACTAACTCTCCCTTACCATCTACACTAGAAAGTTTGATATCCATAAATGAATAAACGATTAACATTCCGCCTAAAGTAATTAAGCCTACTCCAATAATAACTATTAATAAAATCTTTTTAAATGACATATATAATCCTCTTCTCTAAATTTTAAAGGTTAATAGATTTAATTCAAGTCTAAATTTAAAGTAAAGTAACTTCATTTTAAATGGAAGAAAAATCAGAATATTCACTAGGTTTAATTTGTGTTTTTAAAAATATAGGTTTAGAATGGTTTTTTGTAGTCTATTTTAAATGTTTTATTTAGAAAGGAAATGATTATTATGTCACTAACAACAGAAGAATTAGTAATCCAATTAAATAATTACTTATCAAAAGAACAAATATCTGCAAATGATACTGTTTTAGAGCAACATAGTAAAGACGAATCTTACCACAAACCTAAATCTCCTAAAGTGGTTGTTTATCCTTATACAACTGAAGATGTGAGCAACATTATGACTTTTGCAAACAATAATGCTGTTAAGGTTGTCCCTTTTGGTTTAGGTACAAGCTTAGAAGGACATATTATTCCTTATGAACAACAACTTACGATTGATTTTTCTTTGATGAACAAAGTCCTTGATATAAGTGTAGAGGACTTTTTAGTCACTGTCCAACCAGGAGTCACACGAACAGTATTAAATAAAGCTTTGAAAAAACATGGTTTGTTTTTCCCAGTTGACCCAGGAGCTGATGCTACTCTGGGTGGTATGGTTGCTACTAATGCGAGCGGAACAACCTCTGTTAAATACGGCGTGATGCGTGATCAAGTAAGAGATCTTGAAGTCGTATTAGCTGATGGTCGCGTCATCCATACAGGTAACCGTGCAGCAAAATCTTCATCAGGTTATCACTTGAATGGTCTTTTTACGGGATCAGAAGGTACATTAGGCGCTTTTACAGAATTGACTTTAAAAGTTCATGGCATCCCAGAACATATTGTTGCTGGACGCGCTATTTTTCCAACGATTAAAAATGCCATTGAAGCAGTTGTATCAATTTTACAAGCTGGCATTCCAATTGCTCGTGTGGAACTTATTGATGAAGCTTCAATTCAACAAATAAATAGTCATAGTAAACAAGACTTCCCTATTAAACCGACCCTTTTCTTAGAATTTCATGGCAATGAAGCAGGGCTTCAATCGGATATTGATTTTATGAAATTAATTGTTGAAGATCATCAATGTGAAGGGATTGAGTTTGAAAAAGAAAATAAAAAGCGGAATGTTCTCTGGGAAGCCAGACATAATCTTGCTTATGCTTATACACATGGATATCCTGGAAAAGATATGATGGTGACAGATGTGGTTGTGCCAATATCTAAATTGACTGAAGCGGTTTTATTTGCACGTACTGAGCTTGATAAAACTCTGATTCCTGGTGGGATATTAGGTCACGTAGGAGATGGTAATTTCCATGTCTTGCTTATGATTGATTCAAATAATCCTGATCAAGTAAAAGCCGCACATACATATAATGAAAAACTAGTTATGCACGCAATTAATAATGGCGGAACTTGTACAGGTGAACATGGAGTTGGTATTGGAAAACAAAAGTATCAACGAATTGAGCATGGTGAAGCATATGATGTCATGCTTGCAATTAAGCAAGTCTTAGACCCAAAAAATATTCTTAATGCTGATAAAAAAATCACCAGTAAAGAAAGCGAACATAATTTATGATATTTTTAGAAAAAATTAGTTCACTAGCTGGAAAGTACTTTGCATTTTTAGTGATTATTGTTGCTGTTATAGCATATTTAATTCCTGATTCATTTTTATTTTTAGGACAGTATATTACGATTCTTTTAGGTATTGTGATGTTTGGGATGGGGCTTACTTTAGAGCCAGTAGATTTTAAACTCGTCTTGACAAAACCTTTATCAATTATTGGTGGTGTGTTAGCACAATTTATTATTATGCCTTTAGCAGCTTTTATAATTGCCTATCTTTTAAAGCTCCCACCTGAATTAGCTGCTGGTTTAGTCTTATTAGGGTCTGTACCGGGTGGGACGGCTTCAAACGTAATGGTTTATTTAGCTAGAGGAAATTTACCTTTATCGATTACAATGACTTCTTTTTCAACACTACTCGCACCCATTGTTACACCTTTGCTACTTTTACTCTTAGCTGGACAATGGTTACCTGTAGACCCTGTTTCAATGTTTATGTCAATTATCCAAGTTATCATTATTCCGATTTTACTTGGATTTATAGTAAGGAGAATAATGCCTGTGATTGTTAACAAAGGAATTAAAGTTGTTCCTTTGATTTCAGTCACCGCAATTATTATTATTGTGTCAGCGGTCGTTTCTGGCAATGTTGAAGAAATTGCAAATGCTGGATTAATTGTTTTCATTGCAGTAGTACTCCATAACGGATTAGGATTACTTATTGGATACTTTGTTGCTAAATTTATGGGACTTTCTGAAAGTGAACGCCGAGCAATTAGTATTGAAGTAGGTATGCAAAATTCTGGCTTAGGGGTTGCTTTAGCGACTGCTCATTTCGGACCTCTAGCTGCCTTACCAAGTGCACTTGGGGCAGTGTGGCATAATATATCTGGACCCATCCTAGCCACTTTTTGGTCAAAACATACAGATGAATAAAGATATTTAATCATAAAAAATAAAGACCACACTTCCTTTTACTAGAAGTTGTAGTCTTTATTTTTTATTTGATCATCTTATCTAATGAGTTCTTTGTTTCTTTTGTGCCTAAGTCGTATATAAGCTGAAACAATTTCTTTAAGTCTTCTTCGTATCTTTCTCCTACGTGTTCATCTTTAGATTCATCTTTATGCATATATTCTTTTATTTCTTCGACATTCTCTGGTGTCGCAATAATTTCTAATGTTGCCTCGCCTTCGATTGGTTCTTCACTTATTATTTTATCATCAAGCGAAACATAGTATTTATAATCTTTTCCCATATTATCACGCCGCCTTTACCTGTATTGTTCAAGACTTTTCTTTGTTTTTTCAGTTCCTAACTTATAAATTAAATCTACTAATTTATCAAAATCATTGTTATAATTTTCTTCATCTCCTACACTCGGAGTATAACTAGCTGACACGTTTCCTTTTGATGAAGTTTGAACATTATCATAATTTTCACTAACTGTTCCTTTATTATCCATATAATCTTGAATAGTTTTCACTTCTTCTTCCGTAGCATAAATCTTCAATTCTGCTTGGCCTGGCTTTTTTATTTTTTCTAACATTCTATCTTCTATTGATACATAGTACTCTTTTCGCTCTAACATAAATAAACATCACCCCGTTTCCATTAAGTTGCTACGATAGCTGACTTAGTTTCTTTTGTACCTAAATCATAAATCATATTTAATACTGTATTTAAATTCTCGTTATATTCTTTAATTGAATCTTTATTTTCCGTAAAAGTAAATGGATTCATCATTAATCTTGATTCTTCTTCTTCATGAGCTTTACATAATTTTAAATAATTTTGGAGTCTTTGTATTTCAGCTTTTGTAGCTGATAATTCATAATATGCTTCAGCTTGGTCAGGTCGAGTACTGATTTCTTTAGTTTTTAAGGAAACGTAATAAATATTTTTTTCTAACATACTAAACTCCTCCTTTTTTATAGTGTTCCTTTATTTTTCTTTTTTTAAACATATATAAACAATTATCTTATTTTTTTGTAATATAAATGTAAATAGATGCGTTGAAATTTTTAAGAAATATTTTTCATTGTATCGTCACAAGTTTTTATCTTTTTTAGTAAACTTATTGACGTAATGCATTTAAACTCTATATGATAGATAAAGTGTTTAAATAGTAAAGGTGATTATAATGAATAAGTGGTTTTATTTTAATTTATTATTGTTTTTATTTGCATTATACAAAGTGATATCAGGCTCGCATTTATTAGTAAGTTTAGTAGGTGGATTAGGTTTATTATTTATTTTATTTAATTGGACACGTCATGCAATGTTTTCAACAATTAGATCTGATATACCAAGAGATATAAAAATAAAATATGCAACAATTTCTAAACGCATCTTACCTGTGCATAAATGGACAGGGATGACTGCTTTTATTGTTATTATTTTTCATGGTTTCTTAGCAATTGACTTATATGGTTTTAATTTAGGTATGACCAAGATATTTAGTGGGATGTTTGGCCTTGTTATTTTAACTGGGATTGTTATATTTGGGTGGTTACGATGGTTTAAAGCTTCTTATATTAAACGTATGGTTCACTTATGGTTAGGATTACTCCTATTTTTTGTTATGATTGTCCATGTACTAATTTAAATTGTTTGTTATAATGAATTATATTGTTAAATTGGAGGCGTTATCAATTCCTTATTCTTTAGTATTCAGTTTATATGCACTTGGCTTTATCTCAGTTATTATTAATTTCCTTGCCAAAAAACGTGTTTTCGGACTCATTGCTGTTGTGACAATTGTCCTTGCAACATGGATTGTTATTAGTAAATTTTTAACAGGTATGTAAGTATTAAAACATTATTATAAAGCTACTATTACTCAATTTCTTATTTGGTAAGGTAGCTTATTTTTATTTATTAATAATTTTGCTAACAAATTATCAGAATATTTGGTATGATTAATATATCACAACTAGTGGAAGTATAGAAAGGGGAAAATTCATGAAAATTAATTTAGATCAAATTAATAAAGATATCCTCAGCTTAGAAGGTCCTGTTTTTTCAGTGTACTTAAAGACAGATCCTACAAACGAAAATTGGAAGATAAGGTTAAAAAACAATCTAAAAAGAACAGGTCATTATGTAAAGTCTTCTCAGCCTGAAAATGTAAAAACTTATGAAGAAATATCAAAAAAAATAGATCAAGCAATTAGAGACCGAGCACATGAATTAAAACATGGTGCTGTTTGTTTTGCGAATAAAGATAATGTTCTGCTTTATGTTTTACAAGTACCTGTAGAAAATCAATTTGATTGGGAGGATAAGGCAGTAACTGATCAATGGGATGAATTATCTAAAGACTACCCTTCAAGTGGAGTTCTTTTACTACAACGTAATAAAGTTTCACTACTTGATACTCAACTAGGTGATTTAACGGGAGAAACACATTATGAATTTAATTTGGATAATGAAGATTGGACGCAATATAAAGGATTAGCTTACGAAGGTGTCACGTCGAGTAGTGCTAATCACCGTGATCAATATGAAAAACGAGTAAAAGTAAATGAAGATCGTTGGATGAAAACTTTATTACCTAGATTAGAAAAACATATGAAAGATAATAATTGGGAAGGTGTGTATCTAGCAGGTCCAGCTGAACTAACAAGGAAAATAGAACCAAAAATAAATAAAAACATTTTAGGAGTCGTGACAAGTAATTATGCAGGAAAGTCTGCAAATGATATATTAACTAAAGTAATAACTTAATATTTAAATAAATTAAAAGACATTGAGAATTATTTCTCAATGTCTTTTAATTCTAATTCATCTATAACTATTTCTGTCGCTGCAGATTCGCTTTCTTCAGACTTAGTAATATATTTTTTAAGATTTTCTATTGTTTCTTCTGTAAAATCATTCTTTTTAAGAATCGAAATTACTTTTTCTCTATTTTCCAGAGCATCTTGGTAGTGATTGATTACTTCTTTACCTTTTTTTGTTTTTATAGGAAGAGACATTAGCTCATCTGTGCTTTTATTTAATTCATCTAAAGCTGGTTTTAATAATTCATTTTCCGGCTCATTAGCAAGCAGTGATTCAATTAAGTGAAAATAGTATTGATTGCTTTCTGTCTCTGTCATTGTATCCATAATTAGTGTCATTTCTTTCTCTTCTTTTTTATCAGAATTACAACCACTAATCAGAAAAATTAACATAAATAATCCAAGCAAAAACATCCCATATTTCTTCATTTAGATCACTCTGATTTTGCTACTGTATAATCTGCTAACAAACGAGCACCATAGCCTCTTGCTGATTTTGCATAATAACCTTTGTTTTGACTTTCCATAACTCCAGCCATATCAACATGTAACCATTTCTCAGGATTATTCACGAAACGACGTAAAAACAAACCTGCAGTAATAGCTCCCGCTTCACCTTTATTTGATATATTACTAAAATCCGCATAATCACTATCTAAATAACTTTCATATGCATCAATTAAAGGTAATGGCCAAACGTTATCTCCATTTTTTGCACCTATTGTACGCATATCACATGCATATTCTAAATTACCCATTACCGCTCCAGTTTCTGAACCGAGCGCTATAGCTGCAGCGCCTGTTAGTGTTGCAATATTAACAATATAATCCGCATTTAATTCTTCAGCTCGAATCAATCCGTCAGCTAAGATTAAGCGACCTTCAGCATCAGTGTTACCTACTTGAACTGTTTTACCGTTTTTATAACGAATAACATCTCCTGGCAACATTGAATCACTATCGGGCATATTTTCTACAATCTGTAATAAACCAATTACATTAACTTTGGCATTTGATTCTGCTAATAGTTTAATTGCGCCAGAAACTGCTGCCGCGCCACCCATATCCATTCGCATATCACTTAAATCACGACCTGATTTTAAACTGATGCCTCCTGTATCAAATGTTACCCCTTTTCCTACAAGAGCAACTAATGGTTTAGAATCATCACCAACATATTTTAGTTCTACAAATCGAGGTTCGTATTTACTTCCACGGTTAACAGCTAAAAGTCCATTCATTTCTGCTTTTTCAATATCTGCTTTTTCTAAAACATTTATTTCTACTGGTGTATTTTTTAATTCTTCTTTTAACACTTCTGGAAATGTTTCAGGGTTAAGTTCATTTGCTGTATTGTTCATTAAATCACGAGAAAATGCGACTGCAGAAGCACGCACTTCACCGATTTCTTTTGCTGCTTTAACTGTATTTTCATCAAAAAATTCTAAGTCTACTTTCTTTTGTGTCGCTTCAGATTTATAAGTGATATATTTATAAGTCCCTAAATTCCATCCTTCAACAAAAGCAATTAATACATCTTGCTTCTCATTTGAATCATATATTTGTATTAAGATATTTTCATTGATTTTGGCTTTTTTTACGTTTGAATTAATAAGTGATTTTACAATATTTCCTGCTAACATACGTACATCTTCTAATGTTTGCTTACTTTCTTTTGGTTCTTTAATAATAACTACTGATTCATCATTTAATAAAGTAGAGACGAACGCTTCTTTTTTAGATTTTACGAAATCGACCACTACTTTATTATCTTTAATTTCTTCTTCAAATAATATATTAACTGCCATACTCATATATATCCCCCTATTAATTAAGTAATATGAATGAAATTCGCTATTTCATTATAACATGTTCAGTTTCTCTTTCCTAAAAAGTCTCTTCGATTGCTTTTTTCAAACTCAACTATATCTCAAAATATTTTCAGTTGTAAAATCAACCAAATCTTTTTGGCTAATTAATTTACTAGGAGCTTTTCCGACCATCCCAACTTTAATTTTTTGTTTTTTCTCAAATGCTTCTCCAATTTTAATAAAGTTAGCTTCATCATATTCAATTTCTTTATAAGTAACCCACTTTTTCTTACCTTTAATAATTACTGGACTTCCTTCTGTTGTCTTTGGAAAAACACCTACTCGATGTTCACTTAAATGCATTGATGTATTTGAATCATAATTCGTACCAAGTAACAAAATATGGCCTGCTAAGTCATAAATACGTGCCAGTGGCGATTGTTCGCCTAGTCCGTTATCTAGAGAATGGTTATTAAGTATATATTCTTTTTCTTTTCCCCAAGCACTAAAGGAATATGCTGGATGCTCACTTCTTTTAACATTAGGTAAATTTCTAAATAGTTCTGGTACAATGCCTAATTTATATGTTGGAGTGATGTGTGAATTAAATCCTGGCATGTCTCTTTTTATACTTTCCCACAACTTTCTGTTTACTTTTGGATTGTTCCAATCTTTTGGGTCAGATAAGTCAGTAGAATGTGACGGCATAACCAGCGTTCCCTCTTCTGTTAATACTTCTTGTAACGCTTGGATTAATGCTAATGATCCACCAACAATCCACCCAATTGAGCCAAGTGAAGGATGTACTATTAATGTCATTCCTTCTGTAATTCCAAGAGCTTTTAAATCACTTATTAATGAAGATGTCGTTTGCACTTGATTTGTTTTATCCATTTTTCACCTCGATATATTTTTTAAATTTTTAAAAAAATGGAAACTAAAAACCCCTCAACTAATGAGGGGTTTTTTATTCTTAATCTTCAAGTAAAGGATATACTCCTTCTTCATCATGTGTTTCTGTCCCTACAAGAGGTGGGTTAAAGACACAGACCATACGTAGTTGAGTTTTAGCACGTAAATAATGCTTATCATTATCATTTAACAGATACATCGTACCTGGTTTTAATGGGTATACTTTACCATCTGCTAAAGTTTCAACTTCACCTTCACCTTCAATTAAATAGACAGCTTCAATATGGTTTTTATACCAAAAATAACTTTCTGTACCAGCTGTAATTACTGTATCAGTTAAACTAAAACCAACATTATCGCTCTTTTTTACAAACCGACGACTAGCCCACGTTTCACCTTTTGTTTCATCTTCTGTGCCTAAAATATCTTCTAAGGATTTTACTATCAATTTACTATCTCCCTTACTAATTATTCGTTAATAACTTCTTCAATCGCTTCACTAACTATTGCTAAACCTTTAGTTAAACCAGATTCATCAATAATTAATGGTGGTAAGAATTTCACAACTTCATCATTTGGACCTGAAGTTTCTAAAATAAGACCTTTGTCAAATGCACGTGAACAAACTTCTGTAGCCACACCAGGTTCATGAATTGCGATACCTTGCATTAATCCTCGTCCACGCTGTTCTAAATCATAAGCAGGATATTTTTTCACCATTTTTTTAGTAAATGATTTAATAATCGCAGCTTTTTCATTAATTTCTTCTGTAAAATCATCGTTTACCCAGTAATTTAATGCTTCAGTGGCAGCAATAAATGCTAAATTGTTTCCACGAAATGTTCCATTATGCTCACCAGGTTCAAATTGATCATACTCAGGTTTTATTAATGTGATAGCCATAGGTAACCCTATCCCACCTAATGATTTAGAAAGACAAACGATATCAGGATTTAATCCAGCTTCTTCAAAACTGAAAAATGTCCCTGTTCTGCCACATCCTGATTGTATATCATCAATAATTAAAAGTAAATGAAAACGCTGACATACTTCCTCTAATCGCTTTAACCATTTAAAACTCGCACTATTAATTCCACCTTCTCCTTGAACGGTTTCAACGATAATCGCTGCTGGTAAATCAACTCCCGAACTTGAGCCTGATAGAAATGTTTCTAAAAATTCAATTGAATCTTGGCCTTCTACAAAATCATCAAATGGCATAAAAACAGTATTACCTAGAGCAACGCCAGCTCCTTTTCTTTTTGACTCGTTTCCTGTTATTGATAACGAACCTAAAGTCATACCATGAAATGCATTTGTAAAACTGATGATCTTGTCTCTTCCTGTTACTTTTCTTGCTATTTTTAAAGCAGCCTCCACTGAGTTTGTTCCTGTTGGACCAGGGAACATTATTTTATAATCTAAGTTACGAGGTGCTAATATTTTATCATTAAATTGCTGTAAAAAATCTCCACGAGGTGTTGTTGCCATATCTAAACTATGCACAACTCCATCATTTTGAATATAGTCAATCATTTTTTCTTGCATGATTTCATTATTATGACCGTAATTTAAAGTTCCTGCTCCGGCGAAAAAGTCTATATATTCTTTGCCATCTGCATCCCACATTTTATAACCTTTTGATTTTGTAAATACAGTTGGCCATCCTCTACTATAACTTCTTACTGCTGATTCATGTTCTTCAAAAACTTTCATATCTGTTGCGCCTTCTGTTGGCGTAATCAATAAAATCATCCTTTTAATTTTTTATTTTTATTTTTATTTTATAGGTCCAATGCGATAAAGTTTTTCTTCTTCTTCATCTTCTACGCTTGGAAAATCTTCTGCTTCTATATAGCGTCTAATTTCATAAGTTGCATTATATTTTCTCGCAAGGCTTTGAAATAAACCGTTAGATGGTAAGTTAGACGGTGTGACAGTTGCTTCTAGATAAGCGACATCTGTTCGCTTTAGTAAAGCTTCAATCATCCTTGTAGCAAGGCCTTCTCCACGAGCCACTTCTGATACAGCTACTTGCCAAACAAATAATGTTGGCTCTGGGTCCTCTTGGATAAATCCTTGAACAAAACCGACTATTTCACAATCTTTAACAGCTACTATTGAACTCTCTGCGAATTTATCACACCATAATATATAACTATATGATGAGTTTAAATCTAATATGTCTGTTTCTTTCACTAATGACCAAATGTCTTTACCATCTTTTAAAGTTGGCATTCGAAAATTAATTGTTGGTGAACCAGACTTGATTTTTACAGATTGAATAATGGGCACCTCCTCGTATTTTTATATCACTAATAAGCTTAAGCTTTTAAATATTTTTCGTCAAAATGCATAAACAAGCATATTACTCATTTAAGTTTCATATGGCTAGACTGTTTCAATCTAAGAAGCCTAAGCTACTTATTCTTCATTTATCGTCTATTATCATCTATATCTCTCACATATTATTATAAATGAAAGAAACACTTCTTTTTGAAAAGTGTCTCTTTCATTTAATCTAGAGGATTCAGAAAAATGTGAAAAATAAAAACGTTATTCACTAAAAATGAATAACGTTTTTATTTTCTACATAATATACTCTAAAATATCTTTAATTTATTGGATATCCGGAAATTAGTGTGGAAAGTAAAACACTGTTTTCCTTCGCAAATTAAATACGCACGCTTGCCGTGGGCGAGCATTTTTGATTTGCTAAGGTGAACTTTAATCTTAAACTTCTTTATTTTAATCCGAACCCCTTTTCATAACAGAAACCAAGTAGACTGAAGCGGAAGATGACCGACGCCTGCGGGAAAAGCAACAGTCGAAAATCCATTTTTACAGTTTTTTTTAAAACTGATAAAATTAGTTGAGACGTTGCCCGCGGCAAGCGTGTCATCTGCAGAGAAAGTCAACGGGTGCACACCACACACTTTAATATAATATCATTCAAAATTATAGATATCCGGAAAATAGTGTGGAAAGTAAAACACTGTTTTCCACCGCAAATCAAATATGGACTGTTATCTTAAAATTCCACATCTTAATCCGAATACCCAATTTATTTAATTAAAACTTTTAAATAGCTTCTTCACCAAATTGACTATTATATAAATCAGCGTAAAATCCATTTAATTTAAGCAACTCATCATGCGTTCCTTGTTCGATAACATCGCCTTGATCCATTACTAAAATAATATCAGCGTCTTTTATCGTTGAAAGCCGATGAGCGATAACAAAACTGGTTCTTCCTTCCATTAAATTTTTCATCGCTTGTTGGATAAGTATCTCTGTCCGCGTATCTACATTAGATGTAGCTTCGTCTAATATCATCATTGGTGAGTCAGAAAGTATTGCACGTGCAATTGTAATTAATTGTTTTTGACCAGTAGAAATATTCGATGCTTCTTCATTTAAAATTGTTTCATATCCTTCAGGTAACATTTGGATAAACTGATTAGCTCGAGCAGTTCTCGCTGCCTTATAAATCGCTTCATCTGTTGCATCTTTTTTACCATAAGCTATATTATCTTTAATTGTCCCATTAAATAGCCATGTATCTTGTAAAACTATACCGAATTGTTCACGTAATCTATGACGTGGTAATTTTGTAATATCTACATTATCGATTAAAATTTGACCTGAGTCCAATTCATAAAATCGCATAATTAAATTAATTAAAGTTGTTTTCCCTGCTCCAGTCGGTCCTACTATTGCTATAGTCTCACCACTAGTGACAGATAAGTTTAAATCTTTGATTAGTGGTTTTTTTCCATAACCAAAAGTTACATCTTTAAATTCAACAGTACCTACGCCATTTATAGTGCCAAGATTACTTGTACCATTGTCAATTTCTTCTTCTTCATCAAGCAATTCAAAAACACGTTCAGCTGCAGCAATTGTGGATTGAATAATATTCGCAATGTTTGCAGTTTGAGTAATTGGTTGTGATAACTGCTTTGAATAAGTTAAAAAGGCTTGGATGTCACCAATCGATATTGCACGTTGCGTAACTAAGATTCCTCCTATGATACTAATTAACACATATGATAAGTTTCCGACAAAGGTCATTAAGGGCATAATAATCCCTGAAATAAATTGGGCTTTATTTCCTGCTTTAAACAAATTACTATTCACTTCATTAAATTCATTGACTGATGTTTCTTCACGACCGAATGCAGTAACAACTTCATGACCTGTATACATTTCTTCAATATGCCCATTCAATTCGCCTAAATTCTTTTGTTGTTTCGAGAAATACTTTTGTGACCGTTTAATCAATGGCTTAATGATAAAGATTGATAAAGGAAGGCTTACAATAGTTATGAGCGTTAAAATTGGACTTATAAAAAGCATCATCATAATAATCCCGATAATCGTCACAAATGAAGTAATAAATTGAGTTAGGCTTTGCTGTAATGTTGTTCCAATTAAATCAAGGTCATTTGTTACTCTACTTAATGTGTCTCCATAAGATTTTTCGTCAAAATATTTCAAAGGTAATTTATTCATTTTCCCAAAGACAGCTTCACGTAAATCATATACTGTTCCTTGTGCAACGGTAGCCATGATATATGTCTGAAAGAATAAAAACACACTACTAAAAAGGTATAGTCCCGCTAACAATAACAATAGTTGACCAACAGCGTTAAAGTCGATTGCTGCACCAGGCGTCCCCTGCATTAAATCGTATGCACCATCAAATAAGACAGTAATTGTGTTACCCATAACTTTAGGCCCTAAGACAGCAAACGCAGTTCCTAAAATGGCTAAAATGAATACACTTATTATCTTAAAACCTCGAGGCTTTAAATAAGCTAACAATCTAAATAAGGTTTTTTTAATTTCTTTTGGCTTGTCTAAACCGACATTCATTCCTCCATGTCCTCTTGGAGCTTGATTTGTTGTCTTTTTATTTTCACTCATGCAAGCTCCCCCTCATCAAATTGTGAGTCTACAATTTCTTGATATATTTCATTTTCTTTAATCAACTCATCATGTGTTCCTTTTCCAACTATCTGGCCTTTATCAAGAACAAGGATTTGATCAGCATTTCTCACAGAACTGACTCTCTGTCCTACAATAATCACAGTAGATTCTTTAATTTCTGGTTCTAAAGCTTTTCGTAATTTTGCATCTGTACGATAATCTAGTGCTGAAAAACTATCATCAAATATATAAATATCCGGATTTCTAACAAGTGCACGAGCTATTGATAAACGTTGTTTTTGTCCACCTGATAAATTCGAACCACCTTGTTCAAGGTAGGTATTATATCCGTCTTCTAAAGATTCAATAAAATCAGCAGCTTGAGCCGTTTTTGCCGCATGCTTAACTTCTTCTAAGGTGGCGTTAGGTTTACCGTAACTTATATTTTCAAACACTGTTCCACTAAAAATCATTGCTTTTTGTGGTACTAAACCAATTTTATTCCGTAATGTTTCTATTTGAGTATCTTTTATATTTACTTGATTAATATATATTTCACCAGAGTTTGCTTCATAAAATCTTGGTATTAAATTTACTAGCGTTGTTTTTCCTGAACCCGTACCTCCAATAATAGCTGTTGTCTCACCTTTTTTAGAAGTAAAGCTAATATTTGTGAGCGCTGATTCATCTGACCCTTGATAATGAAAATATACATTTTTAAATTTCAGTTCAGTTTGATTTGCATCAATACTTGAGTTACCTTCTGAAATTTTAGCGCGTTCTAATTCTAATACATCGCGGATACGGTTAGCTGAAACAGTTGCTCTTGGGATAATAACAAATATCATTGAAGCCATGATTAATGCAGACATGATTAGCATTACATACTGAATAAATGCCATTAAGTCTCCAATTTCCATGTTACCCCCTTCAATCCTAAAACCGCCAAACCAAATAACAAATACAATTGTCAAATTCATAAACAGCATCATTGTTGGCGATGCTAAAGCCATAATTTTATTAACTCGGATTGAGACGTCCATTAATTCAAAGTTTGCTTTCTTTAATCGCTCTCGTTCGCTTGGTTCTCTTGTAAAAGCTCGAATTACATTCATTCCTGTTAAATTTTCTCTGAATACTCTATTCAATTGATCGAGTCGCTTTTGAACTGCTTGAAATAAAGGCATGGCTTTTTTCATAATCAAAAATATTATCCCAACGATAAATGGTAGGACAAGTAAAATTGTCATTGATAATTTAGCGTCTTTTGATAGAGCCATAATTAAACCACCTACTAACATGAAGGGAGCCATTAAAACCATTCTTAAAATCATTATCGTTGCTTGCTGAATTTGATTCACATCATTCGTTGTTCGTGTGATTAGTGAAGCTGTCCCCATTTTGTCAAATTCATTTAATGTGAATTTGCTAACATGCGTGAAAATAGCTTCCCGCAAATCACGTGAAAAACCAGTTGCAACTCGTGCAGTATAGTAACTTGATAATACAGTTACTAAAACGCCTGCTAATGTTACAAGTAACATGACAAATCCTATTTTCCAAATATAAGGAACATCTCCTGCAACAACACCATTATCAACGATATCTCCCATCAAAGTGGGTAAGAAAAGTTGTGATAATGCTTGGATAAAAACAAGTAAAAAAATAACTGCAATTACTTTTTTATAACTCGATAAGTAACTAAATGTTTTCTTCATAATCAACCCACTTTCTTTTATACCTTTAAATCACTCATTTTTAAATAAACATTAAAAAACTTCTCATGATTAATGAGAAGTTTTTTTAAAATAATAACTATATAACATTTTACTATTAATTTAGATAAATACTAGTAATTGGTTTATTTTTTAGCTATTTCTTTAAAGCGATTAAACGCAAGTGGCTCGAGTGGAATGATTGTTTTTTCTTTTTCTTGTAATAATTCTTCCACTACTTTTCCAGTCACCGTAGCTAAACTAATCCCGTCACCTTCGTGCCCTGCAGCGATGATGTAACCCGGAAAACCATCCACTTCAGAAACAATTGGTAAGTGATCTTCTGTAAAAGGTCTGAATCCAGTATACGCGCGAATCATATTAAAATCATGCATTTTAGGGAAGAATCTGATGGCTCTTTTAGCAATTGTCTCTACAACATTAATATCTACCGTTTCATCATATCCAACAAATTCACGGCTACTTCCTACTAAAAAGTTTTGACTATCTGTTGGCTCGAGTACAAGCGCGACACCATATTTAGTCGTAGCTTCATCAGCAATTCTTTCTCTGCCAAACTTATTCATTAAATAACCAAACTCCATCACATTTCTCATCATAACCGGTTCTTGTCTTGACCCTACTAAAATATGACCTTTTCGTGGAATGATGGGTATATCAATATCAAGCATCTTACCTACAAATGGCGCCCAAACACCCGCAGCATTTATAACTCGCTTTGCTACTACCGTTTGATTACTTGTTTCAATTGTATATTCATTATTCTTATAAGTCATATTAGTTACTTCACTATGAGTCATTATGTTTAAGCCATATTCTTTCGCTTTATCTATTAATGAATAACAAAATAGATATGGATTGATTAAAGAATCAGTCTCACATTCTAACCCACCTGGTATATCATCAGCAAAAAAAGGCGACTCTTCTTTAATATCTTTCGGATCAAGTAAATTAAACTTTAGGCCATTCTCACTTTGAATTTTAACCCAATCGGCAGCTGCTTGCATCTCTGTATCGTTATCGCACACTAAAATACTACCATGCTTTCGATATTCAAAAGGAAGGTCTAATTCTTTAGTCAAATCAACAGTTAACTCTTGGCTCTTAAGTGACATCTCACTATCAAACCCTGGGTCCTTATCTACAATAGTAACATTTCCATCACAACGAGATGAAGTTCCACTTGCAATGTCGTTTTTCTCAATAATCGTCGTTTCAATACCAGCTTTACTTACATAATAAGCAATTGCCGAACCAACAATCCCTCCACCAATTATAGCCACGTCTGTATGTATTTTTTTAGTCATTAAATTACGCTCCTCTACCCGAGTTAAAGTACTCAATCTAAAATATATATTAGATTTAATTAGAAAACTTGTCAAACTGTAAATTATCGTTTTAATTTATCTAAAAAAATTATTCTTTTATTAAAAATATATATTTATTTATAAGCCTGACACGACAGCCTTTTCAATTAAAAAATCAAACAATTAATTGATTAATAAGCCTAACTTATTAATTAATAGAAATAACGAATAATACAAGTATAAAGCTTTATGATAGGATAGAATTATATCGGTATTTTAGGAGGGGTTATTAGATGAGTGATTTAATCATCTGTCGTTGTGAAGAAGTTAGTTTAGAAGATTTAACTGAAACTGCAAATAAATATAAATGTTCTGCAAGAGAATTGAAATTAAGAACACGTGCTGGCATGGGGTATTGTGGTGGACGTACATGTCGACCTGCTGTTGACCACGTTGTTTCGAATTTAACAAATGAAGCACCTACAAATCAATTACCACTTAAAGTGCAACCACCTGTTAGGCCAATCACACTTGATAATTTAGGAGGTCTAAATGATGAATAATAGAATTGTAGATCATCCTATTTTAGGTAAATTAGCAGAAAAAGAAACAATTAAATTTACATATGATAATAAAGAGTATGAAGGAATCGAAGGCGATACAATTGCTTCTGCTCTTCTTGCTAACAATGTAAGGACACTCCGTGTGCATGAAGCTAGCAGCCGTCCACGCGGCATTTATTGTAATATTGGCCATTGTTTCGAATGTAGGGTAAAAGTGGGGTCACAAGAAGGAGTTCGAGCTTGTTTAACACCTATAGAAAATAATATGTCTATTGAAAGCGGAAAAGCTCAACCACAACCTTTTAAAAATAAACAACCAAGAACTTACACAGAGTTCGAAGAAGATAATGCAGGTGATTTAAATGTATGACGTATTAATCATTGGTGCTGGTCCTAGCGGTTTAGCTGCTGGTATTGCTGCTCGACAAAACGATTTGAATGTTAAAATTATTGATGAATTTCCTCACGCAGGCGGAAGATTACTCGGACAATTGCATGAAGAACCTACGGGTGAATGGTGGAATGGTATTGAAGAAACCAAAAAACTTGTTACTCAGGCAGAAGAATTACAAGTAGAGATTAGTTTACTCATCTCTGTTCATCATATTGAAAAATTAGCAGACTCGTTTATCACCCATACAAATCACGGGAAAATCTCAAGTAAAACTGTTTTAATTGCAACAGGTGCTGCAGAAACTGCTGCTCCTGTGCCTGGCTGGACTTTGCCTGGTGTCATGTCAATTGGAGCAGCTCAAGTTATGACCAATGTACATCGTGTAAAAGTCGGGAATAACGGGATTGTTGTGGGTGTAAACGTATTATCAGCTGCCATCACACGTGAACTTCAGCTAGCTGGAGTTGGTATACATAGTATGGCCCTTCCTGCGATGAACGTGATCACTGAAGATGAAGCTCATCCTGATAAAGTAATGCAAAATCTTGTAAGAATCGCTCATCTGGCTCCTTCATGGTTTATCCGTTATGGGAGTAACTTTGCTAAAATTGGTTTAATTCGTAAATTAGTTGTTAAGTTTTTCCCTAAAAAAGGAATTAAAATGTGGGATATGCCCATTCATTTGCGTAAGGCAGTTCTAGAAATTAACGGAACTGATAAAGTTGAATCGGTTACTATGGGCACCGTCAGTTCAACTGGGAAACTCGTTAAAGGGACTGAAAAAACAATTCCTGTCGACTTTGTCTGTATTGCAGGCGGACTCTATCCTCTAGCAGAATTAGCTGCTGTTGTAGGTTGTCCGTTTGAATATGTCGAAGAGTTAGGCGGACATGTTCCAATTCATAATGAAGAAATGGAAACACCATTATCAGGCGTTTATGTTTCTGGGAATATTACTGGAATTGAAAGTGCAAAAGTTGCTAGAGCCCAAGGGACAGTTGCTGGATTATCAATTTCTAAAGCATTAATAAAGAAAAACAGAAAAATAAAAAAAGAACTAAAGAAAGCAATAAGCAATGTCGAAAAAACACGCGAATCTGCCTCTATTCAATTCCATCCTGAGATAAATGCAGGTCGTAAAAAAGTACACCAATCATTTAAAAAATTAAAGTAAATATACAATACCATTTAAAGAAGACACCTTAATATAGTGTCTTCTTTATTTTTTACCGTCAGTAAGCTATACTAACTTTATCTAATTTAAATAAGGATGTTATATAATGGTTAAACAATCAATTATTTTTAATGGTTTTATGGGTGTAGGAAAAACAACAATCGCTAAAAAGATAGCAAAAGAATTAAATTATAATTTTATCGATATCGATGAAGAAATTATTAAAGCTTTCAGCCTACCTATCACCGATATTTTTGAGCAATTTGGTGAAAGTTCTTTTCGTAAAAAAGAAACTGAGTTAATTAAACATTTTACTAAACAGTCATTAACAGTCATTTCTTTAGGCGGGGGCGCTTTTAAAAATTTGGAAAACATGAAAACGTGTCTTAGTAATGGTATTGTTATTCACTTAGACATTTCTTTTGAACATTGGAAAGTTAGAATTCCAGAATTAATTGCTAGTCGTCCAATACTGCAAAACAAAACATATCCCGATATCAAAAAACTTTATGAAGATAGACAAAAAATCTATCAAAAAAGAGATATACATATAATAACTGACGGATTAACTGAAGACGAAGTAACAAAAAAAGTGATTGATCAAATTAAGCTTACACAAAAACAAGAATCTTAAAGCGATAAAGCTTTAAGATTCTTGTTATATTACATATTTAATTGCATCAATACTTTTTCTTAATGGTTCTATTTCTATTTGACCAGGGGCTGAACTTTTCGCACCCACAGCGAATGTTATATTTGATCCATAAATCCAACCAAGCGCTCTACTTATTTTACCTATTTCACCCATCGACATTGTGGTTAAAGGAATACTAAGCTCTGAAGTTAATTTATAAGTTACCTCAAGTAACCTGAAAACATCAGCTTGATTGTTTGGCATCACTGCTATTTTAGCATGGTCAGCATTATTCTTTTCCATTGCTAACACTTTTCCAATCAGTTCCTCATTCATCGGTGTTTCTTTAAAATTATGATAAGATAAAACAACTTTTTTATTTTGAGTCTTAGCGTAAGCTACTAACTCTTTTACATACTTAGGATTGCTTTCAAGTTCATAATCAATCATGAAAATATTAGTTTCAGCGCATACAGTTTTTAATAAATTCATAACCCCTAAGTCATCCAGACTAATCGGTTCTCCTCCTTCACGAGTTGATCTAATCGTGAATAACAAAGGAATATCTGTCATATCTAAAATAGACTTAATTACTTTTATAATATAATGACTATCCGAGAGATTAGATAAAAAGTCCGCTCTTAATTCTAACATGTCTGGGTCTTTTGGTATAATTAATCTCAATTGCTCTTTGTTTTCTTCTAAATTCTTTCCTGTTAAAGGAATGCATATCTGTGGTTTTTTATATTGGTCGATTTTAATACACCTCACATTAATTTAACTAATCATTTTTAAACCTACTGCTCCTGAGATAATACAAGTTAAAAATAAAAGTCGTGTAATACTTGCTGATTCTTTGAAGAAAATAATCCCCATCAAGACAGCACCAGTTGCCCCAAGTCCTGTCCAAATTGCATAAGCAGTGCCAAGTGGAATGCTTTTCATCGCTAATGATAAGAATAAAAATCCTACTCCCATCGAAACAATAATCATTAATAACCAAAAGAACTTACGCTTTTTTAAATATAAATTTATACTCATCACACCAAATATTTCACCAAAGCTTGCGATTATTAAATAAATCCATTCCATTTTTTATCCCTCTTCAACTGATTTTGCTGGTGTGGTTAATTGAATCCCAACGACACCAATAATGATTAATAATATTAATAATCCTTTACCCATTGTAAATTCAGATCCTAAAAATAAAAAATCAATTGACGCGATAGCTGCTGCTCCTGAACCTGTAAATACGGCATAAACTGTTCCGGATGGGATTACTTCACATGCTTTTATGACAAAATAAAAACTGAGTGTAATTGCAATAATTGTTCCTGTCCAATGCAAAGGTGTTGAAGAATACTTTAGTCCAAGTACCCAAAATACTTCTATAATTGCAGCAAATAATACATAAGTCCAACCCAAGATAAAACCTCCCATACTTCTTTTCGACTAGATGACAATAAAAGTAATAAGAAAAAGCACACAAAAATTAATGTGTACTCCTTCTTCATTTATGATCGTGATTTTATAATACTAATAATATCTTTTAACCTTTTAACTTCATAAGTAGGTGTTACTTCTTCAATTTTTTCATTGTGATGATTAATCCATATTGAATCTATCCCTGTACGTGTAGCTCCTAAAATATCAGAATGTGGATTATTACCAACCATAATTGTTTCATTTTTATTAACTTCTAATAGATTAATTGAGTACTCAAAAATAGCTGGTTCCGGCTTACCTTCCCCAAATTCACCTGAAATTACTAAATAATCAAAATAAGGAGCTAATTCTGGTGACAAGCTTAATTTTTCATGTTGAAGACTTGGCGCTCCATTTGTTAGCATTAATAATTTATAATTATCTTTTAATTGTTTTAAGACATCAAGTGTCTCTTCATATAAATAAATATGTTGTCTCCGTTCTTTTGGAAACGTTTCTGCTAATTCGATAGCTAACTCTTTATCATCTATATCTAAAGCTTTTAAACCTTCTATCCAAGCGGTTTCTCGGTAGTCAGCTTGCATATCCCTTAATTTTTCGAAGTCTTTTCCTTTATCTGTAAACTCACCCCAAAAAGATTCAAATGTTCCTATACCGATATTTTTAACAAATTCATATGTATCATACTTTGGATAAATAGATTCTGCAACGCTTCTTACATTTCTCTCTAATTCTTTAGGATCAATATTATATTTCTGTACAGCAATCTCACACGTAGCTTCAAACGCTTTTTCAATACTTTTTTCATCCCATAATAACGTATCATCTAAGTCAAACATAATCGATTTTAACATGATTTTTATCTTCCTTTATCATTATCTTTTTATTTTAATATATTCATTATATTATGTTATCGGTAATACGACATTAAGTCCATCTTTTTTATATATTTTTATAAATAATAGGCATTTTTAAAAATAATCTAGAAAAAAAACTTATGTGCTAATAATGCACAAATTTAATCTTCTATATAATAATTCTCTGTATAATAATAAAAGAATATTATTTGTCACTGTTTTATCACTTATTATTTTAGCACTATCGCTCTTCCATGTTATAATATGTTAAAGAATGATGTTTTATAAAGTCATGTGGCATTTTAAAGGAGGTTTAAAGAATGTTACCTATCGAACGAATTAACCGAATCAAAGAGTTAGTGGAAGATAAACAAACTATTAAAATATCTGATTTAAGTAAAACACTAAACGTTTCTGAAATGACTATACATCGTGACCTAAAACCTTTAATTGATGAGGGTTTAATTTTAAAAACTTTTGGCGGCATTAGCCTAGTTAAGGATAAATCACATAAACAAAATGATAATCTTTGTGTTGTGTGTAGTCGAACGATTCATTCAAAATTGGGTTATAGGATAATTTTGCCTAATAATAAGATTGAGATGGCCTGTTGTAGTCATTGCGGTCTCATGCGTGAATACCAATTAGGTGACCAAGTAATCCAATCAATTTGCCAAGACTTTTTAAGACATACAACGCTCAGTTCTATGCTTGCTTGGTTTGTTTTTGATACATCAATTGATATGGGTTGTTGTCAGCCACAAGTATTGACATTTGAAAAACGAACCCATGCCGAGAAGTTTATTAAAGGTTTTGGCGGGATAATTAAATCTTTTGATGAGGCGATAGACTTGATTCAAGAAAAAATGAATTTTTCTCATGCATGTCATGATAATAATGATTAAATATTTTTGGAGGTTGATTGTTTGAGTAAATTTATAAAAATAGTCTTACTTATTACTTTATCTACTTTTATATTAGCTGCGTGTAGTAATGATGATGTAGATTCTGAAATAAAAGATAAAATGAAAAATGAGGACAAGATTGAAAGTAATATGGATGAAACTGTAACTGACTTTGAATTTATTAATCAAGATGAAGAAACAGTTAGTTTAGATGATTTAAAAGGTGAATATTGGATTGCTGATTTAGTTTTTACAAATTGTACAACTGTCTGTATCCCAATGACTAGCAATATGAAAGTTTTACAAGACGAAATGATTGAAGAAGATTTAACTAATATTGAATTAATCTCATTTTCTGTAGATCCCGATTATGACACTCCAGAAGTGTTTAGAGATTATGCTGAGGAGTATGATGTAAGTTTAGATAACTGGTCGTTTTTAACTGGATATGAATTTGACGAAATAAAAGAAATTTCAATTAAAACATTCCGGTCAATGTTACAAGAACCTCAACCAGGCGACGACCAAATAACCCATGGAACACGATTCTTTTTAATAAATCCCGAAGGTGTTGTTATTAAAAGTTATGACGGTGTAAATGGAAGAGTTGCTGAAGAAATTATTGAAGATTTGAAAAAATTATAGTAAATTGGGAAACTGTATAAATACGTAAGGTAAGTGTAATCTTTTTACTATTTTAAATAAAAAAGATTATTGTAGAAAAAAATGAATAACGTTGGTGAAAATAATTCATTTGTTTTAGCACTTTAAAACGCTTGATAAAATTCGCTAGCGTTATTTTTTTATAATAAAAAACAAGTGAATTTCCCTGTAGAATAAAAATTGCCCAAAATCATATCCAGGAAGGAAATCACTTGTTTATTAACAAGGACGTAAAAACATTACTTAATATTCATGTAAAAAACAAGTTGATTGTAACTACACACATTTTAATTTAATATTATTTATTGTTATTTAATAAAGAAGCTAAAATTTAAGGCGTTTTTCAAATAAATAGTAAAATAATACCGCTAAAAATTGTTAATATTACACCTATAATTAAGATAACTTTAGGTATGCCTCCCCACACTTGCTTTTCAAGACAAGCTCTTAATGAGAATCCAACAGTTGAAAAACTAATCAAACCAATTCCTATAAGTAATCCAATAACCAACATTTGTATCAATAAATCTTCATTCAAATCAATCACTCTTTCTAAAAGAAAAGAATAGTAAGCAATTAGCTCACTATTCTATTTGGATGCGCCCGAGAGGATTCGAACCCCCGACTTTTGGCACCGGAAGCCAACGCTCTATCCAACTGAGCTACGGACACATATTTTAATAGCGTACATCAAAGATTATACCTATGAAAATAATTTTTAACAAGTTTTTAGTTGTTTTCTTTTATATCTAGGTTATACTTTTAATAATTGGTTCATAATCAAACAAATCGTTTGACCTTTCTTGACCTAATGGTTTATTATTAATATGTAATGTTATTCAATTTATAATTAAATGAATACAAGGAGGAATTTTTTATGGTATTAATACCTACAGTGATTGAACAAACTAATCGTGGAGAACGTGCATATGACATTTATTCACGTTTATTAAAAGACCGTATTATCATGTTAGGAAGTGCAATTGATGATAATGTTGCAAACTCAATTGTAGCACAATTACTTTTCTTAGAGGCTGAAGATTCAACTAAAGATATTTCAATTTATATTAACTCGCCAGGTGGATCAATTACAGCTGGAATGGCTATTTACGATACTATGAACTTTATTAAAGCAGATGTTTCAACAATTGCAACAGGAATGGCCGCTTCGATGGGTGCTTTCTTACTAGCAGCTGGAGAAAAAGGGAAACGTTACGCTCTACCAAATAGTGAAGTAATGATTCACCAGCCTTTAGGTGGTACTCAAGGACAAGCAACAGATATCCAAATTCACGCAAATAGAATCATTGAAATGCGTCAAAAAATTAATGAAATCTTAGCTGAACGTTCTGGCCAGCCGATTGAAGTTATTGCAAAAGATACTGACCGTGATAATTTCATGACTGCACAAACTGCAGTTGATTATGGTTTAATCGATAAAGTATTAACGAATAAAGAATAACAAAATAATTAAAAACTGGGTAGATTTATTTAATATAAATCTACCCAGTTTTTATTTTATTCAGTAATAAATGCAGCCAACACTTCAAGTGCTTCTTCAGCGTCAGAACCGTCTGCAATCAACTTAACCGTTGTATCTTTCGTGATAGCTAAACTCATTAGTCCCATAATACTTTTAGCATTTATGCGTTTATCATTTTTTTCTAAAAATAAATCAGATTTAAAACGATTTGCTTCTTGAACAAATTGTGCTGCTGGTCTTGCTTGTAATCCTGCTTCTAATGAAACTACAACTGATTTTTCAATCATAAAATTCATCCTTTCTAAACGTAACTGTGAATACGGTATCATCATAATTTATATTTTTGTGATTTTTTTAATAAATCAACGCTTATTGTAACATGTTAATAATTTAATTGAAATAGTTTTCAACTAATTACTAATCTTATTCTAACTTATGACCTCTTAGTTCATCTGCCAATTTTTCAATTCTTTTAAATCGGTGATTAACACCTGATTTGGATAATGTGGCGCCAGGGACAAGTTCACCTATTTCTTTTAATGACACTTCTGGATGTTCTAGCCTTGTTTCTGCAAGTTCTTTAAGACGATCTGGTAAAGATTCTAGGCCTAGTTGCTCTTTAATAAATTTAATGTTCTCAACTTGTTTAACAGACGCACTAATTGTCTTATTCATATTAGCTGTCTCACAATTAACCAATCGATTTACGGAGTTACGCATATCTCTAACAATTCTAACATCTTCAAATTTAAATAACGCATTATGAGCCCCGATAATATTAAGCAATTCAGTAATTTTTTCAGCTTCTTTTAAATAAACAATATAACCATTTCTTCGTTTGATTTCTCTAGCATTTAGACCAAAGTAATTCACTAATTCAAGTAATTCTTGACTATGTGTTTCATCAAAATTAAATATTTCTAAGTGGTATGAAGATGTTTCTGGATTATTAATTGATCCTCTTGCTAAAAAAGCACCACGTAAATAAGCGCGTTTACAGCAATTTAGTTCTATCGACTTAGGATGTATTTTTTGTGTGATATATTCATCTTCTGTTTTTAAATATAGATTACTTAATAGTTCAGTTACTTTTTCTTTTAAGCGAACAATATATATATTGTTTTTCTTTAACCGCATGTTTTTTCTAACAAGTATCTCTATTTTGTAATTATATGTTTCTTTTATTAAAATATATATTCTTCTAGCAATTGCAACATTTTCAGTTTGAACGTCTAAAGTTAACGAATGTTTTCCAATTGATAATTCAGCGTTCATTCTAATAATTGCAGCTAGTTCTGCTTGGTAACAACATTTATCAGCTTCAATATTAATTAACTCTTTTTTTATTTCCGAAGCAAATGACAACTCACTTCATTCCTTTTCTAACTTAGCTTTTTTATTTAAAGCCATCTCATATAATATGTTCGCAACTTTTTTTGGATCGTGACGCAATACTTCTCGATTAGGCTCGATAATATCACGTTCAATAATTTGTAAATTAAATTTTTTTAATCTTTCTAAATCATAAATTACCGGTTCTGAATCTTCTGCTGCATAACGTTGTTTAATGGATTGATTAATCGGTTGATTATGTACAATGATACCATCTAGTATGGTATCTCCTATATGATCAAATATTGCTTGAACATGATCTCCAGCAGTATATTCACATGTTTCACCTAGTTGAGTCATTAAATTACAAACATATACCTTTTCTGCTTTTGTAGATTGTAAAGCATATTGAACTTCTGGTAAAATTAAATTAGGTAAAATGCTCGTATACAAGCTACCTGGTGAAATAACGATTAAATCAGCTTCTTCAATTACTTTCAAAACATTTTTGGCTGGTTTGAGATTAACTTCGTTTAAAAACACTCGATTAATTTTTTTGTTTACAATCGGTATTTTTGATTCTCCATTTATAATGGACCCATCACTCATTTCAGCATACAAGGAAACACTTTCATTTACAATTGGTAAGACTGTACCTTTTACTTCTAATAATTTAGAAATTTCTTCTATACCAGCGTGGAAGTCCCCTGTCATTTCACTAAGTGCAACTAAAACCATGTTTCCAATTGCATGACCTGCTAACTCGTTTTCGTCATTAAATCGGTATTGAAATAATTTAGCAAGGGTTGACTCTTCATCTGCTAAAGCTGCTAATACATTTCTTATATCGCCAGGTGCAGGTGCGTTTTTTATTAGACGTAACTTTCCAGAACTCCCTCCATCGTCTGCAACCGTCACTATAGATGTTAAGTTAATTGGTAAGTGTTTTAAGCCTTTTAATAAGACAGGCATGCCTGTCCCACCTCCAATAACTACTATATTCGGCTTAGTAATAGACATTTTAATGTCCCTTTCTTTTATCAATATCTCTGTGGGTTATATGAGTAGGATAAAGGTCTGCTAATTGTTTAGCATAATATTCCACTAAAGCAACTGAACGGTGTTGTCCACCAGTACAGCCAATAGCAATGACAACTTGTGATTTACCTTCTTTTTTATACTGCGGTAAAATAAATCTAAGTAAATCGATTAATTTTTCGTTAAACTTCTTTGTATCTGCCCATTTAAAGACATATGAAGAAACATCTGGATGTAAGCCTGTAAGTGGCTTCATTGATTCTATATAATGTGGGTTCGGTAAAAAACGAACGTCAAACATTAAATCAGCATCAATTGGTATGCCGTATTTAAATCCAAAAGAAACAAGATGTGTTGAAAATAATACTTCTTTATCATCAGAATACAATTCAATTATTTCTTCACGCAATTCTTTTGGCTTAAATTGTGATGTGTTAATAATCCTTTGAGCACGTCCACGTAATTCATTTAATATCTCACGTTCTTGAGTGATTCCACTTAATGGTAAATTACCAACAGAAAGTGGATGTGAGCGTCTTGTTTCTTTATACCTAGAAACTAAAACCTCATCTGAAGCATCTAAGAATAAGATATGTTCTTCTAACCAATCTTCATAGCCTAATGAATCTAGCCCTTCATAAAGCGCATTAAAAAATTCGCGACCTCTTAAATCTACAACTAAAGCCACTTTACTAAGTGTATTTGTAGAGTCTTTCATTAACTCTAGGAATTTAGGTAGCAAAGTTGGTGGTAAATTATCTACACAATAATAGCCTAAGTCTTCAAAACTTTGAATAGCTACAGTTTTTCCTGCTCCAGACATACCTGTTATGATAACTAATTTTGTTTCTTTTTTAGCCAATAAACTTCCTCCTAACTCACAATATCAATCTAGATAAACATACTTTTCCTATATTATACCTTAAACTTAATTCTTATGCCTTAAAATGAATTTTTTAAAGACAAAAAAAAGCACAGGTATAAATATATGCCTGTGCAAAAATCGGTTAGTTATTTTGTTACTTTTACTTTTTCATTCACTTCTTCAACAAATTTTTGTGCTTGCTCAGCAGCAATACTTCCGTCTCCTGTTGCAGTTACGATTTGACGTAACTCTTTCACACGGATATCTCCAGCTGAGTAAACGCCGGGTACGCTTGTTTCCATATTTTCATTTGAAGGAATGTAACCTTCTTCGTCAACAATCCCTAATGATTTGAATGGCTCACTTAACGGATCCATACCGATATAAACAAATGCACCTTCTGTTTCATGTTCAGTTATATCGCCATTTAAAGTGTTTCTAAGTGTAACTGATCCAATCTTACCTGCTTTTTCATTAAATGATTCAACTTCATTATTCCAAATAAAGTCCATTTTTTCATTAGCAAAGGCACGGTCTTGAATAATTTTTTGTGCACGTAATTCATCACGACGGTGAATTACTGTAACTTTTTTAGCAAACTTAGTTAAATACATACCCTCTTCTACTGCAGAGTCGCCGCCACCAATTACAACAATTTCACGGTCACGGAAGAATGCACCATCACAAACTGCACAGTAAGATACACCTCGTCCTGTTAGCTCTTCTTCACCTGGAGCACCAAGTTTACGATATATCGCTCCTGTAGCAATTATAATTGTTTTTGTTGTATATTCTTTATCTCCAGCTTTGACAATCTTATAATCGCCATCAACAGTAATTTCTTTCACATCACCATATGCATACTCAGTCCCAAAAGCTTTAGCATGTTCGAACATTTTATTTGATAAATCAACACCTAAAATACTTTCAAATCCTGGGAAGTTTTCAATGTCTTCTGTATCTGCCATTTGTCCACCTGGAACTCCACGTTCAATCATTAATGTATCAAGATTACCCCGTGAAGCATAAACACCTGCTGTCATTCCTGCTGGACCTGCTCCAATTATAATAACATCATAAATACGCTTTTCAGTCATAATTATATCCCTCTTTCTTCATAAGTTAATTGTTTAAATGTCTTTTAAACAGCATTTCTCAATCTTAACTAACTATAGTTTAACCTAATTAAACCATCTTCGTCTATATATATGCTCATATACACCCGCCTGTATCAAACGCCCTTTTGATACTGCTTTAACTCAGCTTCATTATAAATTAATTGCATCGGATTACCTCCGACAAATGTATTTGCTTCTACGTTTTTATGAACTAATGAGGCTGCTGAAATAATTGCATTATCACCTATTTCAACTCCTGGCAAAATCGTAGTGTTTGCCCCAATTAAAACATTATTACCAATTTTAACATTTCCCACACGATACTCATTAATTAAGTATTCATGTGCTAAAATTGTTGTATTATAACCAATAATTGTATTATTTCCGATTGTTATTTTTTCAGGAAACATCGTATCTGGCATAACCATTAAAGCAAAAGCTGTTTTGTTTCCTACTTGCATTTTTAAAAACGTCCGGTATAACCAATTTTTAACGCTTAAAAAAGGCATAAATCGAGCAATTGAAATGATAATAAAGTTTTTCATTACTTTGAAAAAAGATACTGTTTTATATATTTGCCATAACGAATTAGTACCTGTTACGGGATAACGTTTTGTATTACGCATTTTTACCCCCCTACAATTTTAATTAAATCTTTCATGTTTTCTAACATATATGTCGGATTATATTGTTGCAAGAAGACTTTTCCTTTTTTACTCCAAGCAACTGCGGCTGTTTGAGCTCCTGCATCCTTCCCTGCTTCAATATCATGAGAATTATCTCCTACCATGATTGTAGCTGCGGGTTTAGCTTGCAATTGTTCCATCGCTAAACAAACAGATTCAGGATGAGGTTTTGGGTTTGTGACATCGTCGATTGAAACAATTGTGTCAAAGTACTTTGATAAACCAACAATAGAGAGCCCTAATTCAACTCCAGGTTTCATTTTTGCAGAAACTATTCCTACTTTGATATCCATTTCTAATAATGCTTTAATTGTCTCTTCCACATGAGGAAAAGCTCGAACATATGCTTCGTGATTTGCAAGATTATGTTCTCGATATGTTTGTATCATTTCTTCAGCTAGCCCATTATTTAAATTAGTAAATGTATCACGTAAAGGAGGGCCATTAAAACCCCTTATTTCTTCATCTGTAAATACATAATTATATTTTTTAAATGTGTGTCTGAATGATTCATCTATTAATTCATTTGTATCAATTAATGTTCCATCTAAATCAAATAATACAGTTTTAATATTCATTCTGTAATTCTCCTTCTCTACGCTTTTCTACGCGATTCCAAATATACGAAACAAATAAAGTAAGCACGACTGCCGTGGTAAATCTAATTACCAGTAATGGCCACACGGGTATGCCTAATGGAATAAATACAACCGTATCTTCCACCACAGCATGACAGGTGACTAAAAATATTAATGCAAGCATCATATCTTTTTTAGCCACACCATCTTCCTGAACTGCTTGAATCATAACTCCTGCCCCAAAAGCTAAACCAATTGTTAATCCCGTGACAAGTGTGAACGATGTATTTTCTTTCATTCCTAAAAAACGTGTAAAAGGGGCAAATTTATCTGATATAACTGTTAACCAACCTAAATCTCTTAAGTATTGCATAATGATCATTAACGGAATTACAATTAGTGATAATTGCAATACCGCTAAAGTAGCAGTTTGCAATCCATGTAAGATGATAGCTGGCCAAGTTGTCAAGATGACATCTGAGCTTGAAATTAAACCATACTGTGCCATTTCAGTTCCACCTGGCCATAATAAATTAATTGCTATTGCTGCTATTATAGCAAGTGTTATTCTTAAAATTGAAATAAACCACCAATTTACCCCTACTCTAGAAGCCAAAGCAGATTCAATAAATAAGTTATGTGAAAAAGAAAGCATCATGGCTAAGATAAATACTTCTTTAACTGTAAAATCAAAAGAAACAATCGCACCAATTGCTGCATACAAATTTAAAGCATTCCCTAACACAAGTGGCATAGCAGCCTCGCCAGGTAACCCTATTAAACCCATGAGCGGAGCAATCAATTTAATAAACCAAGGTAATATGGGAGTATATTGAAGAATTGTTACAATAATCGTTACTGGGAAAACAATTTTCCCTAATGTCCAAGTAACTTTTAATCCTTCTTTAATCCCTTTTTTTAAGATATTAAACACATGACTACTCCTCTACATTCAATTTATATTTTACTATTATCATAACGTACTGTTACTTTTCGCTTTTTAATTCTATAAATCATAATAATAATCGAACCAATAATTAAAATGATTGAGAATAATTGTGCTTGTCTTAATCCAGAATTAATTAAACTATCTGTCCTCATTCCTTCAATAAAGAATCTTCCTACCGAATACATAATTAAGTAATACAAGAATATATGGCCTCGAATAGGGTTATATCTGCGGATAATAATTAATGCAGCAAAAACAGCTATATTCCAGACAGATTCGTATAAGAAAGTTGGATGATACATAACCCCATCAATGCACATTTGATTCATAATAAAATCAGGTAGATACTGGTGAATATTTTCATATGTATTTGCAGAAATAGGACCACCATGAGCTTCTTGGTTAATAAAGTTTCCCCAACGTCCAATTGCTTGTCCTAATATTAAACTAGGTGCAATAATATCAGCAAGCTGCCAAAACGATTGTTTTTTCACACGTGCGTAGACAATCGCTGTCAAAACAGCACCAATTAAAGCGCCGTGTATAGCTATGCCGCCTTCCCAAATTGCAAAAACTTTCCAAAAGGGACCATTAGCGTACCGATCCCACTCAAAGATGACATAATAAATTCTTGCAAATATGATCGCAATTGGCGCTGCAAATACAATTAAATCAACAATTAAATCTTTATGTAATTTTAAACGTTCTGCTTCTTTTGTTGCTAAATATAAACCTAAAAACAATCCAGCTGCAATAATAACACCATACCAATAAATTTGGATTGGGCCGAATTGAAAAAAGACTCGATTTAATGCTTCTGTTTCACAAACCATTTAACTCTCTCCTAACTCTCTTCAGTTTCAATCGTTGATGTTAATTTTTCTGAGAAATCTGCTGCTGCATTAACACCCATGCCTTTTAATCTAAAATTCATTGCTGCCACTTCTATAATAACTGCTAGGTTACGTCCAGGACGGACAGGCACCACAGACTTTGTCACATCTACATCCATAATTTTCATGGTTTGCTCTTCAATACCTAACCGCTCATATTGCTTATGATCATCCCATATTTCTAATTGAACAATATATGAAATGCGTTTAAAGTTTTTAACAGCGCCGGCACCAAATAATGTCATGACATTTAAAATACCTAAACCTCTAATTTCAAGTAAGTGTTCAATTAATGGCGGAGAACTTCCAATGAGTGTGTCATAATCTTCTTGTCTAATTTCAACACTATCATCAGCAACTAATCGGTGTCCTCGTTTAACAAGCTCAAGTGCTGCTTCACTTTTACCAACGCCACTTTGCCCCATAATTAAAACGCCCACACCATAGATATCTACGAGTACTCCATGCACTGCGGTAGATGGTGCAAAATTTGCTCCTAAGTAATTAGTAATTCTCACAATCACCCGCGTTGTTGTACGAGGTGATTTAATAATTGGAACGGCTGCTTTATTACCCTCCTCGATAAAAACATGAGGAATTTCCATATCATTTGTAAATATAATTCCAGGTGTGACATCTGTACACATTTTCTTTGCTCTATCTAACTGTTCCTCTTCATTTAAACTTAAGAAAAAAGACATTTCTGTTTTACCAATAATTTGAATACGCTCTTCTTTATAATACTCAAAATAACCAGTCATTTCAATTCCCGGTCTAGATATATCTGAACCTGTTAATTCACGATGGATGCCATCTTCTCCAGCAATCAATGTTAAATTAAACATTTCTAATAGATCTTTTGTACGCACTACTTTCATCACTTAACCTCCAAAACAAAAGTATTTTTACGAATAAACCTATTCGTTATTGTAGCATATATTTACGCATTAAGTGACATCTTAACCTATCCATAGAAAAAAGGTCTAGAGATTATCTCTAGACCTTTAATAAACTATTTATTACTTACTAAACTACTCAATACAGCATTAATAATTGAAATAATAATCGCTGCAATAATAGCAACACCAAAATTACTAATGACAAAATCACTACTCATAACTGCTTGAGTAATCATTAAAGTAATTGCATTAATCACAAATAAAAATAAACCAAGCGTTAATATTGTTGCGGGTAATGTGAAGATAACTAATATAGGTCTAACAAACACATTCAATATAAAAATAATCAAACTTGCTAGTAATGCCGTACCAAAGTCTGCTAGATAAAATGATGAAAACAATTGTGCTACTGCATATAACGCAATGGCATTAAATAAAATCGAGGTCACCCAACTTAATATAAATCTCATTTAATTCACATCGATTCTATTTGGTATAATGATTGCTGCAATGATATAAACAAACACCATAGTTCCTGCACTAAAAAATGCTGCTAATACAACAGCTAGGCGAATGAGTGTTGGATCTATCTGAAAATGTTCACCTAATCCACCACATACTCCTGCAAGCATACGATCGTCTATTGAACGGTATATTTTCTTCATAAGTAATACCTCCTAATTTAATTATCACCCTCAAAATCCCAAATATAAAATCTTTCTAAACCTAATCTATCTTTTAATTCTTTTGTATAAGTTGTCTGGAACTCTTCATCTGCTTCCATTCGTTTTAACATCGCTTCTGCTTGGGATCTATGTTTTAATATAGCATTTAATTTAAAATCAAAGTTCTTATTGGCGTCTATTACTACATCTGGCTCTCCTAAAACATCAACAAAATCATGAGTAATGGCAGAAGCCCAGACGACTGGACGTTTATCTTTATCCATTAATCTAACTGCCTCTATTGTTGCCGCTCCTTGGGCGTTATGATCTGGATGAACTCCGTAACCTGGATAATGCGTAATAACAACAGATGGTTCAATTTCTTCTAAAATTGATTTAATATGTTCTGCCATTTTAGTTTTATTTTCAAATTCCATTGCTTTATCTCGGTAACCAAGTAACTGGTAATTAATACCTAAATATTCGCACGCTTCTTTAAGTTCTTCTCTACGAATTTCAGCTAAGCTTTCTCTGTTTGCAATAGGTGGTGTTCCCATGTTCCGACCCATTTCTCCCAAAGTACCACAAAGATAAGTTACAGGAACCCCTGTTTGATTCGCTTCATAAATAACACCGCTCGCTCCAAATGATTCATCATCTGGGTGGGGATAAGATACGACTATATGTTGTTTTTCCAATAATATCACCTTTTCATTACTTTTATTTAAATGGTTTTTCACTTAATTGTAGTGCGACAGTTAACCGGCCATCTTCATCATGTCCAGCTAATAACAGTTGGTTCTCATCTGTTAATTCATAATCTGATAACCCTTCTGCATATACCCAGCCAGTTTCTAATTTCAAACCAACTCGAAATGCCCCTATCTCACCTTTTATATCTGACTCAACAAATTTAACTTTAGCATTCCTTATATAAGCACCTACGTTAACACCTTTATTACCAAAATGACTTGCATAAGCACCATTGGTTGTTTCTAAATGGACATAAACTTCTTTATTTTTGTAACTTAACAATAACTCTTTTACTTCTTCTAGATTAATTGGCTTCATGTTTAAAGAATCCTCCTTACATACTATAATAATGATTTTAACCTATAACTTAATAAATAAAAAGTTATACTATTTATTTCACTACTTTATTTAGTTTTTCAGTCATTCGTGCTTGATCACGTTCAATCATAACTCTCAAGTATTCACCTGTATAAGATGTTTTAGTAGAAGCAATTTTTTCAGGTGTACCAGTAGCTAAAATTTCTCCTCCACCATCTCCACCTTCTGGTCCTAAATCAATAAGATGGTCAGCTGTTTTAATAACATCCAAATTATGCTCTATTATAATGACCGTATCGCCATTATCAACTATGCGTTGTAATACTGCTAATAAACGTTTAATATCATCTGTGTGTAGACCCGTTGTAGGCTCATCAAGAATATAGACTGATTTTCCATTAGAACGCTTATGAAGTTCACTTGCTAGTTTTACACGCTGTGCTTCTCCACCAGATAAAGTTGTTGCTGGTTGCCCTAGTTTAATATAACCTAGACCCACATCTGCAATCGTTTGAAGTTTACGCCTTATTCTTGGAATATTTTCAAAGAAATCTAGCGCTTCTTCAATTCTCATATCTAATACTTCGGCAATATTCTTTCCTTTAAATTCAATTTCTAATGTTTCTCGGTTATAGCGTTTGCCATCACAAACTTCACAAGGCACATATACGTCTGGTAAAAAATGCATTTCTATTTTTAATATTCCATCACCACGACATGCTTCACAACGTCCACCTTTTACGTTAAAACTAAATCTACCTTTTTTATAGCCGCGAATTTTTGCTTCATTAGTTTCAGCAAAAACATCTCTTATATCATCAAACACACCTGTATACGTAGCCGGGTTAGAACGAGGTGTTCTCCCAATTGGTGCTTGGTTGACATCAATTACCTTTTCTAAACCATCAAGCCCTTTAATCGATTTATAGGCACCTGGACGATGCTTACCTCTATATAAGTGTTTTGCTAAAGCTTGATATAAAATTTGGTTAACTAACGTACTTTTTCCCGAACCAGAAACGCCTGTCACTACTGTCATTAATCCAATTGGGAATTTAACATCTATATTTTTTAAATTATTTTCAGTAGCGCCTTTGATCTCAATGAAACGACCATCTGATTTGCGTCTTTCGTTAGGCACAGGAATAAACTTTTCACCTGTCAAATATTGTCCTGTTAAAGACTTTTTACGACGCATCACTTGTTTGGGTGTTCCTTCTGCTACTATCTCGCCCCCATGATCTCCTGCGCCAGGACCAATATCAATTAACCAATCAGAAGCAAGCATTGTATCTTCATCATGTTCCACAACAATTACCGTGTTTCCTAAGTCACGCATTTGTTTAAGTGTTCCGATTAAGCGATCATTATCTCGTTGATGAAGCCCAATTGATGGCTCATCTAAAACATAAAGCACACCGGCTAAAGCTGAACCAATCTGTGTCGCTAATCTAATCCGCTGTGCTTCTCCACCTGATAATGTTCCTGAAGCTCGTGATAATGTTAAATATGTTAAGCCAACATTTATTAAAAATAATAAGCGGTCGTTTATTTCTTTAAGAATCATCGTTGCGATTTCTGTTTCTTTTTTAGTTAGTTTTAAATTATCAAAGAAATCTTTAGCTTCCACAATAGATAATTCCGTTAGAGCACTAATATGTTTACCATTAATTAATACTGACAAAGCTTCATCATTTAATCTATAACCATGGCAAGTTGGACAGTCATTTTCTGCCATATATTGCTCTAATGTTTCACGGATAAAATCTGAGCTTGTTTCATGGTAACGTCTTTTTATATTGTTCATAACACCTTCAAATTTAATATCATTTGAATGTTCTCTACCAAAATCATTTATATAATAGAAATGTATCTTCTCTTCACCGCTACCATATAAAATTTTATCACGTTCACGTTTTGTTAGTTTTTTAAATGGTTTATCCATATTTATTTTATAATGTTTACAAACTGTTTTTAATAGTTGCGGATAATATTGAGAACTAATTGGTTTCCATGCTGCGATTGCATGTTCATTTAGTGATAAATCCTTATCCGGCACAACTAAATCTAAATCAACTTCTAAGTTAGTTCCCAGTCCATCACAAGTTGGACAAGCGCCGAAAGGGCTATTGAACGAAAATAATCTTGGTTCTAATTCATCAATCGAAAAACCACAAATAGGACAAGCATGATTTTCGTTGAATAAAAGCTCGCTTTCACCCATGAAATCTATTATCACACGGCCTTCACCTAGTGGTAATGCTGATTCAAGTGAGTCAGCTAAACGGCTTTCCACACCTTCTTTAAGAACAATACGGTCAACGACTACTTCAATTGAATGTTTTTTATTTTTATTTAAATTAAACTCTTCGGTAATATCGTGAATCTCACCATTTACTCTGACACGAACATAGCCTTCTTTTTGTAAATCATTCAATAACTTAACATGTTCACCTTTTCTACCTGAAACAACCGGCGCAAGAATCTGCAACCGGCTTTTTTCTGGGTATTCTGTAATTTTATCAACCATCTGCTCAACTGTTTGTGAAGTAATTTCTATACCATGTATCGGACAAGTTGGTCTACCTACACGCGCATATAAAAGGCGTAAATAATCATAGACTTCTGTGACCGTACCCACCGTAGAGCGTGGGTTTTTACTTGTTGTTTTTTGATCAATTGAAATAGCTGGTGATAAACCATCAATCGCATCCACGTCTGGTTTATCCATTTGTCCTAAAAATTGACGTGCATAAGACGAAAGAGATTCAACATAACGCCTTTGACCTTCAGCATAAATTGTATCAAACGCTAATGAGGATTTACCAGAACCAGAAAGTCCTGTTACGACAACCAATTTATCTTTTGGTATTTTTATATCTATATTTTTTAAATTATGTGCTCGAGCACCCTGAATAACAATTGACTTATTCGACATATAGCCATCTACCTTTCTTTAAATAGTAACTTTTAATTCTAATATGATGTCACGTAATTGAGTTGCTCTTTCAAAATTAAGTTCTTTTGCTGCTGCGCGCATTTCTTCTTCAAGTTGCTCGATTGTTTCCATTTTTTCTCGCTTGGGTAATTTGGCAATTTCAGAAAGTTTATCTAATTCTAACTCGCCTTCTTCAGAAGCTATCGTAGCTTGAATTAAACCACGCACTTCTTTTTTAATCGTTGTTGGTTTAACATTATGTTCAATATTATACGCTTCCTGAATATTACGGCGTCGGTTCGTTTCATCTATGGCATATTGCATTGAATCCGTTATTTTATCAGCGTACATAATAACTCGCCCATGCTCATTTCGCGCAGCACGACCCATTGTTTGGATAAGTGAACGTTCTGAACGTAAAAAGCCTTCTTTATCTGCGTCTAATATAGCAACAAGAGAAACTTCTGGTATATCTAGACCCTCTCTTAATAAATTAATTCCAATTAAAACATCATACTTTTTTAACCTTAAATCACGAATAATTTCAATTCTTTCTAAAGTCTTTATTTCTGAATGGAGATAAGCTACTTTTAAACCAAGCTCTTTTAAATAATCAGTTAAGTCTTCAGACATCCTTTTTGTTAATGTTGTAATTAGTACACGTTCATTTTTTACAGAACGTTGATTTATCTCTCCAATTAAATCGTCTATTTGCCCTTCAATTGATCTAATTTCAATTTCTGGGTCAAGTAACCAAGTTGGACGAATAATTTGTTCAATCATATCTGGTGTATGTTCTAATTCATAAGGACCGGGAGTTGCAGAAACATAAATTAATTGATTTGCTTTCTCTTCAAATTCTTCAAAACGCAAAGGCCTATTATCAAGTGCTGAAGGTAATCTGAATCCATGGTCAACTAACATTTGTTTTCTTGCCCTATCTCCATTAAACATACCACGAATTTGCGGTAAAGTAGCGTGTGATTCATCCACAACAATTAAAAAATCATCTGGAAAGAAATCAATTAAAGTGTAAGGTGTTGCTCCTGCTTCACGTAATGTTAAATGTCTTGAATAGTTTTCAATACCTGAACAAAAACCCATTTCTTCCATCATTTCCAAATCATAACGTGTTCTTTGTTCAATTCGTTGTGCTTCAAGTAATTTGTTTTCTGATTCTAATTCTTTAAGACGCTCTTCAAGTTCTGCTTCAATGTTTTTGATAGCAATTTTCATTTTTTCTTCACTTGTTACAAAGTGAGATGCTGGGAAAATAGCAACATGCTCACGGTCGCCTAGTATCTCACCTGTTAGAGCATCAACTTCTCTAATTCGATCAATTTCGTCCCCAAAGAACTCAATTCTTAAACTTTGTTGTTCTCTTGATGCTGGGATTATTTCAACCGAATCTCCTCTTACTCTAAATGATCCACGTTTGAAATCAATATCGTTTCTTGTGTATTGAATCTCTACTAATGCTCTAAGCAAATCATCTCGCTTCATTTCAGTATTTGCTCGAATAGATAAGACATGCTCTTTATATTCTTCTGGATTACCTAAACCATAAATACAAGAAACACTCGAAACAATTAACACATCTTCTCTCTCAAATAAAGCTGATGTGGCCGAGTGTCTTAATTTATCAATTTCTTCATTTATACTTGCATCTTTTTCAATAAATGTATCTGTAGATGGCACATATGCTTCTGGCTGATAGTAATCATAGTAGCTAACAAAGTATTCTACAGCGTTATTGGGGAAAAATTCCTTAAATTCACTATATAATTGACCTGCTAATGTTTTATTGTGGGCGATAACTAATGTTGGTTTGTTAATTTCTTCGACAACATTGGATACTGTAAATGTTTTACCAGTACCTGTCGCTCCTAGCAACGTCATATGATGTTCTTCATTATTTATTTTACTCACTAACTTTTCAATTGCTTTTGGTTGATCACCACGTGGTTCATATGATGAATGTAATTCGAATTTATTTTCCACGTAAAATCAGACCCCCATTACTTTTTTAATGTTTATATAACCTAATTAAATTATATCAAACAACGAACAAACATTCTATTTAAATGTTTGAAGCGCAAAAAGCTTTAACAGTTTCAGACTGTTAAAGCTTTAATGATAATTATAAGGTTCGCTAGGAAAAATTAACCCTAGGTTATGATCTTCAAATTCATACAATGATCCTGTGACAAATCTCACTTCTTGGTTTTTATTTAACACATCTAATTTAAAAGATGCACTTTTATGTTGCAGTGCTCGATAAAATTCTCTTTCACTATTAACTTCTTTATTATTCACTCTAACGATTGTTTCACCAACAAATAATTCTAATCTATCTGCAGGAGTGCCTGGGATAATCGCTAATATTCGCAAACCTTTATCTAAAGGAATGTAATACTTTTCACCTTTTTTATTTTTCAGTTTAAAGGTAATTGTCATTAATTCTTTACCTATGATTGCAATCAAAATTGCAATGAATGAAAATGTAGGTATATAAAAACTTACACTTGCTAGTATAACTATTATAATTCCTAAGAACAGTGTTTTATTGGCAATTTTATTTGAAGCCTTATAAGCATGTTCGTTTATAATTTGATAATTATATCCAATCATAAAAGGGAATAATAATAAACTATACTTAGTTTCAGCTATACTAAAGTAAGGTAAAAAATCTGATATAAAAGCAATTGACTCTGATGGTATAAAAACAAAAACAGGAATAAGCATTGCTTTTTTCATGTTTAACGTCCCTATCCAAACTCCACGGTTACTTAACTTTAAAGAAGGTGGTATTTGATTATTTTTCACCTTCTTAATCACAAGCGCTTCTACTATAAGAAAAAATCCTAATAAAATAGTTAGGTGAGTAAATTGTATATTCACGGGTAAGTGAAATGTAAAATCTACTTTACTATTTAATAAAGGTAAGAATAACAATAAAACATAGGTTAAACCGATCGTATAAACTGCTGATAAGTATGCTGGATTAAAGCTTAAGCTCATGATAAATGTGCTAATTAATAAAACAAAAAGTATATCATAATTAAAAACAAACCCAGCGCCCACTGTAATAATAGATAAAACAAGACCACTTATTAACGATGTGAAAAGGACTCTTTTCCAGTCATAGAACAAATTGAATACCTTTATACCAAAAAAGTAACGTTCTTGTTTTATTCTAAATATACCCAAAATAAATACGAATATGAAAAACCAATAAAACAAAGGATTAAAAAAGAATTTAACAATCGCCTTTAATATCTCTATTAGCCATAATTCTATCAAGTAATTCACCTTCATTCATACTTATTTATATAATTCTTTTAGAGCGGTTTCCATTTGTAAATCATTTTGACCACTTCTAATTTTTTCGATAATTTTCACTTCTAATGCACTAGCAGTCTCTTTATTTAATTCGCCAGACACTTTGAGTGAGTTTTCAGTTTGGAATTTCTTAATTGCATCAACAGTTTTTTGATCGAAATAACCATCTTCGCGATCTAACTCATAATCAAGCCCTTCTAATATGGTTTGCGCGATTTCAATATTATCATCAGATTGATCTAATTTAAATGGTTTATCCACTTTAATTGGATGGGCATAATAATAATCAGGTTGTTTAATTTCTAATGTTGGTTTAATACCCTTTTCATGTATCCAATTACCTTCAGGAGATAACCATTTAAAGAATGTTAATTTAATCATCCCATTCTCACCTAAAGGAACTGCTTGTTGAACTGTCCCTTTACCAAAACTATTTGTCCCAACCACATCATAACCAATTTCTTTTAAAGCAACAGCTAAAATTTCTGAAGCTGAAGCACTTCCTTCATCAATTAAAACAGATACTGGATATCCTTTTTTATCTTTTAATTCTGAGAAGTGTTTTTCTTTATTTCCTTGTTTATCTTCAATTTGTACATAAGGTGTATCTTTAGGAATAAATTCTTTAAGCATATCTTCCACAGAATCTAATAATCCACCTGGATTACCTCTTACATCAATAACTAATCCATCGATATTTTCGTCTTCTAATTTAGCTAATTCTGTTTCAAAATCAGTCGATGTCTCTTCAGAGAAACTTGTAATTTCTATCACACCGGTTGTTTTTCCGTCAATTTTTTCTTTTGATGCATAAACTGTTTCTACAGGTATATCATCTCTCGTTAACTCTACTTCAAAATCATTTTCTCCACGTAAAACAGATAATGTTACTTTAGAGCCCTTTTCACCACGAATTTTCTCAACGGCTTCATTTAAGTCTAACCCTTTTAAGTCTTCATCATCAACTTTTAAAACTTGATCATTTGGTTTTAAACCTGCTTTTTCAGCAGGTGAGTCTTTAATTGGAGCAATGATTGTAACTTTACCTTCAACCATACTTACTTCAGCACCAATCCCTTGAAATGAAGATTCTATTTGTTCATTAAAATTCCCCATAGCTTCTTCATCCATATATGTACTATAAGGGTCGTCAAGTGTACTTAACATACCTTGAATAGCTCCTTCAATTAGATCGTTTCCTTCTACTTCTTCAACATAATGTTTTTCTATCAAGTCGTATGCTTGCTCAACTTTATCCATATCCTCAACAGGCTCGGTTGTGATCTCACTTTCTTTACTCATTTTTGGTTGAATGATATTCGCTCCAAAATAAGCGCCTAGTAATCCTATAATAAAAACACTGATAAACAATAATATTAAATTAACTTTAGATATCCGCATATTAACACCTCTACTTATGTAAATCTTCTTTATCTATTTTAACACAAACTTATATAAGTAACAGAATAAGTTCTTTTATTAATAAAAAGATACCTTACTCTTTTAAAAAGTAAGGTATCTCTCTATGATTGTTTAAAATCCTACGTGATTTCTTGGGTTTACTGGGCTACCAAAACCGCCATTATGAATTTCAAAGTGAAGATGTGGGCCGGTTGAAGCACCAGTGCTTCCAACTGCACCTATGTTTTGACCCTGGCTCACTTTTTGTCCATTACTTACAGATATACTACTTAAATGAGCATACAATGTTGTATAACTTTTACCATTTATGTAATGAGAAATCATAACTGTATTTCCATATCCACCCATCACACCTGCTGTTGATACGACACCTGATGCTGAAGCGGAAACTGGAGTTCCTGTTCCTGCACCTATATCTATCCCATTATGTGGGCGAACCACACCTGAAATAGGATGTGTCCGTGTTGGATTAAATTCAGACGTTACGCTACCACTTGTAGGCTTTGCAAATCCGCCACTTGGCGAAGGCGTAGATGCAACTGTTGATTGTGATGGTGCTGATTCTTTTGATTGTGATGATGATGGAGCACTTGTAGATTTACTACTACTTTTATTCTGCTGTGCTTTTTTCTGCTGTGCTTGTTTCTGCTCTGCTTGCTTACGTTCTTTTTCTTTAGCAGCTTTTTCATCAGCAATTCTTTGACGCTCTGCTTCTTCCAATTTTCCGATCTCACCTTGGGCTAATTGTTTTGCTTCCTCTAATGCAGAGGCTTCACCTTCAATTAAACTTTGTTCTTCTTCAAGTGTTAATTCAGCATACTCTAATTCTTCATATTCTTTTTTTAATTTCGATTTAATTTTATCTTGTTCTTTCTTTTGGCCTTTTAGTTTTTCTTTTAGGCCATCTAATTTTTCTTTCTCTGTGATTTGATTTGCTTTTTTATTCTCTAACGATTCTTTATTTTCTTGTACTTGTTTTTCTTTTGTTTCTAATGCTTTTTGATCTGCTGCATGTTCTTCCATTATCGTTTTATCAGAATCCATAACAGTGTTAACTGCCGTAGATCTACTAATTAATTCTGAGAAGTTTTTGGCACCTAAGATAACTTCGATAAATTGAACTTCCCCACCAGCTTCTTGGATAGATTGTAATCTATTGCTTAACATTTTTTCACGTTCTTTAATTCTTTCTTCTAAAGTTTTAATTTCTTCTTTCAATTCTTTTATCTCTGCTTCAATTTTGATGATTTCATCATTTGTTTTTTTAATTTCATTATTTTTATCTTTTATCTTTTTTTCAGTTTCATTCACTTCTTTAGTAATAAGTTCCAGTTGTTCTTCAACTGAAACTTGTTCTTTTTTATTTGTTCCTTTTTTGTTAGAAACTGAATCTTTTTCTTTATTCACTTTATCTTTTTTGTTGTTTAATGAACCTTTTTCTTCATCTAGTCCTTTTATTTTTTCTTCATATTCTTGAATTGATTCCGCTGAAGCGTTTGAAGTTGGAATAAGCAGACTGAAAGTCATAATTGCAGTTAGTACGATACTAAAGAATCTAATCACTTTTAAATACTCTCCCTCTATCTCTATACTTTTAAGAATTTCCTAACACTCATAACACTACCCCACACTCCAATAAAGGCTCCTACTATTAAAATTATAGCGGATAACTGCCAAATAAATGGATTGAAAGGTAAGATGTCTACAAAACTCAGTGTGATTTTGTCACTAAAGTTTGTGTACACATAATAATAACTGGTTGCTATGACGATAATTGGAAGTATAGAACCTAATACCCCTAATAATAAGCCCTCTACAAAGAATGGCCATCTTATAAATCCATTCGTTGCTCCAACTAATTTCATAATACCAATTTCATCACTACGCGCCATAATTGTTAATTTAATTGTATTTGAAATTAAGAACATAGCCGTTAGTACTAAACCTGCAATGAGTGCAAGTCCTATATTTCTTGCATATGTGTTAAATTTAAATAATTGTGGGACAACATCTTTTCCATAAATAACTTTATGAACATTATCAAATTTTTCTATTTGACTCGCAACGTTTTCGGTGTCACGTGGTTCTTTAGTTTTAACAACATAAGCGTGGTTCAATGGATTATCTTGTTTAAATAATCCCCAAGCTTCACCTTCATCACCGAAACTTTCAATTAATCCTTCTAATTCATCATTTTTAGAAGAAAAACTAATCGTATCTACTTCTTTAATTTCCTCTATTTGTTCCCCGACTAAAGCAATCGCTTCATCATTAGCATGAGAATCAATTAATGTCTTAATTTCCACATCATTTTCTACTTTTTTGGTCATTTCATTAAGATTTAACATTAAAGCAACAAATGTACCGACAAGTATTAATGTAACTGTTACAGCACCAATAGATGCAATTGACATCCAACCATTACGAACAATATTTTTTGAACCTTCACGTAAATGACGGATAAATGTACTAAACTTCATAACGATATTCCCCTTGTTTATCATCTCGTGCTATAATTCCATCTTCAATCCCAATAACACGTTTCCTAATTGTATTAACAATCTCTTGACTGTGTGTAGCCATAATAATTGTAGTTCCTCTAGCATTTATTTCTTCTAATGTCCGCATAACTTCCCAAGATGTGTCTGGGTCTAAGTTTCCTGTTGGTTCATCTGTGATAACTATTTTAGGTTTACTTGCAATCGCTCTTGCAATTGAGACCCTTTGCTGTTCTCCACCAGATAATTCTTGTGGTAAAGATTTCACTTTGTTTTTTAAGCCGACAAGGTCAAGGACCTCTATCACTCTTTCACGTATCGCATCAGGTGACTCCTCAATCACTTCTAAGGCAAATGCTACATTTTCATAAACAGTTAGACGTGGTAATAATTTAAAATCTTGGAAAACGACGCCTATATCTCTTCTAAGAAATGGGATTTCTTTTCTTTTTAATTTATTCGTTTCTACCCCATCAATTATGACATCTCCTTTTGTCGGAACTTCTTCACGGTAAATTAATTTAATAAATGTAGATTTACCTGCGCCACTCGGTCCAACAACGTATACGAATTCTCCTTGCTCTATATGAATGTTCACACCATTTAATGCAACTACACCATTAGGGTATGTTTTATATACATCTTTTAATTTTATCATTATATTTAATCACCTTTACTATTTTTATAAGTTGCTTAGTTTTTTTCACTTTTCAAATCCTATTTATTGTATCATGTTTGATTGCTTTTATCCCTTACAGATTTATTACGTTTATATTTCACTCGAAACAAGTTGTAATAAAGCGTGGTTATTTAAACAAAAAAAGAATTAGTTAATTTAAATTAACTAATTCTTTTTTTCTTTAATTAACTATTATTGTTCAGATAACCAATCAGCTAGTACTGTTAAATCATCACCAGAAACTAATCCTGCTGGCATTCCACCTGGTCCTTCTTCTACAATGTCCTCAATTTCATCTGCAGAAAGACCATTATCTTCAAGTGTAGGTCCTGCTCCACCTTCAAGGTCTCCACCATGACAGCTTGCACAGCTTTCTTTGTAAATATCTTCACCCGCACCTGCGTCTACTGTTTCGCCGCTTTCTTCAGCTGGCTCTTCAGAAGCACCGTCGTCTCCACCACAAGCACCTAAAACAAGTACAGCACCGAACATTACAGCCATTAACCACTTTTTCATTTATTTTTCCCCCTAACTATACAAATTTATGTAACAGGTCCCATTATAACCTATTTCCAATATATTTAAAACTTTTACTCTTGATGTCATAAATTTGTCTTAATTTAGTCAATTTGCGACCTTAAATATAAATCAATAAAAGGATCAATATTTCCATCAATTACACCCTGAGCATTACCAATATCCAAATTATAACGATGGTCTTTTACCATTGAGTATGGGTGAAATATATAAGATCTGATTTGACTTCCCCAACCAATTTCTTTTTGCTCACCTCTTAATGCTGCTACTTCTTCTTCTTGACGCTCAATCTCTAATTGATAAAGTTTGGACTTCAACATTTTCATAGCTAAATCTCTGTTTTTCAATTGCGAACGCTCTTGTTGACTTGTTACTACTGTTCCTGTTGGCTCATGAATAATTCTTACAGCTGAGTCAGTTGTATTTACATGCTGACCTCCTGCTCCACTAGCCCGGTAAGTGTCCACATGAATGTCTTCAGTGTTTATTTCTATTTCAACGTTATCTGGCATTTCTGGTGCTATTTCGCATGATACAAATGAAGTATGTCTTCTCCCAGAAGAATCAAATGGTGAAATTCTAACTAGTCGATGAACACCTTTTTCTGACTTTAAATAACCATAAGCATTATGTCCTTTAATTAAAAGTGTGACACTTTTAACTCCCGCTTCATCTCCAGGAATATAGTTTAGTGTCTCAACTTTAAACCCTCGCTTCTCTGCCCAACGCTGATACATTCTCAGCATGATGCTAGCCCAATCTTGAGATTCTGTCCCACCTGCACCGGGATGTAATTCTAAAATTGCGTTATTTGCATCATAAGGTTCACTCAAAAGCATTTCTAATTCATAATCATTCATCACTTTAATTAAGTTTTCGACTTCATTGTCTAATTCTTCAATTAACTCTTCATCATTTTCTTCTTTAACCATTTCATAAAGTGCAATACTGTCTTCTAAACGACGGCTTATTTTTTCATATCTTTCAACATTGCTTTTGAGACTGTTTAATTGATGAATGATTGTTTGAGCTGCATCATTATCATCCCAAAAGCCTGGATGTGTCATTTTTTCTTCAAGATTAGCAATCTCTGACCTTTTTTTATCTAAGTCAAAGAGACCCCCTAAAGTCTGTAATACGCTCGTCCATTTTATCTATTTCTTGTTTAATTTCTGTTAAATCCATTTTTACCAACTCCAAATTTGAATGACTTATTGTCCATGACAATTTTTGTATTTCTTACCACTTCCACATGGACAAGGGTCGTTTCTTCCAATATTTTCTTTTCTAACAAATGGTTTTCTTTTCTTTTCTTCTTTACCATCATTTGCAGCTACTGCTTTTGTTTCTTTTACGACTTCTTCTCTCTCTAAATTCTCTCTAATTTGTGCTTTGAATATATAATGCGCCACTTCTTCTTCAATACTAATAATCATCGTTTCAAACATATTATAACCCTCTAGTTGATACTCTCTTAATGGGTCATTTTGTGCATACGCTCTTAAATGAATACCTTGGCGAAGCTGATCCATTTGGTCAATATGGTCCATCCATTTCGTATCAACAACACGTAGTAAAATAACTTTTTCAAATTCGCGCATTTGATCTTCCGTTAATTCTTCTTCTTTTTCATCATATCGTTCAATGACTTTGTTTAAAATATAAGATTTAATTTCTTCTGGTTCATCGTCACTTAATTGATCAAGTGTAATATCACCTTCATCAAGCAATCTATTATTTACATAATCAATTATAGCTTGTATGTTCCAGTTTTCTATTTCTTCGTCGGAAGTATTTATATCAACAATACGATTAATCGTTGTTTCAATCATGCCTTCAACAATTTTCCGAACATTACTATCTGATTCAATTATTTCTTTTCTTTGTTCGTAAATAATTTCACGTTGTTCTCTTAGTACATCGTCATATGAAAGAATAGTTTTACGTGAATCGAAGTTGTTACCTTCTACACGTTTCTGTGCTGATTCTACAGCACGAGAGACCATTTTACTTTCTATTGGTTCATCTTCTTCAATCCCTAAACGGTCCATCATTGCTCGTAAATTATCTGAACCAAACCTTCTCATTAATTCATCTTCCATTGAAAGATAAAATTGTGACATACCAGGGTCTCCTTGACGACCTGCACGTCCTCGTAGCTGGTTATCAATTCGACGGGATTCATGTCTCTCCGTACCGATTACAGCTAGACCACCTAATTCTATAACACCTTCACCTAGTTTAATATCCGTTCCACGTCCAGCCATATTAGTGGCAATTGTAACTGAGTTTTTTTGTCCAGCATTTTCAATAATTTCCGCTTCACGGTAATGGTTTTTAGCATTTAATATATTATGTGCTACACGCGATTTTTTTAGTAATTCAGAAATATGTTCAGAACTTTCTACAGCAACCGTACCGACTAAGACTGGTTGCCCTGTTTCATTTAACTCTTTGATTTTAGCAACGACTGCATTAAATTTAGCATCCATAGATTTATAAATTAAATCAGCACGGTCATCTCTTATAATTGGTTTATTTGTTGGAATCGAAATAACGTCCATATTATATATGTTTCTAAACTCTTCTTCCTCAGTTTTTGCGGTTCCTGTCATCCCTGCAAGTTTATTATACATTCTGAAATAATTTTGGAACGTGATTGACGCTAACGTCATACTTTCTTTTTGAATTCTCATGCCTTCTTTTGCTTCAATAGCTTGGTGAAGACCATCACTGTAACGACGACCTTTCATAAGGCGTCCGGTAAATTGGTCAACAATAACAACACTATCCTCTTCAATGACATAGTCAGTATCTCTATGCATTGAAACATTAGCACGTAAAGCCTGATTAATATGATGCGTTAATGTTACATTCTCAAGGTCGAATAAGTTTTCAATTTTAAAAAAGTTTTCAGCTTTAGTAATTCCTTGTTCAGTTAATTGAACTCCTTTTGTTTTCACATCATAAGTATAGTCATTTTCTTGATTAAGAGTTCTCACAAACGCATTTGATTGTTCATATAAATTTGCTGACTTTTCAGCACTACCTGAAATGATTAATGGGGTTCTAGCTTCATCAATTAAAACTGAATCCACTTCGTCAATAATTGCAAAGTTTAACGGACGTTGAACCATTTGGTCTTTGTATAAAACCATATTATCTCTCAAGTAATCAAAACCAAACTCATTATTCGTTCCGTAGGTAATATCACACTCATAAGCTTCTCGTTTTTCTTCTCTTCCGACACCGTTTATATTGAGGCCGACCGTCAGGCCTAAGGCTTCGTAAAGAGGACGCATTTCATTAGAATCACGTTCAGCTAAATACTCGTTTACAGTAATTATATGCACGCCTTTTTCCGATAGTGCATTTAGGTAAGCAGGTAAAGTTGAAGCTAATGTTTTACCTTCACCTGTTTTCATTTCAGCTATATTGCCTTCATTTAGCACAACACCGCCTGTGATTTGGACATCAAAAGGACGCATGTTTAGTACTCTTTGTGATGCTTCTCTTACTACAGCATAAGCTTCTGGAGCTAAGTCATCTAAAGATTCACCATCTTTATGGCGTTTTTTAAATTCATTTGTTTTATTCTTTAATTCTTCATCAGATATTTTATTCATTTCGTCTTCTAATATATCTACTTTATCTACGATTGATTGAATTCTTTTAAGTTGACGTTTATTTCCATCTCCAAATATACGTTTAAGTAAATTACTCATTATTTAAGTCTCCTCAAGTTAAATTTATCAACATTCATTATAGCATTTTTTACCTATTATTCACAATTTCCGTGATTTAACTCTAAACGTATTGAAAGGCCAGTCATGAAGAGATGACTGGCCTTTCTACTTTTGAGGTGTGGTAAATAATACATGTTTTAAATTATTATTGCATGAAGAGGTTTAACTTTCCTCCTTTCTACATAGTTTATTTATACCATATAGTATAAACCATTGACCAATCGATAAAATCCTGTTTTAGCAGTATTTTCGGTAATAATTTTGCTTGTTTTTCTTTATTTATCTGTTTTTGCAAAGAACTATGAACCATTTCTATAATATTTGTTCTTTTAATTTTATTTTTCGATAACTTTCGATAATTATCTAAAAATTTAGTTTTGTTGCTAAAATAATACTAATACATTTCTTATAAAAATAAAAAAAACTAGCTTCAATTATCGCATAAAGATAATTGAAGCTAGTTTAAATTAGTTTTATTATTCTAGATTGTTAATTTGAGTATCCAGATTATTATGCAGAAATTTAAAATTACACTACATATTTGCTTCATGGTAGAAAATAGCGCTCTACTGTCCGCATTATTTCCGGATTTCTGTTAATTTTAGCTTGTAGGTTCAATTAAAGCATATTTTCCATCTCTTCTTTTATACACAACATTTGTATCATTAGATTCAGCATTTGTGAAAACAAAGAACTGATGTCCCAACATATCCATTTGTAAGATTGCTTCTTCTGAGTCCATTGGTTTTAAATTAAATCTTTTAGTTCTAACTATTTCGATTTCATCTGATGCTTCTTCATTAAGTTCATGTTCACGCTGTTCTTTTTCTAATTCCGCAAAAACATGTTTTGGTGAACCTTCTTGGCGAAACTTACGGTTTACTTTTGTTTTATATTTTCTAATCTGACGTTCTAACTTATCAACGACGAGATCAATTGCTGCGTACATATCTGTATGTTGTTCTTCTGCGCGCAATAATAAATCAGTCATTTGGATTGTAACCTCTACTTGTTGTTCTTCATTATAGACACTTAAGTTCACATTCACGTCAGATGTTGGAGGTGTTTCAAAATATCTTTCAATTTTGCCGATTTTGTCCTCTACATGACTTCTTATTGCTTGAGTAACTTCGATGTTCTCACCACGAATATTATAATTCATAATAAGTGTCCCCCTTAAATATATTTATAATTTTCATTATACATTGTTTTAGTACTTTTTTCCTGCTTTTTAATTATTAAATTTTAAATACAACTTTTTAACCACGTATAAATGTAAACGAATTCACTTCTGACGCACCACTTTGTTTTAATAAACTTGCTGCATGTCTTAATGTAGTGCCTGTTGTATAAATATCATCAACTAACAATACTTTTCCTGTAATTTTTTTATTTATCTTAAAAGAATTTATAGTATTAATTCTTTCTTGTTTAGTTTTTTTCGATTGTTTTTCATTATCTTTTCGAATTAAAATAGCTGTTTCACTTTTCCCTATGAGTTCTGCTAATAAAAACGCTTGGTTAAATGCCCTTTCTTCTAGCCTTTCTTTACTTAAAGGTATTGGAAGGATTGTGAAAGATTCATCAAAATGTTTTAAGTTTTCTTTTATATAAGGTGTAATCAATTCTTTTATTCCCTTAATTAAAATAAAATCGCCTTGATACTTCCACCTTGCTACAAAATTTTGTGTAAATTCATTATATTTAAAAGCTGCGTAATTTTTCGTAAGCACGTCTTCATTGTTATATAGTTTCGACCACTTTAAACAATCATCACAAATCTCACTTTTCGTTTCTGCTGAACATTTTTTACACAATAATCCATTTAACGGTATAAAAGAGTGCGTACACTCGAAACATAAATTACTAGTTTTCATCCCTGTAATAATATTCTCCCAAGATAAGTCTGAGACTATTTGTTTAAAACAATAAATGCAATTCATAATATCATCTCACTTTTAAATTATTCATATACTTTAAATCAAATATACTTTTTTTAATTGCTTCAGTATTGTTATTTATTATGAAATAAACATGCCCCATTGGATCTGCTGAACTTCTTCCTGCTCTTCCAGATATTTGTACTAATCCTGCACTGTTAAACACTTGGTTATCTGCTTGGATTACAATCACATCAACCGACGGAAAAGTGACTCCTCTTTCTAATATGGTTGTCGTTATTAAACAATATATTTTTTGTTCTCTAAATTTATTAACTTTTTCACCACGCTTTTCATCTGATGCGTGAACTGATTTAACTTCTGTTTTATTTTTTATTAAGTTTTGGCTTTTTAATAAACGAGTAATCTCTTCAATTAAATCGGTTGATAATTTTACTGTTGGCACAAAGATGAGTAATTGTCGTTGGGGTTTTTTCCGTGTGTTTAAAATTTGAATGAATTCTTGAGGTAGACGCTTTTCTTTCAAGCTTTTGTTTAATTGAGTACTATATTTCAATTGTGGGATAATCAGTGAATGCTGGTGGAAACGTCTCGATATAAATACTGTGGGAAGTTTTTTTAATGCTCGACTAGGAGTAGCGGTTAAATATATTGTCGTTCCTTGCTTTTTTCTAGAGCGTTGAGTAATCTTTTTTAAACGTTGATCGCTTGAATAAGGATAAGCATCAACTTCATCGATAATTAATAAATCAAATGTTCTTTTAAAACGAAGTAATTGGTGATTTGTGGAAATAATTAATTGTGCATTTATACCCTGTTCTTCACTACCTGCATATAAAGCTGCAATTGACACATCTTTAAATGCGGATTTAACTCGCAATCTAAACTCTTTAACCACATCTGTCCGGGGACTTGCAACACATACTCGTTTTCCCTGTTCTAATGCATGAGCAATAACTGGAAAGACAATTTCTGTTTTACCAGATCCTGTAACTGCCCAAATTAATTTATCAGTTTGACGCTGAAACGCACTAACAGCTTTATCTGCTCCATATTGCTGAGCGTTTGTTAATTTACCCTGCCACTGATTCACATGTTCTTTCTCTTCAAACATTATCGTTTTATCATGCCAATAATACAGAGATTCACACGCTAAAACGCGATTCATTTGAAGGCAAGTTCGGCAATATAGATGGGTCTTGGAACATCGTTTACAATCTATCATAGCAAAGTATTCTTTATAATTATTTTTACAACGCAAACACTCTATATTATCTGTTGTTTGTTTAATCGAAGATATAACTTTGAAATAATTTTCTTTAATCAGATAGTCTAGTTTTTGTTTTGAAATGAGCAGCTCATCTTTGGTAAGTATTTTTCCGCAGTATAATAAAGCGTATGGGTAAATTTTAAGGGGGATGGATAAGCGATAGCTAGAAGAGTCTTTAATCTCGTTTGACTCTCCTGCTAATTTTTTTATCACTTTTTTAATCTTTTCTCTCATTATAGCCTCCTAGCGTATTTTGTTAACTAACTTTCAAAATACCAAGCAATTCCTAATGAATCTTCTCCAAGATGTGTTCCTATAACGGGTCCAAAATAGCTTACATATGTTTCTACCTTCGGATGTTTATCTTTAAATTTTTTCTGTAAGTCTAATGCACCTGATTCATTATTAGCATGAATAAATGCTACTTTTTGAATTGATTTATTCATCGCGTCTTTTTCAAGTAAATCTAAAATTCGTTTTAATGCTTTGTTCTTTGAACGAATCTTTTCGAAAGGTCTTATTTCTCCTTCTGTTATATAAAGGACAGGTTTAATATTTAATAAACTACCAATTAATTTTTGAGCACCTGATAAACGTCCACCTCTTTGTAGGTGACCTAAATCAGCTACCATAAAGTAAGCACGCATATTTTCACTTAATTGATTTAAACGAGTAACAATAGATTCTGGTGTCATTCCTTGCTGAATCATCTCACCTGCTTCCATTACTAAAAAGCCTTGTGGCATTGTAGTAATAGCCGCATCAACTGAATAGACTTCGACATTTTCAACCATTTGCCCAGCCGTCTTAGATGCTTCATATGTACCACTAAGCGCTTTTGAAATATGAATAGAGATTATTGCATCATGCTCTTTACTTAAAGTTTCATATAAGTTAACTAATTCACCTATTGAGGGTTGTGATGTGGTTGGTAGCTTTTCTTCCGACTTGACCTTTTCATAAAACTCTTCAGTTGTCATTTCTATTCCTTCACGGTATGACTCATTTTCAAATATTACGTTTAATGGAATAACAGACACATTATATTTTTTTAATATTTCTTCCGGTAAATATGACGTACTATCTGTAACTAATGCTATTTTCATTGGATAACTCCTTCATTCATAACTTCATTTAAATTTAGTCAACTTAATCAAATTATATTAATCATAAGACTATGATACAATTATACACATAACTAAATTTAAATGTATTATTTGGAGGTTATTATAATGTTAGACGAATATTTTACCGTAAACAAATACGGCTCTGAAGAAGTTATTATTCAAAAGTCGCGGTTTATTGGTTACATAAAAAGAGTGGAAACAGAAGATGCTGCACAAGACTTTATCAAAGATATTAAAAAAAAGCATCATGATGCGACACATAATTGTTCAGCTTATTTGATAGGTAAATATGATGAAATACAAAAAGCTAATGATGATGGAGAACCTAGCGGTACTGCAGGAGTTCCCATGTTAGAAGTTTTGAAAAAACAACAATTAAAAGATACAGTAGTTGTCGTCACGCGATATTTTGGAGGAATCAAGTTAGGTGCGGGCGGCTTGATTAGAGCATACGGAACGACCACTTCAGAAGCAATAAAAAAAACTGGCGTGGTAAAAAGACAGCGGATGCAGGGTTATGCAGTTACGATTAAATATCCTTTACTTGGCACTATAGAAAATGGCTTACGCAATTCAGAACATATTATAGATAGTATTAATTACTTAGAAAACGTTGAAATAATTGTGTATGTGAACATCAATAATCTTGATATTTTTTTAGATTGGATAACTAATATAACAAGTGATCAAGCAGTTATTAAAAAAGTTGACCAAAAGTATGTAGAGACAAATGTATAAAAAAGAACTGAAATAAGCTTTTGATAGCTTATTCCAGTTCTGATAACGCTTCTTTGTCGGCTATAACCGTTACATCATGATGTTTGTGTAAAATAGTGGCAGGAAAATCCTCTGTTACATCTTCTGTTAGAAACCTTTTTAACGCAGCAGCTTTATTCTTACCTGAAACTAAAAGGACTATCTTTTTAGTATCCATAATTGATTGGACACCCATTGAAATTGCTTTTTCTGGCACTTCCCCTCCTGAAGAAAAGAAATGTGCATTAGCATTTCGTGTTGATTTTTCTAATGTAATAATTTGTGTCCGGGAATCAAATGACGTTCCAGGCTCATTAAAGCCAATATGTCCATTAACACCTAAACCCAATAATTGAATATCGATACCGCCTAATGCTTTAATCGCTTCTTCATATCTTGTACATTCTGATTTTAAATCCTCTGCCATCCCATCTGGTACATATGCTTGGGCTAAAGGTATATCTATATGATTGAACAACTTCTCATTCATATAGTAATGATAACTATTTTCATTGTCTTCTGCTAAACCAATATATTCATCTAAATTAAACGAATAAACATTTTTAAATGAATACTTAGTTTTTTTGTGAAATTTAATAATTTCATTATACAATCCTTCTGGTGTAGACCCAGTAGCTAATCCGATGACAGGACGTTCTACTTTTTTGATTTCTTCAATTAATAACTCAGCACCTTTTTTACTCAATTCATCATAGTTGTTTGTTTTAATTATTTTCACTTTGACACACCTTTTTTAATTAGTTCGATTCAATAATTATTTTCTAAATTGATAATCTTTTTTGTTTGTATTTCATCAATTAATCGATTTAAAAATTGTTCCGAAGTCGATATTTCTTTATTTTCCGTTGCTATGATTAATTCTTTTAATGTTGAAGCTAATTCTTGTTTTCTTAAATCCACTATTTTCACCTAATTTATCTTATTTTGAACACAAATATTTTATTTATTTTAACACATTCTCTTTAGAGTTGCACCTATATAAATGGTATACTATTTATTAGTAGATTTTAATTGAAGTTAGGAGAGTGCATTATGAGGAAATTAATTTTATTTTTACTACTTTTGTTAATAGCTTCTTTCACTATAGCATGCTCTAGCTCAGCACAATTAGAAAAAGACGTTGAAACATACTTCACCCATTGGAACGATGAAGAATTCTCTGATATGTATAATTTAATAAGTACTGAAAGTAAAAATGCATTTTCTAAAGAAGATTTCGTTGACCGTTATGAAAAAGTATATAAAGATATAGAAGTAAAAAACTTAGATGTCTCATATAAAGTGCCTACTAAAAATGAAATAAAAAAGTCTGACAAACAAGTAGATATTCCTATAGAAGTATCCTTAGATAGTTCTGCAGGCCCTATTTCTTTCTCAGAAAATCTTACATTCACTTATGAAGATAAAACAAAAGATGAGAAAGCAGCATGGAAAGCTAATTGGGATCCAGGTCTAATATTTCCAGAATTAAAAAACGGTGGTAAAATTTCAATTAATCAAGTACCACCAATTCGCGGTGACATATTAGATCGTAATGATATGCCACTTGCGTTAAATGATGTATCTTACGAAATTGGGATTATCCCCAACAACTTTTCAGATGAGAAATACGAAAAGCAACGACTTGCTAATTTACTCAATATCTCTGTTGAAAAAATCGATAGCTTATTAGATCAACCTTGGGTTGAAGATAATTTATTTGTCCCTTTAAAAAAGATCCAAAAAGATGATTCATCGACGTTAAACCAAATAGCAGAGATACCAGCTGCCGCTAAAAAGGAAGTTGATGTGAGAACCTATCCCTTAGGACCCGCTGCTGCTCATTTAGTTGGTTATGTTGGTAATGTCAATGCTGACGATATTGAAAACAATAAAGGTTATAAAGAAGGAGATATAATAGGTAAACGAGGATTAGAGCAATTATATGAAAAAGAACTTAAAGGAAAATCTGGTATAAAAGTATCTGTATTAAAAGAAGATGAAGATTCAGAAACAACCTTAGCTGAAAAACCTGCTAAAGATGGTGAATCTATCTCTTTAGCTATTGATGTTAATATTCAAGAAGATATCTTTGATTCATTTGCTGGTAAAGCTGGAACAGCAAGTGCAATAGACCCTAAAACAGGTGAAGTTTTAGCTTTAGTAAGCAGTCCAGCATTTGAGCCGAACGATTTAGTCTTTGGTCTAAATCAGGATCAACAAAAAGCACTAGAAAACGATCCCAAACTACCCTTAATTAACCGTTTCTCTTCAACATTTGCGCCTGGATCCGTTATTAAGCCGATTACAGCAGCAATTGGGTTGAAAAACAAAACAATTGACCCTGATAAAGGAATAGAAATTAACGGTTTAACATGGACAAAAGATAACTGGGGTGGTTCGAAAGTAAAAAGAGTCTCTACTACAGAATCGCCTGTAGACTTAAATGACGCGCTCGTTAAATCTGATAACATTTACTTTGCCATGCAGGCTGTAGACATGGGTGGCGATAAATTTGCAAATGGTTTAAAGGAATTTGGCTTTAATTCTGATATGCCTACTTCATATCCTATTAAACAATCTAGTATTTCACGGGATGGTAATTTGTCTGACGAAGCTTTATTAGCCCATACGAGTTATGGACAAGGACAAATAGAAATGAGTGCACTCCATCTCGCTTCTAGTTACGCACCGATCATAAATGATGGTACGATGTTTAAACCAAGAATTCTAGAATCAGATAAAAAAGAAGTGTGGAAAGAAGATTTACTCTCTAAAGAGCAAGCTAAAATGTTACAAAAATCTTTACGCACTGTTGTAACTGATGGTACCGCAAAAGTGGCTAAAAAAGCCGATTTTCCGATAGCTGGTAAAACAGGGACGGCAGAATTGAAATCTGCGCTCGGAAAAGGTGGTAATGAAAATGGTTGGTTTGTTGGTTATCCAGATGACCAACAAAACATTGTGATTGCTATGATGGTCGAAGAAGTGCAAAATGAAGGTGCTAGTTCGATGGTTGCTGAAAAAGTAACAGATGTTTTAATCGATTTAAGAAAACAAAAAATTCACTCTGATTAAGAGTGAATTTTTTGTTTATAATAATTCAATAAGATAATTAAAACTCGCTTGATCTTTTTCATCTAAAGCTCGGTCAATCAATCTTAAAATATTATCTCTTTCTATTTCATTAAATATATTTTTATTTTTTTCGTCTTCTAACTTACTAATATCGTCAGTATAATAAGGCTCTACTATATTAGTTAATTGGTCCATAAAGTCTGTTAAGGAAGTTAACTTTTTCATAGTGATATAAATAGTATCATTCCCTTTTTGGAAAGCAAACTTCGTCTCTGTATTGACAACTTGTTTAGTCTTTCTATTTATACGAATTTCTTTACCTTCAACGGGAATAAAATGGTAAACTTGATTATTTATCAATAATGAAAAATACTGATAAGCTAGAATAACCCTAATATAATCTGCGCTCATTTTAATATAATATGGTTTTAATAATTTAACAGTTACCATTTATCCACCTCCTAATCTTTAGATAAGAGAATTTCTTTAGTTGTCTAATTTTACAATATATTCTGAATAATTGCAATACATCTTTTAATAATTTACTTTATAATCCTTTAATATCTTTTCAACTTCATTGTTAGTTAATTCTATTTCACTGTTTTCAATTGAACCAGCGAATTTCTGTAATTTAGATAGTTCAGTCACGCCTAAATTATAACTTTCATTACAATTTTCATTCAATTGCTTGAATAAATTTTTATCTTCTTCAGAATGTGCATCGTTACTTACAATTTCTTGTAAGTCAATAACATGATCTTTCTCTTTATGTGACTCGTTTAATCTACAGGCAACTATGCAATAATTCATTTCTCTAATAATCACCATATCAATACAATCCGAATTAAAAGGACATCTATACACCTCTATATCATACCCTTTATTAGTAACTTCATTCATTACTTGCTTCATAAAATACGATTTGCCTATTCTAGGTGACCCTTTTAAATAAACTTTATTTTTTATTGATGTTATTAAATCACTTTTGCCATCCGTAATTCCTTCATCCCTATTAATTCCCAACATTCGCTCATATACGTGCGTGTCTTTGTCTAAATTAGGTTGAATATTAATTTCTTTATCTATAAAATTATTAATTATTTCATCAGCAATTTTGAAATCTATTTCTTCTTTATTAATCCTTTTTAACTCTTGATGAATCTCTAAACTTTTAGAGAAATGACTTATTGCTTTTTCTACAATCGACTTTCGCTCTTTAGCAATAAATCTCACTGGAAGCTTAGTATACTTAGTTAAGTCTATCAAGTGTGAATGACTAGAAACGCACTTAATAAAAGGTGTGGTTAAAATTGCAAGTGATTTTTCACGAATAATTACACCGTCCAATGCTTGGGTAAAATCTGGGTGTTCAATAACTTCAATTACTGTGTCATCATCAATCAACTTAATAAATTCCTTTAGAAATAAGGTCGCTGTTTTTTCATTAGCAGCTTTTAAAATAAATATGTCTTTTATCTCTTTGGCATTGGATTCAATATAGTTCACTTCTCCAAAACCTGTGTATCCCCTTACAAAGTAATCAATTTGTCCACTCATTAAATAACACCTAACCTTTCTACATAAGAAACTACTTAATATTAAGGTTATCATATAACAGTAAAAAAGTCGCTAAAATTAATTTTTTAGCGACTTTTTATATATTTTATTTTATTGTTATAGTACAGTTTTCTCTTCTTCAGTAAACACCCTTGATTTCGTTAAAAATCGTTTTCCTTCTGGTCCTTCTAGGGAAAACATCCCACCTCTACCATCAACAACATCAATTATTAATTGAGTATGTTTCCAATATTCATATTGATCTTTAGCTATATAAAATGGGGTGTCTCCGATTTCTCCGAGTAAGATATCTGAATCTCCTACTCTTAATTCACCTTCTTCATAACACATTGGGGCGCTGCCGTCACAACACCCTCCTGATTGGTGAAACATAAGTGGTCCGTGAATGTTTTTTAATTTTTCGATTAGCTCAAGAGCAGCATCTGTTGCTACAACTAAATCGACCATACTATTCACCACCTTTTAGAAGAAGCCTTGAGGCCCTTCACTATAACTAACAAGCATATTTTTGGTTTGTTGGTAATTACTTAAAGCCATTAAATGATTTTCACGACCTATACCAGACTTTTTATATCCACCAAAGGCTGCATGTGCTGGGTACTGATGATAAGTGTTAGTCCACACACGTCCAGCTTGAATGCCACGACCAAAACGATAAGCTTTATCTATATTACGTGTCCATATTCCTGAACCTAATCCATATAAAGTATCATTAGCAATCTCAAGTGCCTCATCGTCATCATTAAATGTTGTGACTGCTAAAACTGGACCGAAAATCTCTTCTTGGAAAATTCTCATTTTATTATTTCCTTTAAATACAGTTGGTTCTACATAATAACCACTTTCTAATTCTCCAGATAACTTATTTATATTTCCACCAGTTAGTAACTCCGCACCTTCTTCTTTACCTATATCAAGATACGACTTTATTTTTTCCAATTGTTCAGTTGACGCTTGTGCACCCATCATTGTATCTGTATCAAGGGGATGTCCTATTTTTATTTGTTTAACACGTTCTAACGCTTTTTCCATAAACTCATCATAGATGGACTCATGTATCATCGCACGTGAAGGACAAGTACAAACTTCCCCTTGATTTAAAGCAAACATTACAAACCCCTCAATTGCTTTATCTAAGAAACCATCATCTTCATCCATAACATCCTTAAAGAATATATTAGGTGATTTTCCACCTAACTCAACAGTTGCTGGAATAATATTCTCTGAAGCATACTGTAAAATTAAACGACCAGTTGTTGTTTCTCCTGTAAACGCAATTTTTGATATGCCTGGATTTGTAGCTAATGGCTTTCCTGCTTCGACACCAAAACCATTTACTATATTTAATACACCTGGTGGTAAAATGTCTTGAATTAATTCCATTAATACCATGATCGAGGCAGGTGTTTGTTCAGCAGGTTTTAAAACGATACAGTTACCAGCTGCTAAAGCTGGAGCAATTTTCCATGTTGCCATTAAAATAGGGAAATTCCAAGGGATAATTTGACCAACCACACCTAGTGGCTCATGAAAATGATATGCTACCGTATCTTTATCTAATTGACTTAATCCGCCTTCTTGAGCTCGAATTGCTCCTGCAAAATAACGAAAATGATCTACTGCTAAAGGCATATCAGCATTTAAAGTCTCACGAACTGCTTTACCATTATCCCAAGTTTCAGCAACTGCTAGTAACTCAAGATTTTCTTCAATTACATCTGCTATTTTATTTAAAGCAATAGCTCTTTCTGCTGGAGATGTCTCTCCCCACGCGTCTTTTGCTTTAGTAGCTTCTTGAACTGCAAATTCTATATCTTCTTTAGTGGAACGTGCGACTTGACAGAATACTTCACCTGTTACTGGCGAAACATTATCAAAGTAATTTCCTTTAACGGGTGGCACAAATTTTCCACCTATAAAATTATCATACTTTTCTTTAAAACTTACAACAGAACCTTCTGTATTTGGATTAGCGTACCTCATCTACATCCCTCCACTTTATATAATGCTAACGCTTACATATATAATAATAACATTAAAATGATAATTTTACTATATAAAAATAGAGAATTTGACTAAGTCAAATTCTCTATGACATTATTCATATCTATTAGATAATTAGGATATTCCGATTATTATATAAAGTTAAACTTATACATTTTTAAAATAGAATATGTTCTACTTACGGTAGAAAATAACGTTTAACTTTGCGCACTTTTTTCCAAATATCCTATAATAATATGTTAGCCAAGATCTGGTAACATTTTCACTTCTTCTTTCATTTCAGATTGACAGAGTGGGCATTTAGGAGTTTCGTTAAAACTAAATGATTCTCTCATCCAACCTTGGCAATCTTCATTCGTACATGACCAAATATTAGTTTCAACTTCTGGTAATGGTTCTTTTCGTCCACGAGAAAAAGACACAACAACATCTCCTTTCGATACTATGTCTATTATACTCTTTTTCTAAAAATAAAGAAAGTTTGCAAAAAATTTATTTTATAACTCATTTAAAAGATGATTGATTATTTTTGCTACACCATCTGCATCATTTGTATCTGTTATAACATTGGAAACTTCTTTAATTTCCGGAATGGCATTTCCCATAGCAACTCCTATCTGAGCCGCTTCCAACATTGATTTATCATTTAAGCTATCACCTATTGCAATCATATTATCAAATGTGATTCCTAAGCGATCGCAGATTACTTTTAATCCACTTGCTTTATTAACATGTCGATCATTAACTTCAATATTTGACCTGGAGGAACTGGTTACTTCTAATTCGGGATATTCCAGCATTTTTACAAAGACAGAGTCTTTTTGTTCTTTATTTAATCTACCGAAACCTAGTTTAATCCATTTGTGTTCATGAAAATTTATTGGCCGTGAACTATTTCTAAACATCTCTTGTGTAGCGACCATCCACATATAATAATCATTCATATCACCATACTGCCATAATTCTTCAGCAAATTTACTTTCGAATGTGCGTTCCGTAAGTAGTTGTTTATCGGAAGTCCAAATTTGAGCTCCATTTGCTGTCACAAGATCTGTTGTCAATCCTAATTCTGAATGATAATCATAACAAAATGACAATGGTCGGCCTGTACTTAAAACTATTTTAATACCTTCATTTTGAGCACGTGTTATAGCTTTTTTGGTGTATGAACTAACTTGATTATTTGTATTAAGAAGTGTTCCATCCATATCAATAGCAATTAATTTAATTTCTTCTTTTATTTTAAACACTTTTTACTCCTTTATTTCTTCATTTACAATCTGTGTAATTTTCTACTTTATATTTGTGCAATTTCTTTGTTTTCTGGCCCTTTTTCTTTTGGACGTTTGCTTTGTATAATCCAAACAACAACTAATAGAACAATCCCTATTATACTACTTATATATTCTGGAACGATTAAAAATAATCCGCCAGTAAATAATACTAGCCGTTCTATTATCGTTGTCTTATTATTAAAGTAACCAATCATGGCACCACTAATACCTATCATACCTAATACCGCTGTAATAATACCGATTATTAAACTAACTGCTGTGGCATCAACTAAGACTAATATCGGATTGTAAATAAATACATAAGGGATGATAAATGCAGCAATTGCTAATTTCACAGCACCTACTCCACTCATAAACGGGTTTGCCCTTGCAATTCCTGCACCAGCATAAGCTGCTAAAGATACAGGTGGCGTGATGTCTGCAACGATTCCAAAATAGAATACAAACATATGTACCGAAATGGGCGGTAAATCAAATCCATTAATCAGTGCCGGAGCAGCAACAGTTGCTGTTACCACATAATTGGCTGTTGTTGGAAGTCCCATACCTAAAACTAAACAAGCAATCATTGTATAAATAAGCGCTAAGAATAAACTTCCACCTGATAAAGAAATAATTCCTGCTGCAAATTTAGCACCTAGACCTGTAATACTTACAACTCCAGCAATAATACCGGCTGTAGCTACTGCAGCAATTACTGGTAAAGCGACACGTGCACCTTGCTCAAAAACATGGACTAATTTCTTAAATGACAAACGCGTATCTTTACGAATTAAGCTCACTAAATAAGCTGTTAAAATACCGATTATTGCAGCTCTTTGTGGTGTATAACCCACCATAACTGTTCCAATAATTAAGATAAGTGGTAATAACATAAAACCATTTTTTATCATTAATTTTTTAAAGCTAGGCAATTCTGACTTTGGTAAGCCTAAAATATTTAATTTTTTCGCTTCAAAATGTGTTCCAATAAAAATACCAGTGAAATATAAAATTGCAGGTATAATAGCAGAAGCCATGATAACTGAATAAGATACGCCCACATAGTCCATCATTATAAATGCAGCTGCTCCCATAATAGGTGGCATTAATTGTCCACCAGTCGAAGCTGCCGCTTCAGTACCAGCTGCAAATTCGGGTTTAAAGCCTGCATTTTTCATCATTGGAATGGTAAATGAACCAGAGGCAACCGTATTACCAACAGAGCTTCCTGAAACCATTCCTTGTAAAGCACTTGCTGCAACCGCAGCTTTGGCAGTCCCACCCGTAAATCTACCGGTTAATGAGAAAGCAAGATCATTAAAGAACTTTCCTATATTTGTGTGCACTAACATTACTCCAAAAAATAAGAATAAATAGATAAATTTCGCTGAGATTTGTATCGGGGTACCAAATACACCACTATCCTGGAACCACAAAACATTTGTAATTCGTGAATAATCAAACCCTTGATGTGAAAGTACCTTTGTAGGAATTAAATCTCCAAACAGCGCATAAGCTATCATTGATAACGCAACAATTACAATTGGTAATCCAACTGCTCTTCGAGTCGCTTCTAATAATAAAATAATCCCGAATAATGAAATTAAAGTTTCTATTGAGTCGTAACCCAATATTCTACTTTGTCTAAGTGCATCAAATTGCAAAATTTTATAATAAGTAACAAACATTGCACTAAATGCTAAAATAACATCATACCAAGGGATTGTCTTTTGTGTATTTTGAAGCCCCTTTTTTGCCGGATAAAGTAAGAACACTAAGCCTAATGCCGTTCCTAAATGAATCGCACCTTGCTTTTGCGAAGGTAAAGTTCCAAAATATCCTACATAAAGCTGAAAAATAGTGAAGGCAACACCAATAAAAGTGACAACCCAAGCCCAACGTCCTATATTAGTCCGATAATTGCTTTCACGATCATATTTTTCTAACATTTCTTGTGCTGTAGCTTCTGTCTTAGCAGGATCTTTATGTTCTATATTGTCTGCCATTTGTTCAACTCCTATGTATTTTGCTAATTAATAATAAAGAAAGAAAAGAGCACATAGTCTCTTTTCTCTCTAATCAATTAATATTATTTATTTTATTTTAAATCACCTAATGTTTTGTATCCTGATCCTTCTCTTGTAACGATTTGCACGACTTCTGGATAAATATGACCAATAAATGCAATATTATCTATATCTGCGCCCCCCAAATCGCCCTCACCATCTAAAGCACTTAACAATGTACCATGTACTGTCATACCGAGGTCCATTTCATCATTGTTAATCTGGCCTAGGTTTTCTAAAGAAGCACCTGTTTCTACGTTTGTATAATTTGAATCTAAATTATTATTCCAAACTGTCGTTATTTCTCCACCAAGTGGGTAATATGTTCCACCTTGACTTCCTGAACCTAAAACATACTCAGATTTGCGGTCAGATTCTTTTGCAGTAACTTCTGCTTCTGGATTATCAACAGTAAGTCCTTGCTCTTCATAGTACTTTTTCGCACCTGGATGAATCGGCATACCTTCTGCTCCGTTCAACGCATTCTCTAAAGTCATGTCTTCAGCTTGAGCGTGTGTAATATCATCTGACTTTTCAACCATTGTTTTAGCTAAATCATATGCTAATTCATCATCAATCGTGTTTGTGTTACCAACTAATACGGCATATGCAGCTACTGTTTCAACATCATCTTCTAAAAATTCATAACTGTCAGCAGGAATCGTATGACGTTTGTAATCTGATTCACTTTCAATTGTATCAATTGCATCGTCTTCTAAACCAACCATTACCACATCGCCTGTCGATGCTTGTAAACTTTCAATACTCCCATTTGGTAGTCCTAGAACACCCATTGACACATCAAGATTACCATCTTGAACTAGATCCGCAGCATCACCAAAACCCTCTTCATATTCTTCATATCCATCATCTTCAATGCCATGTGCTTCTAGCATTATTTTTGAAATACTATTAGATTCACTTCCAATTGGCCCAATCGCAATCTTAGCTTTTTTGCCATTACCTGTGCCTTCCTCTGATTCTCCCCCACCACAAGCAACTAATACAGCAGACATTAAAACAAGTACAAAAACAGTTAATATATTTCTAAACTTCAAACTTTCCGCCTCCTCATAAATTTAAGCCCTTACATTATATATGCAAGTACATTAATTTTTTACAGTATTAAAACTATTATACGTTTAAATGGATTATTTATCAAGACCTCTCTGCTCGTCATTAAAAATATGCAAAGTAATTATCTTGCTTAGCATATTTATCTTTCTGAAAAGCGCCAATAAATGAATCTTGAGCTCCTTTCATGTTATAATCTAAGTTGAAGTATATATTAATAGGAGGATTATTTAATGAGCACACCTAAATTAAAGTATTCAAGCAAAATAAATAAAATAAGAACAATTGCTTTAAGCCTTGTTTTTGTAGGTTTTTTTATTATGTATATAGGGATAATTTTTAAATCTACTGAGTGGCTAATGGTCACCTTCTTTATCCTAGGAGTAATCGCTATTTTTCTTAGTACTGCTATTTATTTATGGATTGGTTTACTTTCGACCAAAGCCGTCCCAATTATATGTCCATCATGTGAAAAACCAACAAAAATGCTTGGTCGTGTTGATGCATGTATGCATTGTAAACAACCTTTAACATTTGATGAAAACTTAGAAGGCGTCGAATTTGATGAAAAATACAATAAACGTAAATATAGAAAACAAGCAGAAAATAATAATAAATAAAGGATGTGTTATGTTTGCATAAAGAACCATTTCTACAATTTGATTTTTTAAACTTTAAAACAAAGAAACGTGAGCAAACAACCTTTAAAAATCCAATAGAAATTTTTCAAACGTCAAATATAAATGAAGTAAAGAATATTTTAAATAAAGTAGAGCTAGCTGTTCATAATGGTTATTATGCAGCTGGCTTTCTTTCTTATGAAGCTGCTTCAGCCTTTCTCTCAGTTGATTTACCATTAAAAAACGAATATCCGCTTATTTGGTTTGGCATTTTTGACTCTCCTACAGATTATATACCTGGCGTTGAGCAAAATTTCAAGGTTGGTGATTGGACGCCGTCAATAACTCATGCTGAATATAATCATGCTTTTGAAGGAATAAAAAATGCTTTAAAGACAAAGGAAACAAAACAAGTTAATTATACACTACAGTTAAATGCTGACTTTAAGGGTGACAGCTATGCTTATTATTACGCATTAAAAAAACAACAAAATGCTGATTATAATGCATATATAAGTTTTGATGACTTTAAGATTCTTTCTTTATCTCCTGAACTTTTCTTTAATTTAGATGAAAGTATTTTGACTTTAAAGCCTATGAAAGGAACTAAAAAAAGAGGGAAGAGTTCATTTGAAGACAAAAACTTTAAAAACCAACTAAGATCTTCTACTAAAGATAAGTTAGAAAATCAATTAATTGTAGATTTAATGATAGACGAATTAAAAGCTATTTCATTACCTCAGTCAATTAAGTTAAAAAAACCTTTTGAAATCGAAACATTCCCTACTCTCTTCCAGATGACATCGATTCTAGAAGCTAAAATAAAACCTCAAACGTCTTTAACAGACATATTTAGTGCTTTATTTCCTTGTGGATCAATAACGGGGACACCTAAAGTTAAAACGATTAATTTTATTAGTCAACTAGAAAATAGAAATAGACAAATTTATTGTGGTAGTATTGGTTTTATTACACCTGACAATGAAGCAACTTTTAATGTACCTATTCGGACTGTTTCCATTGATACAAGTAAAGCCCAGGCAAGATATGATGTTGGTGGGGGTATCACAGAGCTATCGAACGCACACGATGAATATAATGAAGCATTTACTAAAGCTGAGATTTTAAAGCTTACAAAAAATGATTTTAAATTAATAGAAACGTTTGGATTATATAACGGAGAGTATATTGCGTTTGATGCACATTTAAATAGACTACAATCATCAGCTAATTTTTTTGATTTTAGGCTTGATTTAAATCAAGTTAAAAATAAATTAAAAAAAGTAGCTGAATCAAACCCTTATTTGAATTTACGTGTACGCTTATTACTTAATAATGATGGTCAAATAAGCTTAACTTCTGTTCCTTTGGTTACTGATACAGAAATTAAAAAAGTAAACTTAGCCAAAAAACCAATTGATAAAAATAATTTATTTCTTTATCATAAAACAACTAACCGAACGGTATATGATGAACTTAAAGCTGATTCACCTGGTTGTTTTGATATCATTCTATGGAATGAACAGAATGAAATCACAGAATTCACAATTGGTAACCTCGTCATTGAGTATGAAAATGAATTAATCACACCTCCAGTTAGTTCGGGTTTGTTACCGGGTACATATCGTGAAGTATTACTTAAAAAACAGATAATTAAAGAGCAAATTATCACAAAAGAGATGTTAATAAATGCAAAAGATATCTGGTTAATCAATAGTGTACGTAAATGGGTTAAAATCTCATTAAAAAAAGCGACTCCCTAAAGGGGGATCGCTTTTTTAATGTTGAACTTCTTTTTGTGTTTTACAATCTTTACATTTTCCATATAATTCTAAACGATGTTCTTCTATCTCGAACCCACTCACACGTTGAGCTAATGATTCTATCTCATGAAGGGTTGGATAATGGAAATCGACTACTTTTCCACAATCTTCACAAACAATATGATAGTGATCATCCATGTTACTATCATAACGGCTTGAGTCATCTCCATATGCTAATTCACGAACTAAACCAATTTCGCTTAAAATACGTAAATTATTATATACTGTGGCGACACTCATATTAGGAAATTTACTTTCTAACGCCTTATATATATCATCCGCTGTGGGGTGAGTCATCGACGTTAATAAGTACTCAAGAACCGCATGACGTTGTGGTGTTATTCTTACACCAGACTCTTTTAACGTATTAATCGCCGATTGCAATTTTTCGTTTTCCACGTCATGCACCTCGCTTTCAATGTATTCATTAATTAATAATAAATCTTCTATTATAATCATTTTACACTTCATAAGGCTTTTATGTCAATGTAAACAACCTTTTATTTGACTTATAAAGATTAAAGGCAAATAACTTTTACACTTTACATATTAAGCTCAGTTTTTACATAATCTAATGTTTTTTGCACATGATCTTTAACTCTTACATTACGATACTCTTTCTGTAAAATACCTTCACTATCAATAATAAAGGTCGAACGGACAATACCATAATACTCATTGCCAAAAGTCTTTTTCAATTGCCATACACCATATAACTCTGCGACTTCATGATCCTCATCAGCAAGCAAAGGAAACGATAAATCATGTTTGCTAATAAATTTTAAATGGCTATCAATTGGGTCTGGACTAATACCCAGTATTACCGTGTTTTGTTCATCAAACGCCTCATAATTATCTCTGAAATCACATGCTTGCGTAGTACATCCTGGCGTCATGTCTTTTGGGTAAAAGTATAAAATAATATTTTTACCTAAGTAATCCGAAAGAGAAACTTCTTGACCATCTTGATTTTCTAATTTAAAATTTGGTGCTTGTTTACCTATCTCTACTGCCATAGTAAATCTCCTCCTAAATTTATTCATCTAGATACTGAACTTGATATAAATCATGATAATGACCTTGTTTTTTCATAAGCTCTTCATGTGTCCCTTGTTCTTGTACCTCACCATTATCAATCAATACGATTCTATCTGCATAAGTAATTGTCGCTAATCGATGAGCAACAATAAACGTTGTTCTTTCAGATGCTAATTTTTCCATAGTGATTTGGATACTTTGTTCTGTTTCTAAATCAAGTGCTGAAGTGGCTTCGTCGAAAATTAAAATTGGTGGATTTTTTAAAAACACACGCGCAATAGCAATTCTCTGTTGTTGTCCGCCTGATAATTTAACACCACGTTCACCTACTAATGTATCATATTTCATAGGTAATGATTCGATAAAGTTATGCGCATTAGCTGCAATTGCTGCTTCTTTTACTTCAGCGTCAGTTGCCTCAGGATTACCCATACGAATATTTGTAGCAATTGATTCACTAAATAAAATATTATCTTGTAAAACCATTCCTATATTATCTCTGAGTGATCTCTGTTCTACATCGCGAATATCGTAACCATCAACTTTTATACTTCCATAAGTTACGTCATAAAAACGTGGGATTAAACTGATTAATGTGGATTTTCCCCCACCACTCATCCCTACAAAAGCAATTGTTTCTCCATTTTCCACTTCTAAATTAACTCCGTCAAGGACATTACCGTCTGCTTCATCATATGCGAAACCGACATTATTCATTGACACATTTCCTTTTACGCGGCCTAATTTTACTGCATCTTCTTTATCTTCAATATCATATGGTTCATCAACTAATTCAAATACACGATCAATTGATGCAATTGACTGAGTTAAAACAGTTGATGAATTAATTAATCTTCTTAATGGGTTATAAACTTGGTCCATATAAGCTACAAAGGCAACCATCGTACCTATTGTTAAATTACCTTGGATCACTTGATATGCTGCAAAAGTAATCACGATTAAAGGTGCTAAATCTGTAATTGTATTTGTAACAGCAAATGTTTTAGCATTCCACTTAGTATGTTCTATCGCTTTTGTTAAAAAATTATGGTTTCTAACTTGGAAATCTTCTTGTTCGTAGTCTTCAATTGCAAAACTACGTGTTACAGGGATACCTTGCACACGTTCATGTAAATGCCCTTGCACTTCAGCGAGAGCCTGTGAACGATCACGTGTTAAGCTTCTAAGCCTAGAATAGAAGTACTTAACTGCAAACCCATAAAACGGGAATAATATAATTGAGACAATTGTTAACTTAATATTCATCGTCATCATAATTGTTAATGCTATCAAGATGGTAAATAAATCTAACCAAAGATTCATTAAACCAGTTACAACAAAGTTCTTTGTTTGCTCAACATCATTAATCACGCGTGAAATAATTTCGCCCGTTTTAGTATTGGAATAATATTTTAAGCTTAATCTTTGTAAATGATCGAATAACATATCTCTAATATCATATAAAATATGACTACTTACCCACTGTGCTAAATATTGTCTAGCATACTCAATTGGTGGTCTGATAATTAAAAATATACCAAACGAAATTCCCATTAACCAAAATAAATCACTTAACTTATTAGCATCTGACATATCGCCACCAATAATGTTATCAATAACATGCTTTAATATAAGTGGGATTAATAATGGGATACCAAATTTTAAAATACCTATTAAAATAGTTCCGATTATTTGCCATAGGTATGGTCTAACAAACTTCATATATTGTTTAACACTTTTCATTCAATCAAACTTCCTTCTATTTATCTTTTCATACTTTTTATAATATGCATTTAGTCTTGCTTCTGAAAAAATTGATTCTTTATTTTTAATCATTGAAATCAAATAATTCATACTTTCTTTTAATCGTTTATCTAATTCATTCGGATAATTAAAATATTGACGGTTTTCTTCATATTCATCCAAATCTAACATCTTATAGTTGTAATTCGCATCAACTTTAATATCTATATCATAATCAATATAAGTAAGTATATCTCCAACCTTTTTAAAAGGTGAACTTAAATTACAATAAAAATAAGGATTTTTTTCCTGGTCAATATGAATGATATTAAACCATTTTTCTTTAGAGAAATAAAACAAACCTCTTTCTTCCGTTACAAAAGTACTCGAATCACTATTCGTAACTAGTGTATGATTATTCACACCTATAATCTCTTGATCATTTTCACTGAGAACAGTATTATACTCCCAAGAACGATGAAAAGAATAATCATGTTTTCTAGCAATGATTTTAATTGTCATCACCCCTACACTGATAAGTATAACCTTACTGAAACTGTTTTTAAAGCGTTGTAACTTATATAAAGTTTTGGATGATTATCTAGAACTTTAAATTCACATCAAAACTAGCAAATAGAATACACGAGTCGCCTGTGGGAGCAAGAGCTAGGTGAGACCCCTCAGGCGCAGCCTAAGGAGGCTCATCGCTAATGAAGAATGAACTTCAATTCTTCACAGCCCCACGGCAGCGAGTGCATTCTAATTGCGGCGGTATATAGAATATTTCAATGGTAACCTACAGATCAAAATTCACACCAAACCCAGCAAATAGAATATGCGAGACGCCTGCGGGAGAAAAGAGCTTGTAGGAGACAACGAAAGGCGTAGCCTAAGTGGCTCATTGCTAATGAAGAATGAACTTCAATTCTTTACAGCCCCCGCGGCAAGCGAGTATATTCTAATTGCTGTGACATATAGCTATTTATTTCACACTATTTCCAAATACCACTTATATATAAGGCATTGCTTTAATATGTGATACTGAAAAAGGATACTCAACCAATTTTTCTTTTTTAACAAAAGTAAGTTCATTAGAATCATCCTGGATTAATTCAGCATCAATCACAGTCAAATTCCAAATAATATGTGAGAATATATGTTTAAATTCCAAATGTTGATCTAGCTTTTTTATTCTCACACCATAAGCACCATAAAACCACTCTTCTATCTTTTCTTGTTTGATTTGATCTGTACGAACCATCGGAAATTGCCACATATTAGCAAGTAACCCCTCACTCGGCCTCTTCTCAATAGCTATCTCTCCTGATTTATTTCTTAAAAGAACTATCGTATATTGTTCAATTCTTTGCTTTTTAGCTTTATTTTTAATAGGTAACTCAGCTTGAACACCTTGATCAAAAGCCTTACAATGCTCTCTAACTGGACAATGTAAGCAAAGAGGTTTACGTGGGGTACAAACAGTTGCTCCTAACTCCATTAATCCCTGATTAAAACTTGATGGATTCTGTTGGCTATTTATTTTATAAATAATCGCTTCAAATAATTTTCTCGTTTTAGCTTCTGATGTATTTTCTGTAATCAATAAAACACGCGATAAAACGCGCATCACATTGCCATCCACTGCAGGCTCAGCTTGGTTAAAAGCAATTGAAGCGATAGCTCCTCTTGTATACGGACCAATTCCTTTTAAACTACCCAACTGATTGATGTCTTCTGGAACAATTCCATTATATTTGCTAACAACCTCTTTAACTGCAGTGTGTAAGTTGCGAGCACGTGAATAATATCCGAGACCTTCCCAATCTTTCAAAACTTCTTGCTCATCCGCTATAGCCAATGCTTTTAAGGTCGGGTATTTATGTTTAAATTTATTAAAATAAGGAATTACGGTATCTACTTGGGTTTGTTGAAGCATGATTTCAGATATCCAAATTAAATACGGGTCACTTGTATCACGCCAAGGTAAATCACGCTTATTAGCTTGATACCAAGTAATTAAATCTTCTTGAAATTTTAGATAATCAAAATCCTCTAACTTATCCTTAATCATAAGACACCTCTTAAATTTATGTTATAATGTAATTAGTTTGATAATTAATCTATTAGTATTTTAAAGAAAGGGGTCTTCCCCTATGGACACAGGTACACATATAGTCATGGGAATTGCACTTGGCGGACTAGCAACTTTAGACCCTGTTGTCGCAAATGATCCTATGACATTTAATGCTGTTTTAGTAGGTACAATTTTGGGTTCTCAAGCACCTGACTTTGATACAATCTTAAAACTTAAAAATAATGCAACTTATATAAGAAACCATCGTGGAATTACACATTCAATCCCTGCAATCATTATTTGGGGAATTTTAATTCCATTAGTTATTCACTTTTTTGTGCCGGACGTTAATTTCCTGCATCTCTGGTTATGGACCTTTTTAGCAGTCTTCATCCATGTGTTTGTTGATGTCTTTAACGCATATGGAACTCAGGCCTTTAGACCATTTTCCCATAGATGGGTCGCTTATGGATTCATTAATACCTTTGACACTTATATCTTTTTTGCTCATATTGCTGGTATTATTGCTTGGGCATTAGGCGCTAATCCAGGTCCGACATTTTTGATTATTTATGGCATCATTGCCCTTTATTATATAAAGCGTTTCTTTGATAAAAAAGAAATCGTTAAAACGATTAAAGACTACTTTCCTGATACTCAGTTTATTGCAACATCACCAACAATTAAACAAAACGAATGGCGTGTGGCAATTTCAACAAGTGATAGATATTATGTAGGTACAGTCGTTAATGGGCATATTCAATTATATGATGAATTTGAACGTGTGCCTCTACCGAATACTAACTTAATGAACCATGCTAAAAAAGATAAAAATATATCAGCATTTCTGTCATTTTCTTCAATTTATCGCTGGGAAATTATTGAAAAAGAAGCATATGATGAAGTTCGGTTTACTGACTTAAGATACCGTAATCAAGGGTATTATCCTTTTGTGGCTGTAGTTCAAATTGATAGTAACAAAAATATTTTAAATTCTTATACCGGATGGATTTTCTCTGAACAAAAGCTACAAAATAAACTTAGGGTCGAAAAATATCCAACATAAAACAGCAAAGCCGTAGACGCTTTGCTGTTTTTTATTATTTATCTTTTACTTGATCACCTAACATTGAGATAGGCAAAGCTTCTTCTTTTTCTAAAGTTTCTTTTAATAAATTAACTCTATGCCCCCATGCCATTACACCATCTATATAATTAACTTTAAACGTGTAGCCTGGATCTAGTCTAATTTCGTATATTTCTCCTGGTTTATAATCTTCTGGATAAGCCATATAAGACAATAAAATTTGTACTTTTCTTTCATTAATTGCTACTTCACTTATGTTACCTAATTGTTCTGCTTTTTGTGCTTCTTTCTTACATTTCTCTATTTCTACTCTTAATTGTTCTGTTGTTAAATCACTATATCTTGACATATTAATTCCCTCACTCTTCGTTATTTAATATTTCATCTACAAACTTATTTATTTGTTCATTTTTAAAACCACGTGTATATAATGCAGACATTAACTTTTGTCTTAATTCAGAGCCAGATGATTTCTTAGCATATCGTCGGTACATCCTTTCGCCATGATGCTTAACAGCTTCCCATTCTGATTCTTCATCTTGTTCTATGATTACTTCTTGCATAACTTCGCTTATAACATCATTGTCAAAACCATTTCGCATGAGTAAAGTACGTACTTGCTCTTTTTGCTTTTGAACCGATTCTTTTTTAGGGCGGTCAGCTCTTTTTTGAGCAGATGCAAGCGCGATTTCAAATTGATCATTAAACGTCATTAATTTAATAGCCTCATCAATATTTTCTTTAGAAATACCTTTTTCAAATAACTCACTAATAATTACTCTTGGACCTTTTTTCTTTTGACGAATACGCTCTTGAACAAAAGACTTCGCAAATTCTAAATCATCTAGTAATTTTTCATTTTCCAAACGATTCATAACGATTTCTATGTGATCAGGCTCAATTTCTTTTTTTAATAAATGACGTTCTATTTCAGTTTTAGATCTTTGTCTAAAACTTAAAAAATGAATCGCAGTGACGTAAGATGCTTGAAGAGACTCTGCATCGAGCAATTCAATGATCTCATTTGCTTCAAGCTTAAGTCCTTTTGCTAATTTATACTCAACCAACACTTTTTCATCAACAGCAAATGCATACTTACCATCGATAAATATATTATAACGTTGTTTCCTTTTCTTCTGTGTCGTTATTTTAGTAATTGTTGACAATTGACTCACTCCTAGTTTATATCATACCATGAACATAAGCTCTTTTTAAAATTTAGTAATTGGAGGCGATTATTATGAATTTTTTAATCACAGGTGGAACAGGATTTGTTGGACAAAGGTTAACTAATAAATTAATTGAAAACAATCACCATGTTTATGTCTTAACACGTAATCCCAAAAAGCATCCTAATAATTCTCAAGTTACTTATATTAGTTTTGATTACAAAGTAAGTAGATTTCCTAAAATTCATGGAGTCATTAATTTAGCTGGTGAATCTATTTTTGGGAGATGGACTGAACAAAAAAAAGAAGATATATTAAATAGTAGATTAAAAGTAACAGAAAAAGTTATCCAACTTATTTCAAAAATGGATTCTATGCCTGATGTCTTTGTAAATGCTAGTGCTGTTGGCTTTTACGGCATGTCGAACTCTGTTATTTTTACAGAAGATACCAAAACACCTGCTAAAGACTTTTTAGCTGACGTTGTTTCAAAATGGGAAGATGCCGCTTTAGATGCAGAAGATTTTGGTATTAGAACAGTTAGGACAAGATTTGGAATTATTCTTGATGGTAATAATGGCGCATTATCAATGATGGATAAACCTTTTAAAGGATTTATTGGAGGAAAGATTGGTAATGGAGAACAATGGATGTCTTGGGTGCACATTGACGATGTTGTCGATTTAATTTATTATGCAATTACAAAAGACTATGTCAAGGGACCAATCAACGTAACTGCACCTAACCCTGTAAGAAATAAAGATTTCACGCAAGATTTAGGCCGAGTTCTCAATCGACCCACTCTATTTACTGTTCCCAAAACTATAATTAATCTTGCTTTTGGTGAAATGGGACAGCTGATTACTCGAGGTCAATATGTTTTACCTAAAAAAGCTATTGAATTTGGATACAATTTTAAATATTCTCAATTGAACGATGCTTTAAAAAGTATTTATAAATAACAAAAAAATCTCATAACAAAATGGTTATGAGATTTTTTTAAATATATTTACGTGTTTTTATATAGGTAACTACTTTAATAACTGTAGCTAGAAGAAGTCCTGTAAAAATTAATATATAACCTGTTCCCGCTAAAGAAAATGGCTCTTGTATCACGCTATTAATATTAAAACTTGAATTAATAAAAGCATCAACTAATAAACTACTTCCACCTAAAACAAGTAATATAAATGCACTTAAATAACGCTTTCTAATATAAGCTTCATAAAGTAATAGTACGATAAATTTTCTCATTTCAAATCACTCCTTATCATATGCTAAAATATCACCTGGTTGGCAGTCTAAAACATCACATATTTTTTCTAATGTTGAAAAACGGATAGCTTTTGCCTTCCCATTTTTTAATACAGATAAATTAGCAATTGTTATATCTACTTCTTCAGATAATTGAGTTAATGTCATTTTTCTTTTGGCAAGCATCACATCAAGATTAACTATAATACTCATATCGTTAACTCATTCTCTATTTCAATACGTCTTGCTTTATCTACTAAATGAGCCAATATGGCAGTAATAACAGCCATAGCAAGCGCAATAAACATGACTATAATTATGATAAGTAATAAGCTAATATGGAAAACACCTATAATAATTAAAACAACTAATGCAAATAGATATAGGCCTGCTTCAAATAATGCTAAACGACTTACTACTGTCAAGCGTGTCACATTTTTTAAACAAAAAGGATTATCTTTTATAATTTCCCCACTAATTAAATAAAACAAATATAAACTAATAAATAGCGGTATAGCTGTAATCCAAATAAAAATTAAACTAGGCCAAAATAAAGACTTTAATTCAGGATTTGTCATTAGGAGTTCTTTTCCTAATAAAGGAGCAAGCACGCCAGCTAAAACCAGACTGATTAAACCAGCCATCATAATAATGACTTTTAACCATTTACCCGTATCTTTCTTTTCCAAACCACTCACCCCTTAATTGCTACTTAAGCAAATATAACATAATGAATTTCGTTTATCAATACATTTTTATCGATAATCGATAAAATCATGAAGGGAATAGAATTTTTAAAACAACAAAAAAACCTACTAACTATAAGTTAGTAGGTTTTTTTGTTGTTTAAGCTAATTCTACTTTTATTTCGTCTTCTTTCACATCAACAATAACATCATTAACTTCCTCATGTTCTAAAATTAAATCTGTTAATTGATTTTCAATCTGGTTTTGAATAATACGACGTAATGGTCTTGCACCAAATTTAGGTTCATAACCTAATTCAACAAGTTTTTCTTTTGCTTCATCAGTAATTTCTATATTAATTTCGATATCTTCAATGTTAAGCATTAATTCATTTAACATAAGATCGACTATTTCAAGTAAGTTTTCTTTAGATAACTCATTAAATGTAACGATTGAATCAAAACGGTTTAAAAATTCAGGCTTAAAGAAGTCACTTAATACTTCAAGTTGCGTAACTGCTTCATCTTGTTTTTCAAAACCGACGCTAATTTCTTTGCTTCCAGTTCCTGCGTTACTTGTCATGATAATAACTGTCTCTTTAAAGCTTACTGTACGGCCATGAGAATCAGTTAAATGACCATCTTCCATGATTTGTAAGAACATATTTTGAACATCAGGATGAGCTTTTTCAATCTCATCTAATAAAATAATTGAATACGGGTTATGACGAATCTTTTCAGTTAATTGACCCGCTTCTTCATGTCCTACATATCCTGGAGGTGACCCAATAATTTTAGAAACTGCATGTTTTTCCATATATTCACTCATATCCAATCTCACGAGAGAATCTCTTGTTCCAAATAACTCTTCTGCTAAAACTTTAGATAACTCTGTTTTACCTACACCTGTTGGTCCCACAAACAAGAATGAACCAATTGGACGAGTTTTAGATTTTAAACCTGCTCGACTGCGGCGTACCGCTTTAGCGACATGATCTACTGCTATATCTTGACCAATAACTTTCTCATGTAAGTTTACAGCTAAATCACGCATTTGAGCTTGTGCTTCGGATTGCAATTTAGTCACTGGAATACCTGTTTTTTCTTCGACAATTAACTGCACGTCTTCAACAGTTACTTCTTTTTTCACTTGTTCATTTTCTTCTTTTGCTTTATCAATTTGCTTTTGTAACTGAATTTCTTGATAACGTAAATTAGCAGCTTCTTCATAGTCTTCTTTTTCTGCTGCCTTCTCTTTTGCTTCCACTATATCATTCAATTTGCCTGATAACGAAGCTTCATCATTTTCCGCATTTGCTAGATTATGACGTGAACCTACTTCGTCCATTAAATCAATTGCTTTATCTGGTAAAAATCTATCTTGAATATAACGACTCGATAAAGTAACGAACGAATCAATAACATCATCTGAATAATTTACATCATGAAATTTTTCATATTTTTCTTTTAAACCTTGTAAAATTTGAACAGTTTCTTCATTTGTTGGTTCTTTAACAATAATTGGTTGGAAACGACGTTCTAACGCAGCATCTTTTTCAATTTGACGATACTCTTTTAATGTCGTTGCACCAATAACTTGCAAGTCCCCACGTGCTAGAGCTGGTTTTAAAATATTGCCCGCATCCATTTGTGAACTTTCAGCAGTACCTGCTCCTACAAGTAAATGAATCTCATCAATAAAGACAATAATGTCTGGGTTGTTTTGTAGTTCATCGATTAATTGTTTCATACGCTCTTCGAATTGGCCACGAATACCTGTGTTTGCCACTAATGAAGCAACATCTAAAAGATAGACCTCTTTATTTAATAACTTAGTTGGCACACTACCCTCCACCATCTTAAGTGCAAGTCCTTCAGCAATTGCTGTTTTACCTACACCAGGCTCTCCAATTAATACTGGGTTATTTTTATTACGACGGTTTAAAATCTCTATCATGCGTTTTACTTCATTATCACGACCAATTACTGGATCAATCTGACCACTTTTGGCACGATCTGTTAAGTTCGTTCCTAACTCGTCAATTAAACCATTATCTTTTTGCTTATTTGGTTGTTCTTGAGTTCTTGTACTGCTTCCTTGATTTGTTTGGCCTTGACCTTGATTATTCATTTGGCCTTGGAAGAATGGATGTGAAGACATATCTCCTGCAAAACCACCTGATTGGTTCATTTGACCTTTGATTTCATTAAAACATGAAGAACATAAATGAATATTCATTCTCTCATTATTTACTTGCATTGCCATATTCACTGTTGCACGGTTTACATTACACTGTTGGCATCTCATTATTAATCTCCTCCTAAAAGGTTTGTTTGTTTTTAGTTTAAATTACTATTAACTTTTAAATATAAGGTCTCTTTCTGACTTTGACTATCTTTGACCTTATGAATTTATTATACACTGACCTTTTCTGACTTTCAAGTCTTTTGCTTAAACTTTCTTTAAATAACAAAAAATCTACTTATCAAAATAGATAAGTAGATTTTTGTTAATTGTTTTGATATTCAAGGTCTCTTAAAACTACACGACGTGTTTTTCCAGAGGTTGTTGTCGGCAATTCATCAATAAACTCAATTTTTCTAGGATATTTATATGGTGCCGTTTCTTTTTTACAATACTTTTGTAATTCAGAAATTAAAGCAGGTTCATTTTCTTTAGAAACTGTATCTTTTAATACAATAAAAGCTTTAACAAGTTGACCTCTTACTGGATCTGGACTGGCTACAACTGTACAATCTTTGACTGCTGGGTGTTTTAATAAGACTTCTTCTACTTCAAAGGGCCCAATTGTATAACCTGAGGAAATAATAATATCATCATCACGTCCTTGGAACCAAAAATAACCATCAATATCTTTCGATGCGCGATCTCCTGTAACGTAATAGTCGCCTCGCATTGTCTTTTCTGTTCGTTCAGTATCTTTATAGTATTCTTTAAACAAAGCAGGACAATTTCTTTTTACTGCAATATCCCCTACTATACCTACATCTACAGGGTTACCTAAATCATCAATCACATCAACTTCATTTCCTGGAGTAGGTTTACCCATTGATCCAGGACGAACTTCCATATCTTTCATTACACCTAGTAATAACGTGTTTTCAGTTTGCCCATATCCGTCTCTAATCACGACATTAAAGTTATTGCTAAATATATCAATGACTTCTCTATTAAGTGGTTCTCCGGCAGATACGGCACTCTTAAGAGGTGATAAATCATATTCTTTTAGACCATTTACTCGAGCCATCATACGGTATTCTGTTGGTGTACAACATAACACGTTAATTTCTTCTTTTTGTAAAAAACTTAAATATGTACGCGGTTTGAATCTCCCATTATAAACAAACCCAGTTGCACCTGAACCAAGCACAGAAAGTAATGGACTCCATACCCACTTTTGCCAACCTGGAGCTGCAGTTGCCCAAACTTTATCATTTTCTTTAATATTTAACCAATTTTCAGAAACGGTTTTTAAATGTGCATATCCCCAGCCATGTGTATGAACAACAGCTTTAGGACTTCCCGTTGTACCTGATGTATAGGGCAAAAATGCTATATCATTTTTTGAAGGATTAGTATAACTTAGTTCTGAAGAGGCTGATTTTTTTAAGTCATCAATAAAATGCCAGCCTACTTCTTCTTTACCAATTACAAATTTAGTTAACTCGTCATATTCTTTTATATCTTTATACGCTTCAACAAAAGGATAATAGCTAATAATACCATCTACTTCACCATGAGTAACTCTAAATTGTAAGTCAGCTGTTGTAAGCATTTCCGAACTAGGAATAATAATTATACCTGTTTTTAAAGCTGCAAGATATACTTCATAAGATTCAATCAGACGCGGAACCATAATAAGGACTTTATCACCTTTACTTAAACCTGCGTCTAACATGATATTACCAATTTTATTAACATTCTTCATTAATGCTTTGTAAGTAATTTCTTGTCTTTCTTTCTTTTCATTTGTAAAAATAAGTGCTAATTTTTCAGACTCTTCTATATGACGTTCAATCTCCATAACAATATTATAATCATCCGGAGCAATTAAATCCTCTTGTTTCAACACTATCAACTCCACTTTATATTCTAAACAATTATTATAGCAGAGTCTTATCTGATTGGGAATAGACATATGTCATGTATAGAATAATTTATTTACTTTTGAAAATAGGTCTTTCTTTATTTAAGAATGCTCGTACTCCTTCTTTATGGTCATCTGTTTGGAACATTTTTGCTTGACTGTTTTTCTCAGCTTTTAAATAAGTTTCTAACTTAGCTTTTTTATTGTGATGAATTAATAATTTCGATTCAATCATTGCTAAGAGTGGTGCATGTTGAAGTTCTTTAGCTAATTTATTCGCTTCCATGACAGCTCTTTTCTTAGTTAAGATATCTGCTAATTTCATTTCTAAAACTTTCTCACCTTTTATCTTTTCCATTCCCCAAATAAATTGTTTAGCTTCATGCGCACCTAAGCGCTCTTCTAAATGAAAATGCCCCCCGCCGTCTGGTACAAGTCCAATACCTGCAAATAACATACTAAATTCCGCTTCTTCTTCAGCTATAATATAATCTGAATTGAGTGCAATACTTAAACCCAGTCCAGCAATTGAACCATTGACAGCTGTAATTAATAATTTAGGGAGCAGATAAAGTTCGGTTGTCAGTTCAGAAATTAAATCCATTAATTCACCAAAATTATCTCCTTCTGCGAAATCATTCATTGAATTGATGTCTCCGCCTGCACAAAATGCTGGACCTTCTCCTGTCAAAATAACTATTTTATCATCATTTCCTTTAACTTCCTTAATGACTTCTAATAATTCTTTTAATGTTTGACCATCTAAAGCATTATACTTTTCTGGTCGGTTAAGGCTAATCGTAGACACACCTTCATTACTCATAAATATTACATTTTCCATCACAATCATCTCCTATTTTAATATTATTATTTAATAAATACTTTTACAAACATCTTATCTTAAAATACGATTTATCAATTAATTTATTATAATGAACAACCATTCATTCTATTATACCTTATTTTTTTACTTATACAACTCTTCTTATTTAATCTAATTGAGAATAATAATCACTATTATGTAATGCTATCTCTTGACTATTAATATAAATTATTATTATAATAAGTTTATAGATTATAATCATTATAAATAACTAATTGAAATTATTTGTCATTTACCTCTTAAAAACCTTGATTTACAAGGTTTATTGGACTGATAAAGTTTATCAATTAGATGGAGGTGTTAACTATGTCTTATTCATCAGATAAAACTGAAGATGTTTTACAATATAAACAAACAACATTAACAAACTATCCCTTAGTTAGTAAATTGCGCGAACATCATGAAATAATTGCAGCGTTGGTAAGCGGAGCTATTATACTAATTATCTGGCTTTTTAAATCAAGTATAGAACCAAATCATCCAGGATGGTGGGCAGGCCTACATATTTTCGCTTTTATAATAGGTGGATATGCTCAAGCAAAAGAAGGTATTACTGACACAATAAAGAATAAAGAATTAAATGTTGAATTACTGATGATATTTGCTGCAATCGGTGCCTCTGCAATTGGTTTTTGGACAGAAGGAGCTATTTTAATCTTTATCTTTGCATTGGCAGGAGCATTAGAAACTTATACATTGAATAAAAGTAATCATGAAATTTCTGCTTTAATGGACCTTCAACCAGAAGAAGCCACTCTACTAATTAATGGCAATTCACGCGTTGTTCCTGTTGAACAATTAAAAATAAATGACCAAATCTTAGTACTAGCAAGTGATCGCATTCCTGCAGATGGAAAAATTATTAAAGGAAGTACATCAGTTGATGAAAGTGCGATTACAGGAGAATCTCTTCCCCTAACTAAAAGTAAAGCAGATAATGTTTTTGCAGGAACTGTTGCTTTAGATGGGTCAATTACAGTCGAAATCACAAAGCCGGCTAGTGAAACAGTTTTTCAAAAAATTATCCAAATGGTACAAACAGCTCAAGATGAAAAATCACCTAAACAATTATTTATTGAAAAATTTGAAGACACTTATGTAAAAGTAGTGTTAATTGCCGTTATTATCATGATGTTCTTACCCTACTTATTATTCGATTGGACACTTGAAATGAGTATTTATCGAGCAATGGTTTTACTTGTTGTCGCTTCACCTTGTGCACTTGTTGCCTCTGTTATGCCAGCTACTTTATCTGCTATTTCAAATAGTGCAAAAAGTAACGTACTTTTTAAAGGTGGAATTCATTTAGAAAATATAAGTGGGGTAGAAGTTATGGCTTTTGATAAAACAGGCACGCTTACAAACGGTACTCCTGTTGTGACAGATGCTCTGATTCATCCTGATTATAATCCGAATACTATTCATGAAATTGTTGGAGCAATTGAAAGTGAATCAACTCATCCACTTGCTCGCGCTCTGACTACTTTTACCCTAAGTACACTCAAACAAGATAATTTTTCAGTAAATGTGACTCAGATGAAAACAGTATCCGGTAAAGGTGTAATTGGTACAATTAATCAGGAAGAATGGTTCGTAGGTAAAGAAAACTTAGCAGAAAACAATTCGAATTCTTTTTATGATAGTGAAGTAACTAAACTTGCAAGTGGCGGCAAGACTGTTGTATTTGTTAGCCATAACAATCAAATTGTAGCCCTGTATGCGCTAAAAGACACAATCAGAAATGATGCTGTTAAAGCAATTAAAAAACTTAACAAGCGTGGGATAAAAACTGTCATGCTAACTGGTGATAATGAATTAACAGCACAAGCAGTAGCTAAAGAGACAGGGATTCAAGATTATGTTGCTGAATGTTTACCTGATGAAAAAGTTATCGAAATTAAAAAATTAATGAAGGAAAACAGTAAAGTAGCAATGATTGGTGACGGGATTAATGATGCTCCTGCTTTAGCGACTGCTGACTTAGGCATTGCAATGGGAGAAGGAACTGATGTCGCATTAGAAACTGCCGATATGGTCTTAATGAAAAATGACTTAGCAAAAATCAATGATACGATTGATCTATCTAAAAAAATGAATCGTATCATAAAACAAAACATTTACTTTTCAATAACTGTTATTGCCCTATTAATTATTTCAAATTTAGTTCAAGTAATCGACTTACCACTTGGCGTTATTGGACATGAAGGTAGTACAATACTTGTCATTTTAAACGGACTAAGACTTTTACGATATTAACTAAAAATGATTTGAGACAAACACATGAAATGCTGAAACAAGTTGACTAAAGCGAAAAATGACCGACACCTCTGGTAAGCGTGTCATTTGTAGCGGTAGTCAACGGGCACTCATCATACAATTTAATATAATGCCATTTATAATATCAACACATAAATTTACCCAACGATATTATTTATTAACAAAGAATCGTAAAAAAAGAGCCTAGATAATTAACATTTTGTTAGTCATCTAGGCTCTATTTGTTTTAAATCTGATATTCAATTTCTGGATGATATACTTGCTCACGATGTCTTTT
>DATGTX010000082.1:0-8749 GCA_035301645.1 Pseudogracilibacillus sp. | reverse complement strand
TTTCAACGAAGCAGTTTCTGCTATCGACAAAGCACAATCTAAAGGTTTAATTAAAGCAAACAAAGCTGCTCGTGATAAGTCACGTATGGCTGCTCGTTTAGCTAAATAATTGACTTAAAAAACTGGCGAACCGAATTTTTTTGGTTCGCCAGTTTTTTCTTTTAGAAGATTGTAAATGTCAATCTTAGTAATTTTATTACTGATATTTTCAATTTTATTTATACAGTAATAAACTTTCAACATTATATTTCATCACAGAAAATAAAAGGAGCAACAACTCAGAGCAAGCTTAATTTTTTATAGTTTGCCCCAAAATTGCCCCCCCTTCGGCTTATTTTTTAATAATTTTATCATTCGTTATTAAAGGGTATAAAAAAAGAAACCCTGCAACAGCAAGGTTTCTAACGTTTTTAGCCACGGCGACGTTCTGGAATACGAGCTGCTTTACCGTGTAATGCACGTAATTACACATGATATTTTTCTATAACTTAAAGGTTATTTAAACGTATATATACCAATATTAGTCTGTACTTTATATATTTTATACTATTACTATATTAATTAAAAATTACTATTTTTTTGCTACCAAATTGCTACCATTTTTATCAATAAATCCTAGATAAAATAACTGTTACTTCTCTCATGAATATTATATCAAAAAAGACACCTTGCCTCTACTTATATAATAGTAGAAACAAGGTGTCTTATGTTTTCTAAGAATAATAAAAAAACCTTTCTGTTAGAATAACAGGAAGGAAGAAATAGATGGTAACTAACCACAACTTCTTTTTTGAGGTAACTAACCTCATATTAACCTACTACTTAAATTATATAGCAGCATATAAATTTGTCAATATATCACTTTGATTATATAACTTTTTGAACTTTTCCATAGTTTTCTGTAACTGATGATTTAGCAAAAATCATGGTATTTTGTTTTCTGTAGTTGCTATGCTTTTCTATTCAACGTATTCAAGTCGTATTCAAATGTATACTATAATCAACGTGCAGCAATTAATTGACTGACTTGATACACCTATCCATTTAATGTATAGATTTGGATAGGTGTTTTTTGTGCAAAAAAAAATAAGCCCACCAACAAAGGTGAGCTTGATGTTAAAAATTGAATATTAAGTTCTAATTGCTTGAATTATATCATAAGGGAGACTATTCTGTAAACTTACCCCAATAATCAATACGTAATCCATTAAAACTGCGTCCTGTTGGTAAATATCCATAACCATTTGAACGTGGTTGTCTAATCCATACGTATCCACCACTATGTGTGACTGCGTCGTATTCAACTACGGAACCTTTAGGTAGAACTGCAATCTTAGTTGAATTTGTAGTAGCTCCCCAACGTAATACGATACCTTCGTCAACGGTGACTGTAAATTTGCCTTTCTCGAAATACCAACATACACCTAAGTCGTCGTAAAATGATTTAGGTGTGCCTTGTGGCTTTACAACTGGTTTAGGTGCTTGTGGTTGTGTGATAACTCCATTAGGTTTAGCAAACTTATCCCAAGCACTCGCATCCAGATACCAGATAGATCTATCCATATCACCGCCAGTATACTGCCAACCAGCAATAGAACCAAAAGCACCACTAGATACAGACATATTAGGCACAGTCCAAGAGTTCCAGTTCATGCTTGCATACTTGGCTACCCAAACAGCACAATCTTTAGCACAGTTAGCCACTTGATTTAAAGCTGATTCCTGAACATAGATAACACACCATACTCCAGTCAAACAGTGTACCTCGTCTACAAACTGACGAACCCAGTTAGTATTTCCCCATGCTGAATTTTGGTAACCTTCCCAGTCAATAATCAACATACCTTGGCCAACGTAATTCCGAATGTTATTAATAAAATACTGTGCTTCTGCTACTGGATTACCACCACCAGCGTAATGATACAAGCCACGTTTCTTACCAAGTTGACCAGCTAGATCCCATTGGTGGTTACATTTAGGATTAACGTAACCTGTTCCTTGAGTAGCTTTAACGATAACTCCTTGAGCGTGTGGATCACGAATAATATAATCTTCAGATCCCGAATAAACGTCTACTGTGTACATAACCATGTTACTTGTCCTCCTCATGTTTTATCTTATATTCATCAGATAATTTATAGATGTATTTTTTTAACCATTCCGGCAATGGCAAGCCTATCTGTCCCCAATTTTCAATAAATGACACTGCATAAAATAGATTACAGAAAACAATAAATGAATCTGCTGCACTTGCAAAACCACTTGCAGTAATGATTGGATAGACAGAAAGACCAACAAAAAGGACTAATCCATGTTTGATTAGTCCATTAATTCCTTTTGTGCTACTTGTACTTTTTGCAACAATTGACTTAACAAATCCTGTTGCTATATCTGCAATAATAAGCCATATAAACAACCAAATTAGTGGGTTATCATACATTCCATGCAAATTATCAAAAATAATTTGATGAAATGGTCTAGGTGGCTCTAACAATCTTATCAAAATTATCACGTCCTTATATTATGGATTATATGGAGTGGCTACTTCGCCCTCTTCCAATTTAATATTTTTATACCAAACTTCTCCTATAAATTCTTTTGTATCTGTTCCTAATGTTACTACATAAGGAGAGAGATCTTCTGTCAAAGTGAATGTTGTACTAAATCTCGTCCAATCTCTTACAGATCCTAGGTCTATATATTTATCACTTCCTAATTGCCCTTTATTATCATCAATTCTTCTTAGATCTAAAGAACTTGTCCCAGATTTTCCATTTGTGGATATAACCTTGTAATCTATACTAATAGTATATTTTTTACCAACATTTAATCTTGAAGCGTCGTACAAATATATCATATTCATGGTTCTAGAACTTGTGATAGCAGTATTTTTATGAATTAATGGATTTCCATGTTCATCTATCAATGTACTATTCTTTAGCAAGTTAGGGTTACTTATAGTGTTATTTATTGTATAGATAACCTGATTAAGTTGTAATTTGGTTGCTAGGTCTTCTGGAGCAGGACTCCACGGTGTAGCTACGGTGCTTTTCTCTAGTTTAATTTTAGCTATATATAAACCACTTTGATTACTACCACTGTTTCCATTATTATCAAATCTGATATATCCTTCATCACACTCTTCTGTGTTGAAAGTGACGCTAACATACTCAGCATGACCGCCAGAATATCTACGCTCTTTTATCAGTTGTTTTATGACGGTAAAATTTGATGTTTCCCCATTTTTCCTACCGAAGAACCATGTATCTGAATTCGGCACATAATCATCTTTAAAAGCCCAATAGCTTAATGTGTAGTCAGTGTTTCGGTCAACTTTGATTAGGTCACTATTAAATACAGCTTCACCACCATTAGTTGATCTGTTAATTAATAAGAATAGATTTTCTTGGTTATTTTTCCAATATGGGTGCTTAGTAACCCTTAAAATAGCATGTGAACCATTGGTATGCTGCCAACCATCTGTATTTTGCGGGTTTCCACTATTACGTACTAAGTTTACTCCCCCGCCACTAACCATTGGTATAGCTGTCTTAACAACTTCTTGAGCAAAACCATCAGAATTTTGTAGAAAAGGAGAGTTGGTAATTATATTTCCCATTGATTGCCATTGATTATCACTTTTGATAGCGGTAATAGCATCATTTTTAGCGTTGGTTCTAGCATCATTAGCTGCAAATTGAATATTATTCGCTATTTCATTTTCTTTACTTGTAGCCCTGTCTTTTTCTTTATCTATTTTGACATCAATATAATTTTCACGACTCATAGCTCGATTTTGTTCAGTAGTAATTATCCCAGATAAATCATTTTCAGCCTGTATAGCTCGATTCTTTTCAGCACTCAAACTAGCTGTTAGATCTTTTTCTGTTTTTTGAGCTCTGCTAACCTCAGAATCTATTTTATTTTGAAGCTCTATTTCTGATTGATTTGCTCTATTCTTCTCAATTTCTAAGTCTTTTTGTAAACTCGTTTCCTTTTCTGTAGCCCTAGAAGTTTCTTTATCTAACTTGGTTTGAGTTTCATTTCTTAAGTTGGATAAATCTCCTAGAGTTGCTATAGCAGCAGTGTCAACTTGTAAGGTCACTCTATCATTGTTACTAAATTTGATACCTAAATTAATTTGCAAGTTAGTAGAACCACTACCATCATACGAATTCATATATTGTGGTTGATTAGCTTTGATTACTGCAAATAATTTTAGATCTTGACTATCTTTTAGTTTGGCAATTAAAAAAATGGAATTAAGTGTATAGTCAGATTTAACATCATGACCATCAAACACTAATTCCATCCTAGTTATATTTTTACCTATGGTAATATTATTGATCGTACCTGTTTGATTTTTAGAGGCTCTACCATTGATATCATCATATGTTTCTGAAATTAATTGACTCTCACTATAAGCAGTAGATGAAGCAATAGCATTAATAAATTCAACTTTCTTGTCTTGTTGGCTAGCCTCTTGTAACAACGTTACACCTTCATTTGTTACTTTGGTTGTAAATTTATTAGCCATTCTTATCCTCCTCTGTTATGATAATTGAACTTTGTGTACCAGCCACAATTTTTACTTCTCCACTAGAATTATCAATAAACCTTATTTCTTGGACTCTAATTCCAGCTGCTGCAGTACTTTCGATTCTCTTCAATAAATATTGTTGTTTCCATGGATCATTGGCAAATTCTAAAGGAATATCTTTAATAATTATTGCTTGTGGTTCGTTTTCTAATGGCAACACCTTAATATTTCTGACGTCAACACCTAATGAATTTTTGATGATAGTCAAAATTCCATTAACTGTTGCATCTCCTTTTCTACTAGCAATTTTAGATTTTAGTATTACTCTATAAAACTCATCATCAGCTTTTCCTCGAACTTCACCAACTTTTTCACCAATTTTATCAAGTAAATTTCCACTAGCATTATCTATATTTCTATAATATTCAATTTGTTTAAATAGACCTTGAATATTGGATAGATACTCTGCAAAAAAAGTAACTAGCTTATTTATATTAGGATTATAGATAGCATCAACTGACCCAGGCATTCGTGATATAAATTCTTTTAAAATATCCATTACTCTATCACCAACCCATTATCAGCTAATTCTGCAGTTTCAAAGTTTTTTAATTGAATGTCCTCTGCTTTTACATCTTCAAGAGAAAAGCCCACTTTGATATCAGCAACTACTATTCCTGAAATTTCCGAATATATCCTCTGATACAACTTGGTATAGTGTAGTACATTTCCCATGCCAACGCTTGATATATAAGATTGAACAATTTCTTTTATTCTTGCATTACCGTCGTTAGGATACATATCTCCCTTTTCTACATGTATCTTGACATATACTTTTTTATTTTCAGGATAATCAAAGGCTATCTCATGGCTAATCCCTGCTATATCTTCAATTTGTACTTTTTGCTGACCTACTGTTTTTATTCCAGCAGCTACTGTTTCAAAGATAGCCTTAGCTATATCTTTTTTATATCCACCATCTACGTAAATATGAAGAGATTTAGCTGGAGTATTATTAGTACTATCATCTTGCATAGTATCGTTAGCTATAATCTTAACTGACTTTACTCCAGAAACTTTACTGATTCCAGCTAAAACTCCATTATAAGGACTGGCTGGAACAGAAGCATTAGATAAAGCAATACGTTTTCTGAGAGATTCATCACTTTCTATGTCAGCACCACCGTATACTTCTTCTAGAGTAGCATACATAATGGTTTCTACTGGTGTTACTTGAGATAGCGTAAAAATTCCATCTTTGTTGTACTTCATTCCTAATTCATTAGCATATAATAAGCGACTTGTTCCTATACCAAGATTTCCACTTACAGCTTGAATAGTACCATATCCGACAATATCTAATGTCTTCTTAGAGATATCTTCTAAAACAATATCTTCAGTTGTAACATACATTAGTTCATCACTAGTTTTAAATAGAGTTCCTGTTGGTACTATATAGCCTGCTTGTCCCCAAATTTTAATCGTTCCAATTGCAACTTGAGCTGGCAATCTTGAGATACCAGCATTAGAGGCAAGCTGATCTAAAGTAGTTCCTTCAGCAGAATCGACAAACTGCGAATTATAAACAACTTCTGCCAGTTTGTACAATTTATCTAGAATATATGCCAAGATCCTAATCAAAATTCCACCAACTGATTTAGAATTAGTCTGTGCATTGTCTCCAAACAACTCTCGCCATTTATAGCTGAGTTGTGTAACTAACTCTGCATATGTTGGTCTTGAAAAGCCATTACTATCAATCACAAAACCACCTCCGAACTAATTGTTTCCCCAACATTTAACGTCACATTAAACTTTACAAATAGCTGTCTATTTTTTAACTCAATACTTGTAACTTCTGCATTAATTACATTTTCTTGTTGTTGTAGTGCTTGCATGACATAATTAGCAATTAAAACTAAATCTGGATTTTTGACAAAAATTTCACTTTGATTTAGCCCCATAGTTGTATCTCCAAAGAACTCACCTTGGTTAGTTTTTAAAATAATTTCTAACTCTTGTTTGATTTCATCTATATTAGACACTAAGACTAAATCTCTATCAAACTCTAAGTCCCCAGATGCATCTAACTTTAAATCAATCATGTAAACACCTCCCATATCAATGCATCATTCAAATCATGCATTCGCTTAGATGTTAAAGCAAAATCACTATTTGTTTTATCCCAATTTTCCATTGACCTATCTAGAAAAATTACTCCTACAACACTACCAATTCGAATAAATTGCTGAGCAGATTTTCCAACAGGAACATTCATTAGTAACGCTCTTTTACTTCCACTATAATTTCGTACCAAAGGCTGAACATTTACTCTAGTTTTATCTTCGTTGATGAAAACAACTCGTGCTAATTGAGCAACATGTAGATTGGCATTTATGTTACTAATTAATTCTTTGATAAAAATTGTATCGTTATTTCTAACTGGCATTACATATTTTCAATCCCTTCAAATTTAGTTCTCGCTTCTTCCCCATCAAAAGTATGCTCTCCATTAATCACATACATTCCATGATTCAAGTACTTACTATGAACTTCAACTCTTGAGAAAGTGGTTAGATGAAAATTAAGAATACTTTCGCAAGAAAAACTCCAACGACCTAAACCATCATCATCATCCCAATCTTGCCAGTCATCATCTCGACTTTCAACAACAGGACTACCAATTAAACCAGTGTTAACATTAAGATTAAATGTTTCTGCATTACGTCCATTAAAAATAAAAGCCCAGGTCAATTTACCTCTTAAGTAAAAAAGACTGGTCTTCGTATCTTCAGCTATTTGCGATAAAATTTCCAAAGGATGTCCTTCAGCAGTATATTCTTCATCATACCGTTTATTAAAGTTGGTATTCATGATATTCAATTGCATATTAGCTCTTCTAGCAACTTCTCTAACAATTGTTTCTGCATAAGTCCCTTTAGCAAAGGTTATATTAAGCTTAGGTAAAGTTGTATAATCTGGTCCTTCTAAAACTCTCAAAGTATAAGCAGTATCTGCATCTTCTAATGTTGGTGTTGATGTTCTAAAAATAGTTCCACTCATCAATAAGCCATTATCATCATGATATCCAGCAAATAACTCTACTTTATCCCCACGCTTTATACTATTAAAGTGACCAGGATTAATATTGTACAGCACTATTTCTGTAATCTGTTTTTCTGTTTCTGTTGAGAAAGGAACAGTGAAATGAATTTCAGTTGATTTATCAGCATGTTTATTATATTGATAAGTTAAAGTACTGTTTTTTGTATAGACTTTTACCATAATTTCAAAGCCATAGTCATAAGCCATTATTAATCCACCACCGTATCTATATATAAAAATACCGTCTTACCAAACGTTTCTTTATTACAAACTGTTGTCCGTCCTGATTCGTCCAACGGAACTAAGTCCACTATTGGTAAATCAGGATTTGTATAGTCACTCCATAATCTTTTACCGTAAACTAATTTTTCACCTAAAATTACAGGGTTGTTGTTCACATCAAATAGATCTACAGTATAGAAATCACCAACATCATTGTAATTAACCTGCATTGTGCAGTTGTAATTACCAAAATCTGTATCAAACATCATTGGTAAGTTTTCTAGGTTCAAATCATATCTATATCTTTTTGACATTATTTAACCCTCGCTCTCGCACCAACTGGAATAAATCTATCTGGCCAATGATTCCAATTCCTAAGCGTCTGAATTGGTGTACCATATTGTCTCCACCACCCCCAATAAGTATTCCCTGGTCTAACTGTAACCCACGTTTGAGGTGGGCTTGGAGGAGGAGTTGGCTTAACTGGGCCGACGTGTTGGACTTTGACAAAACTTGTTGAAACGATATGTGCCTCTTTAAATTCAAGGACTACTTTTATAGCATTCTTAAAGCCACCTTCATCATATGTCTTAGTAATGTTGGTTAGAATTACATCACCATGAGTAATGGCACCACTCCAAAATATACGATTTCCATTATATTGCCATGAGATTAACTGTTGCCAAGCATTATTAATCTCGTTATGGTTTTTGCCATATATTTTTCCTTCGACAGTCCAATCTATTGAGGCACGTTGTGTATGATCAGTAACTAAGTTTCCTGATTGTACAGGATACTGAGCTACTGTATTTTCAATGCTTTCTTCTTCAGATTCAGCAGAAATTACTACTTTCTTTTTTCCGTCAGATAATGTGGCCATTA
>DATGTX010000081.1:0-13275 GCA_035301645.1 Pseudogracilibacillus sp. | reverse complement strand
TGGTAAACTAAACGATGGATTATTATATATAGAGGAGAGACATTTAGTGATAGGTACCTGGCTTTCGATTATTCCACCTTTACTCGCAATTAGTTTTGCTATTTTAACACGAAAAGTTTATTTATCTTTATTCATTGGAATACTAAGTGGAGCACTTATTATTAATCAGTTTTCTATAAAAAGTAGCCTTGTTGATGTATTTCAAACTGGTTGGGGAGTTATATCGGATGTTGAATGGAATGTTCCCATTCTTATTTTTGTCTTACTTCTTGGTGGTTTAACAAGTCTTTTATCTAATTCTGGTGCTACAGAACGGTTTAGTCTTTGGGCTCTATCACGTGTTAAATCACGTGTAACCGCACAACTTGTTACTGTATTTACAGGGATTACTATTTTCATAGATGATTATTTTAATAGTTTAGCTGTTGGACAAATCGCTAAACCAATAACAGATGCTCATGGTATTTCTCGTTCGAAACTTGCTTACTTAATTGATTCAACTGGAGCACCTATTTGTATTTTAATTCCTTTATCTAGTTGGGGAGCATACGTATTTTCTTTACTCGTTCAACCAATCAACGAATACAATTTAGGTATCGAACCATTTACAGCTTTTTTAATGATTGTTCCAGCTAATTATTATGCGATTATGGCATTATTAATCGTCTTTTTAACAATTTATTGGAAAATCGACTTTCCTGCAATGCGAAAACATGAAGAAAAGGCATTAGCAGAATTGTTGGATCATAACTTAAAAGAAAAAGCGCAAAAAAATATTGTACCTTTAAACCATGCATTTGATTTAATGCTACCTATCCTTACATTAGTAATTAGCACGATTATCCTCTTTTTAATTTCTGGTAATTATTTCTCAGCAAATGTAAGTATGATGCAAGCAACAGGTGAAGGCGATATTGTAAGTGCACTTGTTTATGGTGGTTTACTAGCCATTTTAGTAGCAGCTATTCTTTATATACCGACTAAGAAGCTTAAGGTAAAAACTTTTATTTTAGCATTCTTTAATGGTGTCTGGAAAATGTTTGGAGCTGCTTTAATTCTAGTTCTCGCTTGGTCAATTGGAAACATTATCGAAAATTTAGAAACAGGTAGCTTTTTAGCAACGCTTGTTGAAGGTAATGTTCCATTATGGTTATTACCAGTTGCACTATTTATACTAGCTTGTATCATGGCTTTTGCGACTGGAACATCATGGGGTACTTTTGCAATCATGATACCAATTGCAGTATCAATTATTGGAGTGATTCAACCTGAATGGATTTTACCTGTAATTGGAGCTGTTCTTGCTGGTTCAGTATTTGGAGATCATGTTTCTCCAATTTCAGACTCAACAATTCTTTCTTCTGTTGGAGCTGAATGTAATTTGATGGACCATGTGACAACACAAATTCCATATGCATTAACGGCTGCTGGAGCGACTAGTATTGGATATCTTGTCTTTGGCCTAACATCTAATGTATTTATTGGGTTAGGTGCTTCAACTATAGTATTAATTGGCTTCTTACTCATAGTCAAACAAAGAACTAAACCAGTTAACTCATAAATTTTTAATAATAATAAATATATAAATTTTTTCGTTGTTCGTAACCATCCAACGTAAAAAAACTAGGAGATAATAATATGAAAATAAAAACACTCGTTATTAATGCGCTAGTTGCTGCCATGTATATTGTAGTAACAGCTATCATTGCACCATTTGGTTTTACAAATATTCAATTTAGGTTATCAGAATTATTCAATCACTTAATTGTCTTAAATAAAAAATATTTTTTCGGGATTGTTATAGGTGTATTATTAGCTAACTTCTTTTTTGCTCCAATGAAGCAAGATATGATTTTCGGTGTGCTTCACACCGCCTTATCCCTTGGAATAACACTTATTTTTGCTAGATTCATTAAAAATAAAATTGCATTAATGTTTATTAATACAATTGTGTTTTCTTTTAATATGTTTATTATTGCTTACATGTTAAAGATATATGCAAATTTACCTGAAGCCTTTATGTTCTTATGGGTAACAACTGGCTTAAGTGAATTCATCACAATGGCACTTTGTATTCCACTTATGTATTATCTGAATAAACGTCTTAACTTTGCCAAATTAATTTAAAAAACAGGTAAGTAAACTTTTAATAGTTTACTTACCTGTTTATTTTTTTGACACTTTAGTTTGTAACAATCGAAGAGCTTCATCAAGTTCTACCATCATTACTTCTATCGCTTCCTTTTTTGGTATCTCATCTGAAAGATAAATTGGCTCTCCAAAAATTAATTTTGGCTTTTGACGTTTAAATAACTCTTTAAAGTTATTAGGGCCTACATAGGCAGCCGGCACAATAGGTGACTTAGCGTATGTAGCAATCGTCACAGCTCCACGCTTTAAAGGCGCTTCTTCCGTTGTGCGTGTTCCGCTCGGAAAAATGCCAACTATCTCTCCTTCTTTGATTAATTTTCTTGGGTGTTTGATTGAACTTGGGCCTGGGTTTTCTCGGTCCACTGGAAAAGCATTTAATCCATCCATTAACCATTTCAAAAACTTCGTTTCAAACAACTCTTTTTTTGCCATATAATGAATTTTTATAGGGAGTAATGAAACACCTAACCATAATATATCAACCCAACCAGTATGTGTACATGCTAATACATAACCATCTTTTTCTGGAAGTTTTTCTTTATTATAAATTTTTATTGTCCCAAATAGATTTAAAATTATTTTTATTAGATATCCTGCAAAATAGTACATGCTTTTCATCCTTTATTTAATTAATGTCTCTATAGTTTACCATGATAAAAAAAGAGCCGCATCTCTTATGCGACTCCTTTTTGTAATTAGTTAGACTTTAGGCTAGTTGCCTTTTTAAAAATTATTTATTTACTTCTTTCACTATATCAATTAATTCACTAGCATGCTCATTACAAATTTCTTGTGTTTCTGCTTCAACCATTACTCTAATTAACGATTCTGTACCTGAAGGTCGCACAAGTACTCTACCTGAATCACCTAGATTTGTTTCTACTTCTTTAATCGCTGCAAGTAGTTTTTCATCATTTAAAATCGTTTTTTTATCTTTTACTTCTATATTTTTTAGAACTTGAGGATATACCCTCATTTCTTCAGCAAGCTCAGAAAGCATTTTACCAGTTTCTTTCATCACATTTACAAGTTGGATTCCTGAAAGCATACCGTCGCCACCAGTACTATGATCTAATAAAATAATATGGCCTGATTGTTCACCACCTAAGTTATAACCATTAGCACGCATTTCTTCCATCACGTAACGATCACCAACATTTGTTTTAACACTTGAAATGTTATTTTTTTCTAATGCTTTATAGAATCCAATATTACTCATAACTGTAGAAACAACTGTATTTTTATTTAAAAGGTCATTTTCATTTAAGTATTTTGCTAAGATGAACATTATCTGATCGCCGTCAACTATTTTACCATTTTCATCAACTGCAATTAATCGATCACCATCACCATCAAATGCAAGTCCTACATCCGCTTCTTTTTCTATAACTAATTCTTGTAATTTCTCCGGACTAGTTGATCCCACATTGTCATTTATATTAAGTCCTGTCGGGTTATTACCGATGGTATATATATCAGCTTCTAAGTCAGCAAATAAATGGGGAGCTAAGCTCGACGTGGCACCATGCGCACAATCTAATGCAATGCTAATATCTTCAAATTCAGTATCTACAGTTTCTTTTAAATAAGAAAGATACTTTTGACCACCTTCAAAATAATTACTTACTGAACCAATATCGCTCCCTGTTGGTCTAGGTAAGTCATCCACTTCTGCATCCATTAAGTCTTCAATTCGTTCTTCTTCACTATCTGTTAATTTATAACCAGTTGGACCAAAAATTTTGATTCCATTATCACGAACTGGATTATGTGACGCTGAAATCATTACGCCCATTTCGGCATTCATTGTTTTTGTTAAGTACGCTACACCAGGTGTCGATATCACACCTAAACGCATAACTTCTACACCAGCAGATAAAAAACCAGCAATTAACGCTCCTTCAAACATATGAGCAGAAATACGTGAATCATTACCTATTAAAACTTTTGCTTTCTCGCCTTCTCTTGTAAATAATGAGCCACTTATACGAGCAAGTTTGTAAGCTATTTCTGGCGTTAATTCTTTATTTGCTATACCTCTTATGCCATCAGTCCCAAAATATTTACCCAACTTAATCTCTCCTTTTTCATTCTCAAAACGTATACTAATTTTAATTTATAAATTTAGTCATTAAATACTTTAGCTCTATTTTTCTTCTAGCTCCACTTTGACTTTAACTTTCTTTTGAGAAATAGATATATGATCTGGTACGTCTAGATCTACGGTCATTTCTGTTGACTCATTAATTTTCGATAAATCAATCGAGTCTGAAGTAATTTCACTAATTTCATCCAAGTCAGCTTTTTTACCATAAATCATAATATTTTCAATTTCTGGAGTTAAAGACTTTAAACTTAAATTCTTAGGTAGTTTTCCTTCTGTTGGTATTTTTAACCTTACTTCTTTACTCGGTTTAACAATTTTGGCAGATGCTATAGCAGATTCTGGCCTGACACTGACATCCAGTTTATTACCTTGGCTATCATAGACATTAATAGGTAATTCTCTATTTTTTATCGATTCTTTTTCATTTGCTACATCCAAATAGACTTTAACTAATGAAATTTGTTCTATCGCCGATTTGGAACCCACAACAAGCACTTCGTCCACATTAAGCTCAGGCGTTAAAACTTCATAACCGACAGGAATTAAATCTTCATTAATTAATTCAGTCTCTATATCAATTGTTGCTGTTGCTCTTTCTTCAATCTTTATATCTATTTCTTTTGGATCTATATATGCTGATACGTCTTTAGGAATATTTTCATATTCAATTTCTACAGTATGTGGTCCTTCACTTAAATCAGTTAAATCGACAAAAAGAGTAAAGTTTTTCTGTCTAACTACTGGTGTTAAAACACTTACCGGACCTTCTAAAGAGACTTTCACTTCATCTGGGACTCCACTTACAACATATTTATCACTATCAATTTTCACTTCTACAGGTATGTCTTCAAGGACTTCGACTTCTTGTTTATTACTTGTAAAATTAGGTGTTTCACCACTATTGGTTGGCTCAACTTCAACCTCAATCGTAACAAAGACATAAAGTAGAATTGCAAAAGCTAGAGAAATAATGCGGACAAACCATTTACTTTGAAACCAATTATCCATTTTCATTCCCTTTCTCTTTATCCGACTTTACCTCTGTTTGTTTTATTCCGTCTTTTAAGTTAGCAACTAAAAACTCTCTTAATTGATCGCTATCTAAATCACGTAATAATTCACCCATTTTAGTACATGAAATTGCCCCTGTTTCTTCGGAGACAATAATTGTCAGCGCATCCGTCACTTCACTAACTCCTATAGCAGCACGATGCCTTGTACCTAATTCCTTAGATATAAAAGCACTCTCCGACAATGGTAAGTAACATGCAGCTGCAATAATTTTATCTTGTCTAATAATAACTGCCCCATCATGAAGTGGCGTATTTGGAGTAAATATGTTTGTCAGTAACTGGCTTGTTAAAATACCACCTATAAGTGTACCTGTCTCTGCATAATCATCGATTCCTGTTTCTTGTTCAATTGTAATTAACGCACCAATCCGTCTCTTACCCATGTATTCTGCTGAGGTGACGATGGAATCAATTACTTTATCTACCTTTTCTTCTTCAGATCGGCCACTTCTTGTAAAAATGCTTCCACGACCTAACTGTTCAAGCGCTCTTCTAAGTTCTGGTTGGAATAAAATTATGATGACTAAGAAACCCCATAATATTGCTTGGTTTGTTAACCATTGAATTGTATGTAAATTTAACACGATACTAAGTACCCAAACAATAACAACTACAAAGATACCCTTTAATAATTGAATCGCTTTTGTGCCGCGAATAATCATAATTAGTTTGTATATAACATACCACACGAGAGCTATATCTACACCAATTCTCAATATATTTATCAGGTTAAATCCCTCAGTTAGCATGTGTACACTTCCTTTTCTCTCTTTTAGTCAAATTAACGCATAACATCATATAGGTCTTATTATAACATATTTTAGATAATGTCACTAAATAAATAAAGATTACCCAGTCATTTAGGTAATCTTCATTTGCATTTATTTTAGTTTTTCTCCAAATAGTGAACCAATTAGTCCTACAGTAATTTCAGCTGTCTGACTTTTAATATCAAGCATTGGGTTGACTTCAACAAACTCAGCAGAAGTTATTAAGTTTGAATCTGAAAGTAATTCCATCGTTAAGTGACTTTCGCGGTAAGTTAATCCGCCTGGCACAGGTGTTCCAACACCTGGTGCTTCAGCCGGGTTAATTCCATCAAGATCAAAACTCAAGTGAATACCATCCGTTTTGTCTTTTAAATAATCCATAGCTTGTGAAACAACTTCAGGCATACCTAATAAGTCCACTTCATGCATTGTAAAAGTTTTTATATTTAATTCTCTAATCGTTTTTTTCTCACCTTCATCTAAATCACGAATACCAATTAAAACAACATTTTCTGGCTTTATTTTAGGCGACGCATGATGAATATCTGTCAAATCTTCATGCCCCATTCCTAAGCTAGCAGCAAGTGGCATTCCATGAATGTTACCTGAAGGGGAGGTCTCTTTAGTATTGATATCTCCATGAGCATCATACCAAATGACACCTAAATTATTATAATGAGGGTATAATCCTGCAAGCGAGCCAATCGCTATACTGTGGTCTCCTCCTAAAACTAACGGAAAGCTACCTTCTGATACAATATTATCGACTGTTTGTGCTAAACGCTCATTCCCTAAAACAACCTCAGACAAGTTATTTAAATCCTGCTTGTTAGAGCTATCTAATTTATGATTAACTATTGGTATTTCAATGTCACCTAAATCTTCTATCTCATAATTTAGTGCTTCAAGCCGCTCTCTAACGCCAGCATAGCGAATAGCACTCGGTCCCATATCAACACCACGACGGCTTTGACCTAAGTCCATCGGCACACCTACAAGTGATACTTTTTTATTCATTTTAATCCCCTCCTAAGTTCATTATACGTGATAGGAGAGAGATGACTCAACCGAGCATTAATTTGCATAATCATGCAATTACTTTTGATAAACAGCTAAATCTAATGGAGTGATTTTCACTTGTTGCCAAGCGTATTTTAAGTCATCTTTACTTGAACTAATTGGAATAAAGGCAATTCCGCAATCGCCCCCTCCTGCACCAGATAGCTTTCCAGCTCCAGAAAACTTTTTAGCAACAGTACTTAATTCATAAAGTTTGTCTGTTTCAATTTCGACATTAGCACGCTTGCCAACTAGGGAAAGAGCTTCTCTATTCATCTCAATTCCAGCAAAAATATTTACTTGATTGTCTGACTTAATACCTTTAAGCAAAAGATCTACCGCTTTTTTACTAGATGTTAAAAAGACTTTATAATCAATAATATTAGTTTCTTTTAACTTTCGTAACTGTTTGACTAAACTGCCAGTAGATGCGGGAGAGCCTGTCCATCCAACAACCAATTGAGTGCTTTCTGGTAATGATAACTCTTTAATTGATAAGTATTTCCAGTCAGAATGAATTAACTCGGTCAGGCTTTTAGCTTCTTTATAAGCTTTTAAAAGCCACTCTGCTTGAAATGAAGTATATTCTAACATGCCAGTAAAAGACGAAGCAGCGATATCTGCACCTGAACCATTTCCTTGAGTAATCACGTGAGCTAAAGACGCTAATTTAAAAGTTAGCATCTTTGTTGTTTTCTCAGGCATAAACTTTTCAAGTAATGCCTGGACAACTCCTGTGACTACAGCAGCACTTGACCCTAGACCATACTTTCTTCCTGAGGGATCTGCTAGCTCACTCTTAACACTTAATTTAATTGGAGTCATTTTATAATTGTTTTCAATCAAATAATCATAAGTTATTTTAATAGCCTGTTCGACAAAACGCGTCGCGTTAGAAGACTTGGCCATATGTATTTTTCCTGTTTTATAAAACCAAGATAAATTTCGTAAATTAAAGTTCTCTAAATTCAAAGTGCTATGAGTCGCATCTTTAACCGATACGTAAACAAATCTATCGATTGCTGTAACTATTAACTTATAATTAGGTTCTAGAACAGCAAACTCTCCTGCAATCATTAATTTTCCAGGCACTTTAACTTCAATCGCCATTTAAACAACTCCTATAAATATGAAATACCTGCTCCAACACGGCTTAATATAACATTCGAAACGCCTTCTATTTCTCTTAATGTCTTTTCAACTTTGACCTCATCAACTGGCCGATAAAGCACTTTGACATTAGGGCCAGCATCAATAGTAAAATAAGCTGGAACACCCTTTTTACGTAGATTTTGAACTGTTTGCATGACACGCATTGTTGCATCTGTCCAGTAAGTAAATGGTGGTTTTGCTCCAAGCGTTGTTGCATGCATTTTCAAACAGTTAGCCTCCGAAACTGCACCCACACCATCGAAGTCCTTAGCTTGGATACCTGCTTTAATTTCAGTTAAATCAGCAGGGATTCCAGATAACCAACCATCATAAAATTCTGAAGTATCAACAGTACGTTTCATCCCTTCACGACTCGAGATATCTTTTTCAGTTTCGTTTAAAACAACAGCAGCTACGCGTATGTCCCAATGCGCTTGTGGTGCTATTTCTTTTGCATAAGAATCTGTTCCATCCTCTTTGTCGCCTTTTTCCCATTCAACAAAGCCACCATAAATCGAACGGCAAGCCGAACCTGATCCTTGCCTAGTTAATTTTGATAATTCAACGTCTGAAATGTTTAAATTAGCTGCTTTTGTAGCCGCAGCTGCAAGGGCTGCAAATCCTGAAGCAGAAGAAGCAAATCCAGCTGCTGTTGGGACAGCATTTGTTGAATTAACTCGCGCATAAAGATCTTTCATGTCACCATAAGTTCTAATTAGATCGAGATACTCAGTAACACGCTTAAATGCTTCTCCTGTTACTCTTTCACCATCTAAAGTAAATTCATCTTGAATTAATTTTTTATCGAATTCGACTGTTGTCTGTGTATAAAAACCATCTAAAGTAACCGATAAACTATTATTAGTTGGTAAAATTAAGGCATCATTTCGTTTACCCCAATACTTTATTAAAGCAATATTAGTATGTGCTTTAGCTGTCGCTTTCATATGTATGCTCCTAATCAATATTATTATTTATAAAATAAGAAACCGATATAAGTACCGGTTTCTTATTTTGCTTTATTATTTTTTAAGGTGAATGGCCAAACTGATTCTACTCCTGATTTTAAAAGCTTTTCTGTTAAAAGTCTAGAGTGTTGTTGGTTTTTAGCAAGTGCGATAATACAACCTCCATTACCTGCACCTGTTAATTTCGCACCTAAAGCACCTTCATTTAAAACAAAGGTGATTAATTTATTTAAACCTAAGTCACTTACACCTAATGCTACTAATTCTTTTTGCGCTTCATTTAGTAATGTTCCCAGCATTTGTTTACTTGAACTTTCTAATGATTCACGTACTTGATATGTTATTTCTCCTAAACGATTCATCGTTCTTTCGATTTTTTCTGGTGTAGCTTTCATTAATTCTTTTACAGTACCAACTGCCGTTTTAGTATCCGCTTCACGACCAGAATCAGCTACCACAAAATGAAATTCACCTTGTGTGTCGATATAGTCTATCGTTTTTCCCATTTCATACCAAACAGGTTTATCTGAATTAACCGTTAATGAATCAATCCCACTTGGAGAGCCATGAGCGTGAGTTTCAGCGATATTTGCATAACTTAATATCTGTTTATTTGTATAAGTTTCACCAGCGTATACAAATAACGACTTTACCACAGCAGTAGCAACTGCTGCACTTGACCCCAACCCTTTTCCTGGTGGGATAGTTGACTCAACTTCAATTAATAAGTTTTTATCAGGTAAGTTTAACATTTGTAAAGTATGTTTTATCGTACACACAATACCAGATAATAATGTAGGCGCCTGATCAATCGGACCTGCGTATAAATCACTCTTTAAATAAATATCACCTGGAGAATGTTCTACAGTTGCCTCAACTCCAATTAACGGAAAAGGTAATGCAATCGCAGGCTGTCCATAGACGACAGAGTGTTCGCCAATTAAAATCAATTTACTTTGAGCATGTCCTACTATTTTAGTTTGTGACGTGTTTATCTTTTTTGCATTCATTTTGAATACTCTTTTATTAATTCTGTTGCTCTACCAACACGAATTTGATTTTCGCTTACCATTTGTTTAGACACCATATCGACCATCTCTCCTGTCGCTCCAGCAGCCATTGCTACAGACCGAGAATGTAAGCCCATATGCCCTTTTTGAATACCATCAGTAACAAGTGCTTTTAATGCCCCTAAGTTCTGAGCTAATCCGACTGTAACAACTACTTGAGCCAATTCTGAAGCAGATTTAACATCTAAAATATCATAAACAAGTTTAGCCATTGGATGAACACGACTTGCTCCTCCAACAATGCCTAAAGACATAGGCAACTCTAACTCGCCAACTAGATCCCCTGCTTCATTTTTAGACCAAGTAGTCATTGACCCATATTGACCATTTCTTGAAGCATAAGCATGTGCACCAGATTCGACCGCTCGCCAATCATTTCCGGTTGCTATAATAACAGGATCAATCCCATTCATAATCCCCTTATTATGTGTGACTGCACGATAAGGATCTGACGCCGCAAATTCATAAGCATGTATCACACCGTCTCGTACTTCTTCTCCTGAAAAGCCCTCAGTAGCAAGTAATTTAGTTGGAATTTCACATGTCGCTTTTGCCAAGCTACGATCAGCATAGTTTGATAATATACGTAAATAAACCTTGCCCTTAGTTAATACTTCTACATTAGGTGCAAGTGATTCAACCATCGTATTGATTATATTAGCACCCATAGCATCACATGTATTCACATATAAATGAATTACAAGCATTTGACTATAGACAGACTCAGTTTCATTTATTAAACGAACATCTAAATCTTCAGCTCCACCGCCACGCTTTTGTAAACTAGGATAAGCTTCATTCGCAAGTCTAATCAGCTCTATTTTATGTTCTAGAATCGTCTTTTTCGCTAAATTAAAATCTTCACAACCTACAACTTGAATTTGCCCAATCATCACACGGTCAGTCGCTTCCGTTTTAAAACCACCAGCATCGCGGACTATTTTTGCGATATAACTCGCCGAGGCAATAATTGAAGGTTCTTCAACAGCCATTGGTATTTTATACTCTTTATCATTAATTAAAAAGTTCAATCCTAAACCAAGCGGAAGTTGAAATGTACCAATTACATTTTCAATCATCTTATCTGCTATTTCTAAGTCTAGAGCTTCATTTGAATACAAAGTATTTTTCTTTTCTGTTGTTAAATCTAATTGTTCATCCAATAATTGTCTACGTTCCTTCACATCCATCTTATAAAAGCCTGGAATTCTAGATGTCGTCATACCAATCACCCTCACGCAGTTAATTTACGATCTATTTAAGTATTACCTCTCCAAAATTCTATATTAATTTAATTATAACAAATAACTGTAAATGAATCGCCTTTTTCCCTCTAATATTAATTTTAAAAACAAAAAAACAAGGTTAACTCAACGGCTACCTTGTTTTTTGCTCCATCTTTTAATGGCTAAATTATTAATTTGACTGGGCTACAAGGATTCGAACCTTGGATACACGGGATCAAAACCCGATGCCTTACCGCTTGGCCATAGCCCAATATAATAGAATTGGTGGTGGGGGGCAGATTCGAACTGCCGAACCCGTTGGGAGCGGATTTACAGTCCGCCGCGTTTAGCCACTTCGCTACCCCACCTAAAACTGGTGCCGGCCAGAGGAATTGAACCCCCAACCTACTGATTACAAGTCAGTTGCTCTGCCAATTGAGCTAGACCGGCAAATGCCTTGAAACACCGAACTTATGACCCGTACGGGACTCGAACCCGTGATACCACCGTGAAAGGGTGGTGTCTTAACCGCTTGACCAACGGGCCTTACAAAACAACAAATTCTATTATATGAAACATTTTTGCTTTTGTAAAGCCTTAAGCCTTTTTTATTTATATTCTTTTCAAAAGCTTATTACTGTTCTTATCATTTCAGTTGTTGAGACACCCTTCTTCCTTTATAATAAACACGTACATAATATACGGAGGTGTCATATGTCTGGTTTATTAAAAGATAAAAATATTGTTGTTATGGGCGTTGCAAACCAAAGAAGTATCGCTTGGGGTATTACTAAGTCACTTCATAACGCAGGAGCGAATCTTATTTTTACAAATCGTTCTGAACGTTCTTATAAAAAGTTAGTTCAATTACTTGAAAGTAATGGCATAAAAGCAAGTCATATTGCAACTTGTGATGTCGCAAACGATGAAAGCATTGAGCAAGCATTTAAAGAAATTAACAAACATGTAGGCGTTATTCATGGCGTCGCACACTCGGTTGCATTTGCTAATACTGAAGACTTAAAAGGTGAGTATTCAGAAACTTCTAGAGAAGGCTATTTGCTTGCTCAGGAAATCAGTTCTTATTCACTAGTAGCCGTTACAAGAGCCGCTAGACCATTTATGACAGAAGGCGGAAGTATCGTTACACAATCATATTTAGGCGCTGAAAAAGTCGTAAAAAATTATAATGTTATGGGTGTGGCTAAAGCTGCACTTGAAGCAAGCGTAAAATACTTAGCTGAAGATGTTGGTAAAGATAATATTCGCGTAAATGCAATTTCAGCAGGAGCAGTACGTACTTTATCTGCAAAAGGCGTCTCAGGGCTCAATGAAATTCATTCCATTATAGAAGAACGCGCTCCATTACGTCGTAATACTAATCAAGATGAAGTAGGCGACGCAACGATGTTTTTATTTAGTGATTTATCACGCGGGATCACAGGCGAATTAATTCATGTAGACTCAGGTTATCATATAATGGGATTATAATTATTCATAAAAAAGCTGAACTTTACTTCTTAAGTTCAGCTTTTTACTTTTCAATTAATATATTTGCTTCTTTTAATGCTTCATAAGCAGCTTCAATCTTTTGATTCGAATCAGCAATTAATGTGTGGATGTGCACCCCATCAGTCAATTCCGATAACAAAGACGCTTCAGCTTGTAAAATCTTCTCAGCAAACTCCTTTGCATCAAA
>DATGTX010000080.1:0-6322 GCA_035301645.1 Pseudogracilibacillus sp. | reverse complement strand
CCAAATGCTAATAGAGCTATAAAAATGATGCTTCCTTTGAATTTAGGCGTGCCTGCTTCGATAAATCGTGCTGTAAACGCATATAGCATACCTACTGCTGTATTAAAAATCATCCCTAATAAAGCAATGGTCATAAATATACCTAAGATAGGTGATAAGCTATTCGCTAAAAATAGCGTTGGCATATCTGCACCTTGAATTTTATCAATATTCATAAATAAACCTAAATTAATTAAAATTAATAATAATCCTAATCCAAGGCCACCTATAAAACCGCCTCTTTTTGCTATCTTTTCATCTTTAACTGTTCCCCCTATAATCGCTAACATCGACACACCTGCTGCAATATTAAAAGAAACGTAAAGGAGAGCTCCCACAATCCAATGGGGTGCTGCTGAGTTTTGACTAGCAGCCACGTTAGCTAATGTTGCACTATCTGTATCACTTGTGAAAATTGAATATATTGTAATAATAAAAATAAGAACCAATAAAAATGGTGTGATACTACTTATCGTCGAGATTACGTTTTTAATGTTTAAAATAAGCGTTAAAATTACAAGAATGGTTAAAATAAGAGCTCCAAATATTGGATTTATTCCGAGTTGTTGCTCAAAAATAGAACCACTTCCAGCAATCATCACTGATGCGACACCGAATAAGAAAAAGGTAACTAGAATATCTACTAAAACTCCAACATATCTTCCACAAATATGATAAATAACTTTCTTATGTGAAATTGTTTGTAATTCTGAACCAAGCTGAGTAATTTGCATACCTAGAAAAGCAAATAGTAATGTTGCAATCCCTGCTCCTAAAAGACTATACCAACCAAAACTCGTAAAGAATTGTAAAACTTCTTGACCGGAAGCAAACCCTGCCCCGACGATTAAACCAATATATGCACCTGCAATTTGTATACTTTTCTTCATTCTTTTCTCCTTTTAACGCCTGAATATTCTGATAGTTATAGAGAAAAAAAGTAAATTGGATATAAACCCAATTTACTAACTCTTATTACTTAAAATTCAAACGTTTCTTTTTCAACAGTGAATTCTTCCAACGCTTGTTCATCTATCTCATAACCTATGCCTGCTTGATCTGGAACAGTAATCACACCATCTTCAACTACAACTGCTGGTTCAATAATATCTTTATGCCAATATCTCTCTGATCCAGCTGTATCACCTGGCATAGTGAAGCCACTCAACGTTGTTAATGCGATATTATGTGCACGACCGACACCTGCTTCAAGCATACCCCCACACCAAACATCTATATGATGAGCAAGGCAATAATCATGAATTTTTTTCGATTCTGTTAAACCACCGACACGGCCAATTTTAATATTAATAATTTTACAACTACCTAATTGAATGGCTTTTCTTGTATCTTCTAAAGAATGAATACTTTCATCTAAGCAGATAGGCGTTGTCATATTAGCTTGTAACGTTGCATGGTCCACAATATCATCATATGCAAGTGGTTGTTCAATCATCATTAAGTCAAGATCATCAAGTTGTTTTAAATGATTCATATCCTCTAAAGTATAAGCAGAGTTTGCATCCGCCATAATTGGAGTATCTGGGAAAGTTTTTCTCACTTGTTTGAGAACATCCACATCCCAACCTGGTTTGATTTTAATTTTAATCCGTTTATAACCCGCATCAACATTTTCTTGAATTTCATTAAGTAAATCTTCAATCGATGACTTAATACCGATACTGACACCAACATCAATTTGTTTTTTTTCTCCACCTAAAGCTTTAGCAAGTGGCTGATTTTGACGTTTAGCATAGAGATCCCATACAGCTGTCTCTAAAGCCGCTTTTGCCATTTGGTGACGTTTAATCGGTTCAAATAATTTAGAGACGTCATCAGGGTGATTAATCGTATTTTCTTTTAAAATTGGAATAAGAAAGTCGCGCATCACATGTAAATTAGTTTCGACGGTTTCTTCACTATACCAAGGACTGATAAAAGCAACTGATTCTCCATATCCTTTATTACCTTCATGATCACTTATTTCTACAATATAAAAATGTTTCGATTGCATTGTACCGAAGCTTGTTGTAAAAGGATGCTTTAATTCCATGTTTAATTTTCTTAATGTAATTTGTTTAATTGGGATTGTCATTTTTTATTCCTCCATTGATTTTGTAAATACATAATAACTGATTAATTCATGCTGATTAGTCATTAAATCTGTCGCAATAAAACCTAACTCAAAAAGTTTTTCAAAAAGGATGCTCGTTTTTGATCGCCACGCTTTGGCAAGTTCAAAATCATTTTGTTTGATTGTTTGAAATTCTTTTGGGATAGCGATAAATAATAAATCTTCTGAAATCTCATCAAGTGCTTGACCTACTTCAGTTAAAATAGGTTGCTGTGCTTCATTTATATCTAATAATAGCTTTGTAGCATCGAATGCATAGTCTGGACGCTTTTTTTGATGATTCACATGCCATTCAATTTGAATGCGATCAGAAGGAAGGCCTTTATTTAACTCATCATCCATTGAACCATAATAATTCGCTTGATACACAGCACCTACCGCTTCGAGCTTATGAATATTTAAATATGCATTACGACTTTCAAGTGGATCAAACGTCCAAGTAATCATTGGATAACCTTGTTCTTTTGCTAATTCTGCTTGATATAACTTCATAGCTTCTCCAACGCCACTCATCCGGTATTCTGGCAATATACCTAACATGTGAGAGCAGAGATGGATTTTTCTTTTTTTAAAACCTGGAAAACTATATAAAAAACCAATCATTTTATGAGCATCAAAAGCGCCTAAAATGATTCCGCCATTCTTCATCGTCGTGTATGTGTGATGTAAAGGAATGGGATCCATTTTCCAGACAAGTGATTCAATCGCTTGCATCTGTTTTAACTCTTCAATTGTGGTTAAAGAACGAATTTCTATATTATTTCTTACCATTTAATTGACTCCTTTTTCTCCTTTAACTGTTTGTATCATCACTTCAGACAAAATATCGATCGCGCTCGGAATAATTTCATGATTATATGTCATATATGGATGATGGAGACCTGGTTGTAAGTCACAACCGATTGCTAGCATTGTTGCTTTTAATTCCGGTCGTTTAATCGTATAAAAGTGAAAATCATCGCCACCTGTTGTTGTTATCGGAGGAATAAGCTGTTGATTGCCCATTTGCTGACTAATCACGTTTTCCATATAAGCTATTGCTTCAGCATTTGTTTGAGCTGCAGCAACGTGAGCACTTACTTTTAAAGGCAATTTAATATGATGATATTTTTCGAGCATCAAGGCAATATCTTCTATTTTTTTACTTAGTTGATTTAAAACGTCATTATTTTGAGCACGTAAATCAATTGAAAACGTCGCATTACCTGGTATAATATTAGGACTTTTTCCTCCTGCTTGAAAGGAAGTAAGCTTAGCAGAATGAGGAATATTTGGGTTTATTTGAATATGATTCATATGCTCAAATAATTCCATTCCTACTTGAATGGCATTGACATTTAAATGTGGACGTGCTCCATGCGCATCTTCACCTAAGATCGACCCTTCAATAAACTTAGCAGCACCATGCTCAATTGCTGGGGAAAATTGACCATTTCTCAACTCTTCAATCGGACGTAAATGCATTCCATATAAAAAGTCAACATCGTCAATAACGCCCTTTTCAATGAGACTAAGCGCACCTGTTCCTTTTTCTTCACCTGGTTGGAAGATAAATTTAAACGTTCCTTTCGCCGGCAAATCCGCTTCGATCAATTTTAAAAACACGCCTAAACCAATTGTCATGTGAGCATCATGACCACATGAATGATTTGCTTGGAACTTCCCATCGACTTCTTGCCATAAAGCGTCCATATCAGCACGAAGCGCTACAACTGGATGACCACTACCAATCTCTACGACAAGCCCAGTCGAATCTTCAAAGGTTGTTACTTTACATGGATACTTTCGAACAATGGACTCTATATATGCTGATGTTTTATATTCTTCAAAACTTAATTCCGGATGAAGATGTAAAAATTTTCGTATGTCCTCTATTGAAGGCGTTAATATGTGGCTGTCTTTCGTCATTATTTTGATATCCTTTCTTGATTAACTAAAGAAGTCATCACTCTTAATAGCATCTAAACGTTGTGCTCTTTCTTCAAATTGTTTTTGGTTTTTTAGTGAAATAGCTGAAATGATTGTTTTTGCAAGCGACATTGCTGGTGGCGCTATATCCAAAGTGGAAGTAATATCTAATTCCACATTTAACAAAAGATCTGCATAGGCAGTAATTGGAGCTTGAGCAGTATCTGTAAAAGCAATAACAAATGCCCCTTGTTTTTTAGCTAATTCTGCAATATGAATTGTTTCTTTGGCATAACGGTGAAACGAAAATAAAACAACGACACTTTTAGGAGTTAACTCACTAATCCGTAATAATATATCATCAATATGGGATTGAAATAAGCGCGTTCGACCTTGAACAATATCTAATGAAAATGCAAACCAACTAGCTAAAGCAAATGACGCACGACTTCCTGAAACTAAAATTGAATCTGCTTGAATTAATCGATTAACGGATTTTTCTAAATTAGTTTCGGAAATACGTTCCATTGTCTTTTGAATCGCTTCTAAGTCTTTAACCATTAATTGTTTTAAAGGTTGATCATTATTAACTTTTATCGATTTTTCTTCGATAAAATCTGTCAACGTACTTTGTTTAAATAAATGTTTTCTGATGTCCTTTTGAAAATCACGATAACCTTTAAAGCCAAGTTGCTGACAGAATCGAATGACTGTTGTTTCACTCACTGCCATGTACTCACCAGCTTCACTTGCTGAATACACCGCAAAAATTTTAGGTTCATTATAAACAAATTTTGAAATTTTCTGTAAATTCTTCGTAAACAGATGTTCTTGTTGAGTAATTTTTTGATAAATGTCTTCTATTTTAATCACCCTTACAAAGAAATTAAAGCATATGCTTCATGTATAATTAAAATAAAGTATTTGCTTTATTTTAAAGTATAATATCATGTGTATCTTTTTTATGCAATGAAATTATAGTATTAAAAACAAGAAGGCAGTAACTCGGTTTAATTTAAATCTCGCATAAATTTTCAACATACTCAAGTCTGAAATTGGCGGCTTACTGCATTTATCCTTTCGTGCATATACCTCTCTAAAGGTTAATTTAGCTAAAATTAATATTATTCTTATCAACCTTTTGTTATAGTCATTAGTAATAGCTTTGATATGATAAGTCAGTTTAGAGAGGATAAAGTATATGCTACGAAGCATCATTGCCTTTGGTCTAAGAATATCAATTTTACTTTATACGCTTTCTCATATTATCGTAACATTTTCTGAACAACCGCAATTATTACAAGTACTTTCCTATTCAGGTCTTGCAATGATTATCTTTGCATTGTTATCAATTCCGACTGCAAAATTAAGATTACCGCTACTTATTTTGTTAATCGGCGTAAGTATTTTAATTTTTTCTGCATCTAATCCTTTAACTGGCCTTTTTTTAGGCGTAAGAGAAATGCGTAATATTATTGGTTTACTCGTCGTAATTCCATTAATTAGTTGGGTTTTACAAGAAGAAAACTATGTCGAAGATATGATGAGTGTGTTCCAGAGATTCATTAATACGAGCAAAAAGTTTTATTTTTCACTTGTTTCACTCACCCAAATCCTTGCTTATTTTTTATTATTTGCATCAATACCAACAATGTATCAACTCATTGATGTGTTTTTCAAAAATCAAAAAATAAACATGTGGGAACATTATAAAGGGACGGCATTATTGCGTGGCTTTAGTTTATCGACTTTATGGGTTATCACGATTCCAAGTTTTGTTGTTGTCGTCGACACATTAAATGCTTCAATCTACCTTTCGATTGCCCAAGGATTTGGTGCTGCACTTGTTGGAACAGTTATTGCTGTTTTATTTATGACTTTTGAAGAACGTAAACGAGATGTTGATTTAACACCTTTGATTCAAAAGGAAATGGAAGATATTTTAGAAGCGGCTTCAGCTGATTATACGGTTAGAAGAAAAAATGTCATTGAATTCATTTTACTCTTTGTTTCTTTATTCGGAACTATTTTCTTCATATATAGCATTTGGGATATTCCTTTACTCATTCTTATTCCTATTGTTATTATCATTTGGATGATTATTTTTTATATTTATAAACAAAGAATCTATAAATTTGAAATGATTGCTAAACAATATGTCACTGAAGGATTAAATAAGCAATCCCCTTCTTTAGTCTTAATGCTTTCAGTAGGTGTGTTAATTTATGCTTTAAATCAAAC
>DATGTX010000079.1:0-9479 GCA_035301645.1 Pseudogracilibacillus sp. | reverse complement strand
TCCGAGGAGGCTCAAGCCATGCCCGCGGAAAGCGTCCGCCAGTAGTGAAAGGTAACGGAGTTACATTAAGTGCATTATTAAGAAAATTGATAATAATTAATAGGCAAATATTTATGCCTAAACATATTATACGAGGAGAGACAAGCTGATGAGTATTTCAGATATTATTGAAGCTTACTTAAAAGAAATCCTGAAAAGCAAAGGCAATGAAATGATAGAAATAAAAAGAAATGAAATGGCTGACCAATTTGAATGTGTCCCGTCACAAATAAACTATGTAATTAACACGAGGTTTACAGTTGAAAGAGGCTATTTGATTGAAAGTAAACGTGGTGGTGGAGGATACATTAGGATAATAAGAATTGAACATCGTCATGACTCTCATTTAATTGATGATATAATAAAAATAATTAATCCAATCGTTAGCCAACAAGTTGCAGAAAATGTACTCGAACGTTTACGTAATAAAGGAATAATAACAGAACGAGAAGAAAAAATAATTTTAAGTGCAATTGATCGTGAAACGCTAGCTGTAAAATTACCTTACCGAGATGAATTACGCGCACGTGTCTTAACCAATATATTTAACACTTTAAAATATATGAAATAAGCTTTAGTTAGGAGGAACAAAATGAAGTGTATAGAGTGTAATCTGCAGCCTGCTACATTGCATTTTACAAAATTTATTAATGGTACTAAAGAAGAAATTCACTTATGCCAAGCTTGTGCTATTAAAAGAGAAGAAGCTACTGTAGATGAGAATTATAGTTTACATGATTTATTAACAGGTCTATTTAATTTTGATGCGGGACAAGTTGATATTAATATGCATGCTGTTCAGAAAAAACAACAAAATGAATTAGTTTGTTCTAACTGTGAGCTTTCATTCCAAGACTTTAGGCGTTTAGGGAAGTTTGGTTGTAGTGAATGTTATCATTCGTTTGAGAGTAAATTAAACCCTATCTTAAAAAGAGTTCATAGTGGCAATACAAAGCATATTGGTAAAATACCTCAGCGTAGTGGTGGTGTTTTACATCAAAAAAAAGAATTAGCATCTTACCGTCATCAACTTAAAGAATTAATTATAGAAGAAAAATTTGAAGAAGCTGCTGTGATTCGTGATAGAATAAAAGAAATTGAGAAAGCGACTGATGGAGAGTAGGAATACTATAATGACATTAGAAAAATTTATGAATGAAGCAATCAGCCCATGGATGAGAGAGCAGGGGCCTGAAGATGATATTGTATTAAGTACACGTGTCAGACTTGCTCGGAATATTGAAAAAGAGAAGTTTCCGATAATTGCTGAAGAGAAAAATTTAGATGCATTTAGTTTATCAATGAAAAATAAGTATAATACACGTTCCTTTAATGAATATAAAAATTTGGAATACATACAAATGAGTGAATTATCCTATGTGGAAAAAAAGGTCTTAGTTGAAAAGCATTTAATTAGTCCTTATTTAATTAAATCTCATTCAACAGCTGCTTTAATTTCAGAGAATGAGAAAGTTTCTGTCATGATTAATGAAGAAGATCATATCCGAATTCAAGTATATTTTCCTGGTTTTCAAGTAAAGGAAGCTTTAGACGCAGCTTTTAAATTTGATGATTGGTTAGAAAAAGAGTTAGATTATGCTTTTGATGAAGAAAAAGGTTATCTCACTAGTTGTCCTACAAATACTGGAACAGGGATGAGGGCATCTGTTATGATTCATCTACCAGGGCTTGTTTTAACTAAAAGAATCAAGCGTATGTTACCGGCAATTAATCAACTCGGGTTTGTTGTTAGAGGTATTTATGGGGAAGGAACAGAAGCAACGGGTAATGTCTTCCAAATATCCAATCAAATTACTTTAGGTAAATCAGAAGCTGACATTATTGAAGATTTACGAATGATTGTTATTCAATTAATCGAGCAAGAACGAGCTGCACGGGTGGATATGTTAAAAAGGTCACGTTTGAGGTTGGAAGACAGGATATATAGATCTTTTGGTATTTTAAAATATAGTCGTATAATAGAATCAAAAGAAGCATCAACGAAGATATCTGATTTAAAATTAGGGGTAGATTTAGGAGTTATTAATGGTTTATCTCATAGTATTCTTAATGAATTAATTATTTTGACCCAGCCAGGTTTCTTACAGCATTATGCTGATAAAATATTAACACTTGAAGAACGCGATGAATTAAGGGCTGAATTAATTAGAAAAAGATTAAAGATAAAATAGGGAGGTTATTTATATGATGTTTGGAAAATTTACTGAAAGAGCTCAAAATGTATTAAAATTATCTCAAGAAGAAGCTTTACGTTTAAAGCACAACAATATTGGTACAGAGCATATTTTATTAGGCTTAATTCGTGAAGATGAAGGAATTGCCGCTAAAGCGTTGGTTGAATTAGGCTTAGATTCAGCTGTTATTAAAACAGAAGTTGAAAACTTAATAGGTGAAGGAAAAGTGGCGGTTAATACAATTCATTACACGCCACGTGCTAAAAAAGTTATTGAATTATCTCAAGATGAAGCTCGTAAATTAAGTCATACTTATGTAGGTACAGAACATATTTTATTAGGCTTAATCAGGGAAGGTGAAGGCGTAGCATCACGAGTCTTAACTAATTTAGATGTCAGTCTGAATAAAGCGAGACAGCAAGTACTCCAATTACTGGGCGCAAGCGAGAGTGCAGGGACACGTGCAGGACGTGGTGAACAAGGGAAAAGAGGTAGAACGCCTACTTTAGATTCTTTAGCTCGCGACTTAACGGCAAGTGTTAAAGAGGGGAATGTCGATCCTGTTATAGGAAGAAACCCTGAAATCGAACGCATTATTCAAATTTTAAGCCGACGGACTAAAAATAATCCTGTTTTAATTGGTGAACCAGGTGTCGGTAAAACAGCAGTAGTTGAAGGGTTAGCTCACCAAATTATTAGTAATGAAGTACCAGAAATGTTAAAGGATAAACGTGTGATGACCCTTGATATGGGAACTGTAGTTGCAGGCACAAAATACCGTGGTGAATTTGAAGATCGTCTTAAAAAAGTAATGGATGAAATAAGAAATGCAGGTAATGTTATTCTATTTATTGATGAACTTCATACTTTAATTGGCGCAGGTGGAGCAGAAGGCGCAATTGATGCATCGAATATCTTAAAGCCAGCTTTGTCACGTGGTGAACTCCAATGTGTGGGTGCAACAACACTTGATGAGTACCGCAAGTATATCGAAAAGGATGCTGCTCTCGAGCGTCGTTTCCAACCGATACAAGTTGGCGAGCCTACTACTGAAGAAACGGAAGAGATTTTAAAGGGTTTACGTGATCGTTATGAAGCACATCACCGTGTAACAATTACGGATGAAGCAGTTGAGGCAGCTGCTAACCTTTCGCACCGTTATATTTCAGATCGTTTTTTACCAGATAAAGCGATTGATTTAATTGATGAAGCAGGTTCTAAAGTTCGTTTAAGATCTTATAAAATTCCCGAAAGCTTAAAAGAACTAGAAGCTAAACTAGAAGAAGCTAAAAAAGAAAAAGATGCAGCAGTACTGAGTCAAGAATTTGAAGCAGCTGCTTCATTAAGAGATACAGAAAAAAGATTACAAATAGAAGTAGAAGAAACGACAAATAATTGGAAAGAAAAACAAGGACAAGAAGATTCAAAAGTTACGGAAGAAGATATAGCGAGTATCGTTTCGACTTGGACAGGAATTCCTGTGGTGAAATTAACAAAAGGAGAAACAGATCGTTTATTGAATATGGAAGAAGAATTGCATAATCGAATCATTGGGCAAGCAGAAGCAGTTAATGCTGTTTCTAAAGCAATTCGTAGGGCACGTGCAGGCTTGAAAGACCCGAAACGACCAATAGGGTCATTTATCTTCTTAGGACCAACAGGTGTCGGAAAAACAGAATTAGCACGTGCATTGGCAGAAACAATGTTTGCTGATGAAGATGCCATGATACGCATAGATATGTCAGAATATATGGAAAAACATTCCACTTCACGTTTAGTTGGTTCTCCTCCAGGTTATGTTGGTTATGAAGAAGGTGGCCAATTAACAGAACTTGTACGAAGAAAACCTTATTCAGTTATTTTATTAGATGAAATTGAAAAAGCGCATCCAGAAGTCTTTAATATTCTTTTACAAGTTTTAGAGGATGGACGCTTGACAGATTCTAAAGGACGCGTTGTCGACTTCCGTAATACAGTATTAATTATGACTTCTAACGTTGGAGCAAGCGAACTACAAAAGAACAGCTCTGTTGGATTTAATTTAGAAGAAAAAGGTAAAGATTACAAAGATATGAAAGAAAAAGTAACAGAAGAATTAAAACGCACTTTCAGACCTGAGTTCTTAAATAGAATTGATGAAACAATTGTCTTCCACTCATTAGAGAAAAAGCATATGAAAGATATTGTGACATTAATGATTAAAGAAGTTCAAGATCGTATGGAGCTTCAAGAAATGAACTTTACAATCACAGATGGGGCAATTGAAAAGATTGCTGATGAAGGCTTTGATCCAGAATATGGAGCACGTCCATTGAGACGGTCAATTCAGAGTAATGTTGAAGATTTACTTTCTGAAGAGCTATTAAAAGGAACCATTCAAAAAGGCGTAAAAGTTAGAATTGGATTAAATTCAAAAGGTGAATTTAGTATTTTAAAATAGATATTTAAGATGAGAAAAGCTAGTGATCTAATCCTAGCTTTTCTGTTTGATTACTCATAAAGGAGGTAATGATATGGCGAAACTTAAAACTAAGTATGTTTGTAAAGAATGTGGTTATCAATCTTTAGCTTGGATGGGAAAGTGTCCCATGTGCCAAGAGTGGGACACATTGGAAGAAGAAATAAAACCTTCTGAAAGTAAGCGTAGTTTAACAAATGAACCAGGTACGCAGAAACCAGAACGAATCACTAAAATTGTCCCTCAAGAAGAAGAGAGAATGACGGTTGAAATGGAAGAATTTAATCGCGTTTTAGGTGGTGGTATTGTTCCAGGATCAATGGTCTTAATTGGTGGCGATCCAGGGATTGGTAAGTCGACATTATTGCTGCAGATTTCAAATCAAGTCGCAAAACAAGGTCGTGGTGTTCTTTATATATCGGGTGAGGAATCCATTCAACAAACGAAATTAAGGGCGGACCGGTTAAAAGTGACTTCAGATGAGTTATACGTTTTAACTGAAACAAACTTACAATATATAACACATCAAATTGTAGAAGATAAACCATCACTTGTTATTATTGACTCTATCCAGACGATGTTTAAAGAAGACGTAGCGAGCGCACCAGGCAGTGTTACTCAAGTGCGTGAGTGTACTATGGAATTAATGAAAATTGCCAAGACACACGGCATACCTATATTTTTAGTTGGTCATGTGACAAAAGAGGGTGCTATTGCAGGACCCCGTATGCTAGAGCATATGGTGGATGCAGTTTTATACTTTGAAGGTGAACGTCATCATACGTACCGTATTTTACGAAGTGTTAAAAATAGATTTGGTAGTACAAATGAAATGGGTATCTTTGAAATGAAAGAGCTTGGACTGGTAGAAGTGTTGAACCCATCAGAAGTATTTTTAGAAGAAAGGTCAAATGGTGCATCAGGGTCAACCGTTGTTGCTTCAATGGAAGGAACCCGGCCTGTACTAGTTGAAATACAAGCACTTATTTCACCATCAAGCTTTGGAAATCCGCGCAGAATGGCAACAGGCGTAGATTCAGCTCGCGTACCCTTATTAATGGCGGTGCTTGAAAAGCGAGTAGGTCTCATGCTCCAAAACCAAGACGCTTATATCAAAGTAGCAGGTGGTGTTAAATTAGATGAGCCTGCAATTGACTTAGCTGTTGCAATAAGTATTGCTTCTAGTTTTAAAGATCAACCAACAAGTCCTGAAGATATTTATATTGGTGAAGTAGGACTAACAGGTGAAATTAGACGTGTATCAAGAATCGAGCAACGAGTGAAAGAAGCGGCAAAACTAGGATTTAAAAGAATTATTTGTTCAAAGAATAATCTAGATGGATGGACAGTGCCAAAAGGCATAGAAGTTGTCGGTGTAAATACTGTCCAAGAGGCATTAAGACTAGGTTTAGGCATTTAAAATTGTAAATAATCAGCATAGCGTTGTATTGACGTTGAAATATGTTTGTGATAAAATGTAATCTTTTATTAAATTGACGGTAATATATTGCTGTGCTATTATTTATTGAAACAAGTAACATTTAAATTACATAAGGAGGTGGGAGAATGTTAGAGAGAATAGTTCATTTATTCTTTATTATTACGGGTGGGACTGTAGGTTTTTTGTATAGCCCAAGACTAGTAGAGTTTTTAAATTTAGACCATATTAAATGGAGCACATCCCCATATGTAGGCTTAGTTATTTTCGCTATTATATTTTTTGTCTTATCATATTTTATAGTCAATTATATTGTGGGATTTTTACGCTGGATAGAAGAAGCTTTAATTAAAGTTCCTGTGATTGATCTGTTTTTTGGTAGTGTAGGTTTAATATTAGGACTCGTTGTCGCATATTTAATTAATATTCCAATTCAAGATGTGAGTATAAAAATCGTTTCTCAAATAATTCCCTTATTTATTACAATAATCTTGGCTTATCTTGGCTTCCAAGTTGGATTTAGGAGGCGTGCGGAGTTTACCGAACTTATATCTGTTAATCGAAAAGAAAGAAATAAACCTACCGTCGAAGAAAAGGAAACTACTACGTTACCAGAAAAGCCTATAAAAGGTGTTCGACCTAAAATATTAGATACAAGTGTAATTATTGACGGAAGAATTGCTGACATTTGTCAGACGAATTTCTTAGAAGGCACAATTATCATTCCTCAATTTATTTTAGGAGAATTACAACATATTGCAGACTCATCAGATGCGTTAAAACGAAACCGGGGACGACGTGGTTTAGATATTTTGAACAGAATTCAAAAAGAATTACCAATAGAAGTTGAAATATACAATGGTGATTTTGAAGATGTACCAGAAGTTGATAGTAAGTTAGTTAGATTAGCTCAGTTAATTGATGGAATTGTAGTAACGAATGATTTTAATTTAAATAAAGTGTGTGATTTCCAAAGTGTGCCTGTTTTAAATATTAATGATTTAGCGAATGCAGTGAAACCTGTTGTTATACCTGGTGAAGAATTGGTCGTACAAGTTATTAAAGACGGGAAAGAAAAGAAACAAGGTGTTGCTTATTTAGATGATGGTACAATGATTGTTGTAGAAGAAGGTAAAGATTATATTGGTGATACAATTGAAGTCATTATCACAAGTGTTTTACAAACTTCAGCCGGACGAATGATTTTTGCCAAACCAAAGATACTTGAAAAGTAATTCATAAATGAATAAACTAAGATAATTTGAGAGGGGAACAATAATGAACAAAGATGTACGTGTACGATACGCGCCGAGCCCAACAGGAGATTTACATATAGGTAATGCGAGAACCGCTTTATTTAATTACTTATATGCAAGACATTTTAATGGTAAGTTTATTATCAGAACGGAAGATACAGACATAAATAGAAACGTTGAAGGCGGAGAAGAGAGCCAGCTAACGTTTTTAAAGTGGCTAGGCTTAGATTGGGATGAAGGGCCAGATATTGGTGGAGAATATGGTCCTTATCGCCAAATGGAACGATTAGACTCATACCAAAAATATATTGATGAATTATTAGAACGTGATTTAGCCTACGAATGCTTCATGAGTGCCGAAGAATTAGAGGCAGAAAGAGAAGCACAAATTGCAGCGGGGAAAGCACCTAAATATTCAGGCGCACATAGTAATTTAACAGAAGAAGAGCGTGAAGCATTTAGAAAAGAAGGACGCGAGCCAAGTATTCGTATTCGTGTACCTAAAAATAAAACGTACACATTTAATGATATTGTAAGAAAAGAGATTTCGTTTGAATCAAGTGATATTGGCGACTGGGTTATTGTTAAAAAAGATGGTATACCAACATATAACTTTGCGGTAGCTATTGATGACCACTTAATGGAGATTACGGATATCTTACGAGGGGAAGAGCATATTTCGAATACGCCAAGACAAATGATGGTTTATGAAGCATTTGGATGGGAAGCACCTCGATTTGGTCATATGACGTTAATTTTAAATGAAGAACGAAAAAAACTAAGTAAACGAGACCAACATGTGATGCAATTCATTGAACAATATAAAAATCAAGGATACCTACCAGAAGCATTATTTAACTTTATTACTTTACTTGGTTGGTCACCTACTGGGGAAGAAGAGTTATTTGATCAAGCAACATTAATTGAGATCTTTGATCCAGAACGCTTGTCAACGTCTGCAGCAGTCTTTGACCAAAATAAGCTGAAATGGATGAATGGTGAGTACATCACTAAAGCGTCTAAAGAAACGCTTATCGCTATAACGATGCCTCACTTGATAGCATCAGGTGTCGTGTCTGCTGACATGGATGAGAATGAACGTGCATGGTTAGAGGAAGTTATTCAGTTATATCAAGCTCAACTGGATTACGGGGCAGAAATTGTTGAGTTGACAGAACTATTCTTTAAAACGGAAATAGAATACGATGAAGCAGCTCAAGCTGTCTTAAATGAAGAGCAGGTTGTTGAAGTTTTACAAGTATTCACAGATAATTTAATTCACCTTGATGAATTTACAGCTGACGCTATAAAAGCTCAGATTAAAGCAACACAAAAAGAGACGAAGCATCGTGGTAAAAAGTTATTTATGCCAATTCGCGTGGCAACAACTGGTCAAACAAGCGGACCAGAGTTACCAAAAGCAATTGAATTAATAGGTAAAGAAGTTATCTTAAAACGTTTAGATACGTTGTTAGCAGAATTGGAAGCTTAATTCATTCACATTTCAGAGGAAATATAATATAATTGAAACATAAATATAAGCAACGTTGATGAGGAAAAGTAGAAAATAATATACTTATGAACAGAGAAAATCACCTTGGTTGAAAGTGATTATAAGTATTTATTTTTGAAATGCACCTCAGAGTCCGCTATTGAAGTTTAGTATATAGTGGCGGTATCTACCGTTATCAGAATGTAGTTAAAGGATATGAAATATCTTTTAAACAGAGTGGGACCGCGTTTATTAAGCGCCTCTGTGTAATGTCAATTACATGGAGGCGTTTTTTATTTACATTTCTTACTTCCAAAGTGGAAAGGAGTTCTATTAGTGAATATTTTTAAGCGAATGAAAGAAGATATGGATGTCGTCTTTGAGCAAGATCCATCAGCACGAAGTTATTTTGAAGTGTTTTTAACGTATTCAGGTTTACATGCTATTTGGTGGCACCGAGTTGCCCATCAATTATATCGCTGGCGATTATATTTTATAGCACGCGCAGCCTCGCAGCTTAGTCGCTTTTTAACAGGTATTGAAATTCATCCTGCAGCTGTGATTGGCAGACGCTTTTTTATAGACCATGGAATGGGTGTCG
>DATGTX010000078.1:0-9893 GCA_035301645.1 Pseudogracilibacillus sp. | reverse complement strand
GAAATTGTCAAAAGCGATAAAGTTCTCAAACAAGTTGTCGAACGTGTTAATCAAGATAGTCAAATTGATATGGCTGCACTTAACCATGATATCGCATATAAGCAACAACAATTTGATGAAATAAACACTAAACTAAAAAATCTAATTCAAACCATCGAAGACAATCCAGACTTAACATCTGCACTCAAACCAACTATTCATCAATATGAAACACAACTCAATGACATTACAAATCAAATTAATCAGCTCAAGCAGCAACAAAATCAAGAGAAACCATCTTATGATACGAAGCAAATCGCTGTCTTATTACAACGAATATTTCAAAATATAGAATCCATGGATAAATCACAACTCAAGGCATTATACCTTACGGTTATTGACCGTATTGATATTCGTAAAGATAAGAATCATAAAAAGCAATTCTACGTTACACTAAAACTTAATAATGAAATTATTAAACAACTTTTCAATGATACCCCACTCGACGAAGTGCTCCTCAGCACTTCGTCTTTATTTTTGCCTCAAACACTCTACTTTCAAATCTAATATCTATGTACTGTCCTTTCGTCATTCAATAACACCCATCTAACGAACCTTTTCAACATACTAACAAGTCACAACTCAATGTGAAGCTTATATTGTATGACGAAAGAACAACCCAAAATAAAATATAAGTGGGATAGTAACGGGATTGTATAACTTCATATAGGAAAGGGATTACGCAAGCGTAATCCCAAAATCCCGTTATTATTTATAAATAAATAATATAAAAAGAAAAAGTAAGTCGTACTGACATCTACAAATCCAAATCATATATAAATATATAGCTATATTTCCCGAGAAATGAGCGGGATAACGGGATTTCCTTGTCATATCAACAATTGTGATGATTTTCGATTGGGATATTCTCTTATTCCCACCGGGATTCGTAATAAATGACAAATCAAATATATATTATCCCAATGATGTATATCAACTACATCACTATCACACTATCTAGGAGGCAATGATATGAAAATAACCACTCAAGAGCTCAAACAATATATAACTCGTCTATTCCAACTATCTAACAATGAAACATGGGAATGTGAAGCACTTGAAGAAGCAGCAGAAAATATACTTCCTACTCGCTTTGTAGAACATACTCCACTTGCGCATCTTACACTTGAAACTTATACCTACTATAACGATGAGCTACATGAGCTAAGTATCTATCCATTTCTAATGTACGCCAATAACCAACTCATCAGTATTGGTTATCTGTATCATTTTGATATGGACTTTCTATATCTCACAGATACTAAAAATACGATTATCGATGAACGTCATCTATTAAAAGAAGGAGGGAATGACCATGAATAATTGGATCAAAGTGGCACAAATATCTGTTACAGTCATTAACGAAATAATTGACATCATGAAAGAAAAGCAAAATGGAGGAAAATAGTATGAAAATCAATCAATACATCACAAGAGGGATTAGTGAACACCTATCTCTAGACCTTCAAATCTTACTTTGGAATATGGTAAAAGAACGGGACAATCAACCTCATACAGATTACCTACACATTTTTAGACTACAAGAAGATGAGAATATACTCTCAATCACACATGAACAAGAACAACCTGCATACAAATTGGAATATCACTATACAAACTATGAAAAAAATCAAAACGTATTACCTAAGAAAGTCTACGTCATTCGTGAAGATGATGTAGACACTTTTTATTATGTGATGCTTTTACCAGAAGAATACTAAAGGAAGTGATTATATATATGAATACAATCAAAAATACGATATACACAGAAGCTATATTTAGCAAGGATGAAAATCACCGCTATTTACTCAAGAAAACATGGGATGAAAAGAAACCCGCTTGTACAGTGATAACGATGTACCCTCATTTAGATGGTGTATTATCACTCGATCTCACAACTGTTCTCATTCTCAACCAATTAGCGAATTCTGAACAGTATGGTGCTGTATATCTCGTTAATCTTTTCTCTAATATTAAAACACCTATGAGTATAAAGCATCTCAAAGATAAAGAACCATATGATGAACACACCGACATTCACTTGATGAAAGCGATAAGTGAAAGTGAAACAGTGATTTTAGCCTATGGTGCTTATGCGAAGCGGCCTGTTGTCGTCGAACGTGTTGAGCAAGTGATGGAAATGTTAAAACCTCATAAAAAGAAAGTAAAGAGACTCATAAATCCAGCAACGAATGAAATCATGCACCCACTCAACCCTAAAGCACGTCAAAAATGGACTTTGAAATAAATAAAGGAGGATTATCTATGAACCATGACACTATACAGTCAGACTGGCGAATAGTTGGTAACTTCTTAGCAAAGCATAATTATGTATCAATAGTAAAAGGGCTAGTATATCATTTCACAGCAATTGAAGATGAAGAAATATTGGATAAAATCTATGCTGATTTTATGAATGACGATTGTATTACAACGTTCCTTAATAATGATTTACAGACAATTATTAACCATTATCTATCAAAATGAAAACTATATTCTAATAAAATTAGAGCATCCTTCACTTTTACGGTGAGGGATGCTCTATTAATTTATTTTTTTAAAATATTACTTAATAACCTTTTCAACGACTCTTTTTGTTGCTTTTCCATCATCTAATAAACAGAATTTATTATAAAATGCTTTGTATCTCTCTTTATAATTAGTATTTACAACCTCAATATTTTTTATATTATATTAATAACTTCCAATGAATCAAATAAAAGCGGTCCCGGTAAATCTTTTTCCATATCTATATAGAAACCACGCAGTTCATCTTTATATTTATCTAAGTCATAAGTGTAGAATAAAATAGGTCTTTTCAGATTAGCATAATCAAAGAACACTGAAGAATAATCTGTGATTAATATATCGCTTACAATATAAAGATCATTTACATCATTATATTTAGAAAAATCAAACGCAAATCCTTCATATTCTGAAATATCTAATCTATCCGATATAAAGTAATACGATATATTCTTCAGTAACTTTATTTTTTCATTTATTGAATCATTAATATTTTATTAAAGTTATTGATGTTGTAGCAACCTAATTAATCATTAACTAATTTTTTCAAATTATATACATTTCTTTATCAAAAGCTTATAAGCAACTTATTTATAAATTTTCTAAATACATCATAATGAATATGGATAACATCTAAATTATCATCGTGGCTATTAGGCTATTTTCAATTAGTTAATACATATATTTCAATATTAGAACATGATTGCTTCACTAAAGGAACAATATCTTCAACAAACTGTTTAGCCCATTGTTTTCACTTATCTGCATAGAAAGAACACCAAACCTTAATAACTCATGTCACTTTCATTAAAAAGTTGTAATCCATAATTAATATTTTTCATATAATTCCATTGTATGTTTCTACCTTTCTTCTAATCATCTGTTTTCGGGAATTTTATACATTAATTGACAAAATTACTAAACATAATTAGAAATAAAGTCAGCAAAAATTAGCTAAAGTTATATTATTCACGGATTTCAGTTTCGTTTGACACACGCTTAAATATAATATCTGTATCAACTGCTTTAAAGTGTTTTTCACCAGCTAGAATCTTAGCCCGTTCATGCGGACGCAGCTGTTCAAAATTTGTATCACCCTTAGTTTCAACAATGAAGTAAAGGTGCTGCTCATCATCTTCCTCATACAACAAAGCCCAGTCAGGATTATAAGGTCCAAGTGGTGTACGAATTTTAAACCAATCAGGTAACTTGATATAGAACTTAACATTATCATCCATTTCAGCTTTGCGAGCAAAATCTTTTTCCAAATTTGAATCAGTTACAACATAGTCATAAACAGTCTTATGTTTATTTTCATCCACTTTAACAGAGTTCCCTTGGTCACCAAGGTAGGCATTCAAAGTTTCAGTACTAAACAAGGTTTGTTCATATTCGTCATCTGTCCGAGTATATTCAATACCATTAACAATCAACTGATTCTTAATCGCATTGATAATCTTCGCAGCCTGGTTCATATAGGACAATGGATTATTTTTAAAGCTATCCAGATTATTTACCGATTGTAAAATTGCAACAATTGTCTTACGAGTCAGGCTTGTTTCATTCTGCAAGAAAGTAATTATATCTGGTAACTTGTATGCACCGTTCGTTGTTACACGAACACTGCTTTCACTAAATTCATCCGCCTTCACACCAGCCTGGCTCATTTCAACCATTCCTTTTTTGTAAAGATAATTACCTTTACGTGTTTGGATGGAATTAACCCCATCAAATGACTCGTTACCATGAGCAGCATATTCAATTAACTTATCTGAATCGAAATCAATTTTATAAACCGTCTTATATTTGATTTTGTTCCAAAGTTTCAAGAAGTCATCTGACAGAGCTTCTTTCACAATCTTAACTTCAACTTTATCCTTGGCATCCTTAATATCAATACTCTTAACTTTGGACTTAGCGATATCTAAGATTTGTGGTATAACATCAGCAAATTCTTCTGGTACTTCAATACTCTGATCAATAATAGCTTGTTTCAGCTTATCATTCGCTCGACCGGAAGTGCCAATAAAGCCTTCATCTTTGAAGTATTTAAATAATTGCTCAGATTTCTCTTTACCAAGAATTTCTAACTCTTCTGTTACTTCATCATATTTAATAACAATTGTTGCAAAACTATCTTTATTAAATACTCCAAAGATAATACCATCCTCTTCAAATTCTTTTTGTAGGCCTTCAGCAAAATCTTTGTAACTTTCATTCGCCATGACCGTCAGTGTATTAACTGCGAATCCTGGTACTCGTTCACCATCTTCATTAACAGCAATACGCAATCCACGTCCAATTTTCTGACGTTTTGTAATTGTGTCTTTTGTTTCAATCAGAGTTGCAATCTGGAAGACATTAGGACTATCCCAGCCTTCTTTCAAGGCTGAGTGAGAAAAAATAAAGCGAATCTTGTTAGCTCTCGCAGTATGACCTTTCTCTTCATCATAGAACGTTAACAAACCTTCCTTGTTCTTCATAATCATTTCATAAGTTGATTCATCAGCTTGAGTATCACCTTTAGTATTTTTCAGCTTACCTTTATTGTCAGCCGAGAAATAACCATCATGAACTTCAGAAACCGGAACATTAACATCATTTAATTCTTTGTACTTGGACAAATGGATCAAGCGTTCATACTCTTCTTCAAAAATACGCGCATAACGGCCAAGACTAGGAGTACCATCTTCATCATAAACACGATAATTTTCAACCTTATCTAAGAAGAACAAGCTCAACACCTTAATTCGTTGTCCAGCCTTTTTGAATTGCAATTCTTTATTTAAGTGTTCTTCAATTGTTTTAGAGATCTGAGCACGTTTAGTTGCTTCATCCTCTAAAGTAGCTGATTCAAGTGTTATCTTTTCTGGATTTCCTGAAAATATTACTGACTCAAAACCAGGTGTGGCATCAATATCCTGAATAAAACCAACCTCATCATAAACTTGAAGTTTGGTCTTAGTGAACATATCATCACCAACTTTGAAGTTCATAAGTGTTTTATCCGCACCACTACGTGTCTTCTTGTATACCTCAATTTTAGCACTAATACCATTTTTCCCAGTTTTCACTTCAATCAACTTCAAGTGTGCACGGTTACCATCTTCATCTATCTCAATGCCGGCAACTTCAATCTGCTTAACTAATTGATTGTCATAAGCTTCAACCGCACCAAGTTGATAAATTTTTGGATAAGTATTATCGCGGTGGGTCGCTGAATAACGAAATCCCGCAGATGGATTCAATCTTGATAGTGCGTCTTTCGATAAATCCGTGTTATCAACAGATTGTGGCTCATCTATAATTACAATAGGTCGTGTTTCAGCAATTAGATCAATTGGACGTGCACCAGAAAGTTGATCTTCTTCACGATTCATGATGTTTGTATCTTTATTAAAAGATTGAATGGTAGTAACCATAATATCAATAGTGTTGACCGAGGCAAATGAACGCACACGATCAAGTTTTCTGCTATCAAACGTGAACAAGTCATAAATCACACCATTGTATTGGCTCTTGAAGTAATTTTTTGTAATTCGGAAAGTTTTAAGTACACCTTCCTTAATCGCAATACTTGGTACAACAATAACAAACTTCATAAATCCATATAGCTTGTTTAATTCGAGAATCGTTTTCAAGTAGACAAATGTCTTACCAGTACCAGTTTCCATCTCGATATTGAACTGTGGGAAATTTTTATTATTCCCGAACAAATTATCACTAGGAACAATACCATTCAGTATTTGTGTCTTATTGACGTTCTTCAACATTTGTTCTTCATTTATAATTATGCGATTACCAATGCCAATTCCATCATTGGCAAATAAAGTTCCTTGCGGGTCATCATCTGTGATTGTAAAATTAGATTCTTTAATCGTTTGACCTTCAAACATACGTACCGCGCTATTAACGGCATCTGTTTGATAATCCAACGTATCGAATTGTATTTTCAATAATCTCTACCTCCTTTACTTTATATACTTAAAATATCGTGATATTGAATACCACTTGAGTTCAATTGTTCAATCGTATTTAACTTCTCGCTATCATTCACAAATTTTTCATCCTGTAAAACAACCACTGAGTTTTCTGCTTGTTCGTCTGCAATTTGCTTAATAATATATTCAGCAACCACACTAGTGATGTTTTCACCAAGAACTACAAACATAGCACCAAAGCCAATATCATAAACCACTGCATCTCCGACTTTTTTTCCATTAACTTGGTAAGTCAAATCCAGTCCTTGCTTCAGCAATATTTCATAAACGACATCAATTGGGTTAGAATCCTTTTCAAAGTTATTTGTAAGTAATTCAAATTGCTCATTTAAATCTTTAGGTTCAGGATTCCACTTCTTGATATTAGAATTAGAAAGTTCAAATACCTTAAATCCAGTATCTAATTTATCGACTAGAAGTGGATTTTCTTCCAAAATCTTATCACCAGCAAGACGAATACGTTCTTCTGCTATTTCTGAGATAGTCTTATATCCATCTTTAAATGCAACATCTTTTTCAGCAAGCAATTCCGGTAATTGGACCATGATAAATCGACGGCTTCCACCATCTTCAGCATTCATTCGCATTACAGCTTCTGCTGTAGTAGCTGAACCACTGAAGAAGTCTAAGACTATCGAATCTGGGTTAGAATATAATTCAACAATTTGTTGAATCAAAGATACTGGTTTAGGATATGAAAAGTATGCTTTATCATTAAAAAGGCGTTTCAAATATTGGCTTGCACTTTGAGAATGACCTACATCTTCGTATTTCCATATTGTCATAGGTACAATAGTTTGTTTCACCTCTGACAAGAAACGCTTAATTGAAGGAACAGCATCTCCGTTCGGACCAAACCAAATTCTATTGTCTGCAACAAATTCATCAAATCGTTCCTTAGAAAGTCTCCAGCTATAACCACTGGGTGGCATTGTCTTTCTACCAGAAGGAGTAACAATTTCATAAATATTCTTTTCTATAGCTGGACCAACAGACAAATCACTAGACTTCCATTCCCCACGTGGATCATTATCCGGATTTGAGTATCTATCATTTGCATCATCTGAGCGTTTCAATCCGTTTGACTCAACGATACTTGCATTTTTTGCATAAGCTAAAATATAATCATGGCTTTCGGAAAAATTTTTCTTCAAATTAACTGGTGAATAAGCCCTTTCCCAGATCACCTGGGCCAATAAATTCTTTTCCCCAAAAATCTCATCTGCAACTTTTTTTAAGTTAGCCTGTTCTGTATCACTAATAGAAATGAAAATTACACCATCTTCACTCAATAAATTTCTAGCTAATTTAAGACGTGGATATATCATATTTAACCAGTCAGTATGATATCGTCCATTTGTTTCTGCATTAACAGTATATTTATTGCCTTCACCATCAATTTGACCAGTTTGTTTTAAATAATTTTCAAGGGAATCTTCAAAATTATCCTTGTATACAAAGTCTTTACCGGTGTTGTATGGTGGATCCACATATATAAGTTTCACTTTACCGGAATATGATTTTTGAAGAAGCTTTAATACTTCCAAATTGTCCCCCTCAATATAAAGGTTATTAGTATTATCAAAATTTTTGGACTTATTTTGACTGGATTTTAATGTTGCCACTGTTGGTACCTGTGATAACTTAATTGCCTTTTTTTTTCCATTCCAACTGAAATTATATTTATCATTATTGATATCTAGATTTCCTGTTAATATTTCCTTCAACTTATCAAAATCTACCATTTCCGTTTCCGTAAAAACTTCGGGCAAAACATTTTGTAATGCTCTAATTGTCGAAAGTCTATCATCATCAGAAAACTGATTAACAGATTGTAGTTTATTACCTTCCATATTCGTTTCTCCTTACTTATTATTAAAATAAATTGTTGTATAAATCTTTAAAACTATCAACTGAATTCAACAGATTTATTTTCGTTGTATGATACCGCGTTTGACCTTTACTCATCTTTTTATTAAACCCACCCATGGTTAGCATTTGATTTTTATCACACGCAGCGACTATATATAATTTGACCTTCTTTTCCTTAACTAGTTCAATGGCATTGTCAGGTATTGAATTGCTTAATTCATTCAGTTGTAAAACCGGTCTAAAAAAGAAATCAGACATTTCTTCATATTTTTTACTTTCATTTGTATAAGTTCCCAAAACATCATATTTATCACAAAATTCAGATATGTTAGTTTTGTACGACCATGAATTTCGGACTTCACATCTCTTTTCAACTTTATTTTTGATGACCTTAATATCAAATTCTTCACCTGGTCTGTAGTCAAAATCAATTCGTTCTGAATCATAGATATGAATATTATTAGGTCTTTCATCGAAAACGTGTACTAAAAATTTTGCTGTCGCCAATTCTGCTAAGCACCCCTCAAATTGTTTGTTTTTCTTTTGTTCTGGGGTACGATATTCATCATATTGATTATTATTATTTGTGTATTTACTCTTTTCATCTGCTATTGCTTCTAATAATGCAATATCAAAATCAGAAGGAAGAAATTCATAATAATTTTTATTTAATTGTTCGTCATGAACTTTAACAAATTTCTCAGAAAGAAGGTCATGTACAAATACTCTCTGTTCTTTAAGAACCATTCTCTTTTTCCATCAAACCATTTCTTCATATATTTATCCCCTCAAATTATCAAATTGACAATATATCGTTATAGTCCACTCCTCCAGTATTCAAAATTTCAATGGAGTTTAATTTTTCACTATCATTTTCAAAGCCGGTATCTTGTAGCACTATTGTCACATTTTCAAGTTCTTCATCCTGAATGAATTCAACAATTTTCTTAGCAACATCTATTATAATATTTTTACCTAAAACGATGAACAATGAACCAAACGCAACTTTGTAAATATTGGCATCACCTACGACAAATTTTGAAATTGGCAACGTCAGCTCTAATCCTTGTTTCAACATGATTTCGTAAACAACATCAATTGATTTTGAACCTTCCTCAAAGTTGTTAGCGAGTAATTCAAAATGCTCATTCAAGTCTTTTGGTTCGGCATTCCATTTCTTGATATTTGACTTAGAAAGTTCAAAGACTTTGAAGCCAATATCAAGTTTATCGGCTAATTCTGGATTTTCACCAATAATCTTGTCTCCAGCTCGACGGATACGTTCTTCTGCAATTTCAGGGATATTCCTAAAGTCATCTTTATATCCATCAGACTTTTTGTCTTCAATTATTTCAGGTAATTGAACCATAATAAATTGGCGGTTATTGTCGTCTTCTGAATTTTGCTTCATCACCGATTCTGCAGTCGTAGCTGAACCTGAAAAGAAATCAAGAA
>DATGTX010000077.1:0-7564 GCA_035301645.1 Pseudogracilibacillus sp. | reverse complement strand
CAATTTCATAATAGCTATTCTAAAAAATACAAATACCTACAGAATTTTAAATATGGAATTTTTTGAAAAAATAAACTTAATTATGCGGCTTGCTCTTGATTTAATTTTGTATTAATGCGATCTGTTGCCAACTTTGAAGCATTATAAATTAGCGTTACGATATCAAAATGAACTTTAGCTCGCTTTCCTGTTCGATAACGAACATTGTTGAGCTGGAAGAACTCCTTTAGATAGGCATTGACCCGTTCAACCGCTGTACGAAGGTTATAGATTTTTTCCAAGCTTTTGAACCACGTGCTGGTGCTGTATATCTTCTAAGATCAGTCGTGATTTTCATTTTAAATACTGTTTGACAAATACCTTCATTAGCTAAAGGACAGTCTTTACATTCTTTTGGACTCGTATATTTTAGTGTCTCGTATTTAGCGTCATAGCTGTCATACCGATAAGAGTGCTCTCGAAAACAGGTAGGAGCAAAATGCTTATCGAACCCGATGGGTTCGGATTCATTTCGTTTATTATAGGCAATCACTGATTGTTGGTTCATTTGATATACTTGCGTATAAATTGCTTCGTAGTCATAACCAGCATCCATTGTTTGATAACGGATATGAGAAAGCGGCAAATTATCGATTCCCTTCAAGAGCGGAATTGCAGCTTTTCCGTCATTCAGATTTCCTGACGAGAAAAGAGTTTGCAAAATATATTGGCTTGATGTTCCTACAGCCAAATGACCTTTATAGCCGAACCAAAATTCATTTTTTCCTTCGCTGTTTTTCTTCACACCCCATTTCGGGTCATGAGGAACTTCGGCACGTAGTTCGGTTAACGAGATATCTAATTGAGCTTCTATTTTCTTTTCATAAATAGGTAGGTTGGCTTCTTTTTCGGTTTGTTCTTTTAACCATTGTTCACGTTCTGCCTTTGATTTACGCCCACGCTTTTTGGGTTCTGGTTTTGGTTTTTTATCCTTTGGCGGTGCCTGATCACGGGCTTCAAAATGAGTTGCATCAATAGCGACTGTATCATCTATAATAAATCCTTCTGCAATGGCTTGAAGGATGAGTTTTTCTTGAACTTCTTCCAAGATATTCGATTCACTTAACTTCGTTAGAAGTCTGGAATATGAAGCTTCAGATGGAATGTCATCTGAAACTAGAAACCCGCAATTGAGCTTGAAAGCAATATCATCTTCAAGACGCTTAATTAGATTTTTAATCGTTGGAATGCGCTCAACATAACGAATTAAAACAGAATTAATCATAGCTGCATAGTTCAGTTCTGTAGGTGCACCATAACGTGATTTTTTACTAACTGCATAATAAATAGCATCCATATCTATCGCTAAAAGAATTGCATCATATTTTTGGGTAGGTTCCATATCGTATAATTCTTGGATGCTAAATAAACTTGGTTGTCGTATAATGGTCATTGGGAGTACTCCTCCAGTCTTTTGGTTTGTTTTAGTCAACTACCATTATACAAGATTTGGGGAGGTACTTCTTTTTTGTATTTTAAAACCCTTGCCCTATAAGGGCTAGGAATTATGAAATTCACTCAAATGAAACTATTAATATATATTTAAGAAAAGCTAAAAGATTCCGATAAATGAATACGCTTACTTGGAAGGGGTGATTTAACACTCATATTCATAACAAAGTAGGGTGATTCCGGAAATAAATGGACTAGGACTAGGACTAGTCTAATTTAGGGAGGAAGACTTGAATGATTGGATCAGTTAAACGAGCTGTTGAAATATTAAGTTGTTTTTCGGTAGATGAACCAGTTTTAGGCAATGCAGAAATTGCTGATAAGTTGGGTTTAAGTAGAAGTACGACACATCATATTGTCAAAACATTATCTAATGAAGGCGTATTAATGAGAGATGGTAATCGGAAATATCGATTAGGTTGGAAAATATTTGAGTGGAACAATGGTGTGATGTTTCAAAATGATATCTATAATAAGGCATTACCAATCGTAAAAGCTTTAACTGAACAGTTTAGAGGTACCGCACATATCGGTATGTACGATAAAGGGGATGTCATTATGGTGTTAAAAATTTCATCCAAAGATGCTGATTTTGTTCCGACATTTTTAGGGGATAGGAAGCCTGCACATAGTACTAGTCTTGGGAAAGTATTGTTAGCATTTAATCGTGCATACTTACAAGAAACTATTTCTCGCGGGTTAAGTAAACAAGGGCTAAATACAATTACAGAAGTGAACAGTTTGAAGCAGGAATTGGAAACAGTAAAAGAAAGAGGTTATGCCATTAGTATTAATGAAAATGATACTTCTACTCATGCCTTTGCAGCACCGATTCAATCTTATTCTGGTGAAACGATTGCAGCTGTTAATTTAGTTGGTCCGGTAAGTTATATGCAGAGTGAAAATACTAAACAGATGATCATGAACATTGTGAATACAGGAAGAGCTGTTTCAAGAGAGTTAGGATATATCGAAGTGAATTAACAATCTATTATTCTTACGTTATATTATCACTAGTGCTCATAAAATTCATACTATTCAAAAATGAAGTATTAGTGAAATAATATATATATTAAAATTAAGGGGAAAATGTATATGTTTAAAGCTAGAAATTTAATGTTTTTCATTGTTTTACTAGCGATGTTTGCACTAGTTGCTTGTTCAGGGGATGATGCTGAAGAAAGTAGTGCAGAAGACACCGATGCAGATGCAGACACTTCTACAGAGGAAGCAGCTGAAGGAACAGCCGAAGGAGAGACTTATGAATTTAAACTAGGTCATATCGCACCGCCTGATCATGTCTTTAATGATACTGCTGTTAAATTAGGAGAAGAGTTAGAAGAGCGTTCTGGTGGTAGAATGACTTTGGAACTTTATCCAGGTGGTCAGTTAGGTAGTGATGCCGACATGGTGCAACAACTTGAAACAGGTTCACTAGATTTCGGATTCATTACCAATGCATATTTAACTTCAAAGTCAGATGCATTTAGTGCTTGGTTTGCTCCATTTTTATTTGATTCTTATGAAGCTGCTCAAGAGGCTAGTGAAACTGATATCGCAAAGGAAATTTTGGCAACACTTGACGACCAAGGTTTAAAAGCACTTGATTATTTCTTTTCAGGGCACCGTACAATGATGTTTACAGAAAAAATTGAAACACCTGAAGAAATCGAAGGTCTTACGTTAAGAGTAACGCCAAGTCCAGCGTTAGAAGATTGGTATCGTTTATTAGGTGCAAGCCCAGAATCGATTTCATTACCTGACGTTTACCAATCAGCACAAACAGGGGTTATCGATGGGATGGAAATGGATTTAGACGTTGCTATCGCATCAAACTTTAACGAAGTAACTGGTTATGCTGCTATGACGAATCATATGGTTTGGCCAGCGGTTATGATCATTAATAAAGACCTATATGAGGGAATGTCTGAAGAAGATCAACAAATAATTGACGAATCAATTGCTGTCGCTTCAGAATTTGGAACGTCACAAAGAGCTGGACAAGAAGAGGAATTTATGCAGATTCTGGAAGAGCGTGGAATGGAATTGTATGACATGGATGAAGCTTTATTCGAATCATATAAAAATGAGTTTGATGAGAAGTATAAAGCGTTAGATCCTTTAATTGAAGAGTTTATCGATACTTTTAGATAATGTGAAACTTCAATCAGTGGGGGATTTTATCTCCACTGATTGTTAGTTAGTACCCAAGGGCAGGACAATCAAGGTCCTTGAACGAACCTTAGGTGTTGGTGTCCGTTATCTCCTATCCAAACATTCTTGTCATTACCGAAAGTTCTGAGGTGGGATATTTACGGACGATTACACCGGGATAAATAATATTGGACATTTGAGGTAATTATCTTTTCGTAGATATTACCTCGAATGTTTTAAATGGATGATTTTACGCGAGGAGGTCAATCATGAAAACATTAAGTAACATCATTGAACGAATAGAAATAGTTATATCTATCGCTTTAGCTGCTGCAATGACAATCATCCTATTTATTAATGTATTATTCAGATATTTTCTCAATGACCCTTTATTTTGGGCGAATGAGGCTAGTATATTTATGATGGCATGGTTAACATTTATCGGGGGAAGTTTAGGGTTAAAATATAAAACACAAGCTTCGATTACGCTCTTTGTCAATAGATTATCAGATAAGAATCAAAGAATTTTACAAATTATTACTCAAATTATTATCTTAATTTTCATGGCGATCTTACTTTATCTTAGCTGGGATTGGGTACTATCTTTAACTGCGACTGTATCTAGTTCTATGCGTATTCCCATGTGGATTCCTTATTCATGTGTACCAGTAGGGTTAACATTTGCATTCATTCATTCATTTATTAGCTCAATTTATAGACTTGCTAAAAGGTAAACAAGGCGGTGAAACAGTATGATCATGGCGGCAACTTTACTAATATTCATATTACTATTATTCATCGGAATGCCAATCTCTCTCGTATTAATTATTACGTCTGTTAGTTACATCCTATTAGCAGGTGATATGGCGCTATTAGCCACTGTTGGACAAAAAATGTTTTCAGGGATGGATAATTTTGGGCTGCTTGCAATTCCGTTATTCATGTTAGCAGGTGAATTGATGAATTCTGGAGGAATTACGATGAGATTAATCGCTTTTGCCAAAGTGTTAATTGGTCATTTCCGTGGGGGACTAGCATATGTCGCAGTTGTTTCAAATATGTTTCTCGCATCTATCTTAGGTTCTGCGAATGCACAAGCCGCTGTCATGAGTAAAGTAATGGTTCCTGAGATGGAAAAGTCAGGGTATTCTCGTGAATTTTCTTCTGCATTAACTTTGGCTTCATCTATTGTAGCCCCAGTCATCCCACCAAGTATGCTATTTATTATTTATGGAACACTAAGCGGAGCATCTATCGGGGACATGTTTATCGCAGGTATCGTACCTGGTGTTTTACTAGGTGTTGGATTCATTATTTTAATCGGATACATAAGTCGCAAGGAAAACTTTCCGAAGAGTGAGCGTGAAACATTAAAGGAGATTCTTAAAAGATTCATAACGGTTGTACCAGCACTACTCATTCCCTTTATTATTATCTTTGGTATCTTAAGTGGTATGTTTACGCCCACAGAATCGGCAGCAGTTGCGTGTATCATCGCAGTGATTATTGGATTTTCCTATAGAGAACTCAAAGTAAATAAGTTACCAGAAATTTTAAAAAACACTGTGGTAAATACAGCGACAATTACATTTTTAATTGTAATGGCAAGTGTGTTTGGCTTTGTGTTAGCATATGAACAAATTCCTCAAATGATTGCAAATGGAATGTTAAGTCTATCTGAAAGTCCGATTGTATTTTTATTATTAGTAAACGTAATGCTATTACTATTGGGAACAGTTTTAGATGGAATTGCAGCACTAATCATATTGGTACCAGTATTGCTACCACTTCTAGCAACATACCAAATTGATCTAGTTCACTTTGGTGTGATTATCACGATTAACCTAACAATTGGCTTAATGACTCCTCCTGTTGGGACAGGGTTGTTTATTGTTTCATCGATAGCGAAAGTCAAATTAGAAAAATTAATTAAAGCCTCAATTCCATTTTTAGTCTTATCGATTATTATGTTATTTATTCTCACATACTGGAGTGATGCGGTCTTATGGCTCCCTGACATCTTGTCTGACTAATCAAAAAGACGAATATTGCAGGATAACGTCAATGTTTATCGAAGTATATATAAGTGTAAAAACTAACTGCTAATCAAACCGTTTCATTGTTGATTTTTAAATACTTATTTTGACAGGAGGATAAGTAATGTCTTCTATACATGAAACAAATGAGTGGGACAATTACCTGAAATATGGAGAACGGCAGTTTTATAAAAAGAAATCGATAATTTATCGTGAGAAGGAAGATGGAGTGAATGGTTTTTACTTTTTAAAAAAAGGAATGATTAAAATAGCGACGTCAATCTATAAAGATCGTGAGATTATTATAGATATTGTGTCAAGTAATCTTCCATTTGGAGAGCAAGCGACTGATGGAGATATGTACTTTTCGACAGCAATTGCCTTAGAAGATAGTGTCGTTTACTTTTTTACAGTTGAAAAAATAGAATCACTCATGGAAGAAGACAATCGATTTAGAATGTTAGTCTTTACAAATTTAACGGAAAAGCTCAAAACATTAGCAAATAATGTAGTGTTTAGCAGTTTGCCATCTGAACAATTGCTAGCGAGGTCGATTTTAAGTTTACAAGATAAATTTATGAATGAAAGCATTCCATTTACTCAGCAAGAACTCTGTCGATGTACATCATTGAATCGTGGCACCGTATATAAAGTATTAAAAGAGTGGGATAAGAGTATCATCTGCATGCAAAGTAGGAATATTACCATAACCAACACACAAGCATTAAAAAAAATTGCGACAATTTAGGTTGATTATTGAGTTGTACTAAGGGTGGAAAGGGTGATAATAATTGTTCAACTGGTCTGAATACTTAAATTATGCTACGAAAAGAACTTATAAGAAGGATACAGTTTTATTTCGTCAAGGTGAAAGTGTTGAGGGGTTTTATTTTTTACAAAAAGGAATAATCATGATAAGTGTTTTGAGAGAAGATGGTTTTGAACGGATTATTGACATTGTTTACCCAGACTCATTGATAGGAGAACAAATGATTTATAGTGAAGCGTCATTTACAAACGCGAAAGCACAAGTTGACTCAACATTGTACTATTTTTCAGAATCGCAGTTTGAATTATTATGTAAATCTCATCCAGAAGTAGCTATTGAATTCGGAAAATCACTAATTAAGAAAATTCGACTACAAGCAACTAGTAACTCAATATTAAATGCTCCAATTGATGTACAGTTAGCCCACTTTCTTCTAAATTTATCTGAAAAGAAAGGAAGCAACATAATTAATATAAATCAAACCTCTCTAGCAAATTATATTGGTAAGTCTAGAGTGGCGGTGTGGAAAGTGTTAAAAGAGTGGAAAGATGAAGAAATTTTAGAGGTGAATCAACAATCATTTATCATAAAAAATATACAAAAACTAAAGAAGAAAATTAAAGATTATTGAATATATTATTCACACACCTAAGTACAAGTGGAAAACATCGCTTTGACACTAAATATACTAAATATTCAGAATTAAAACAAAAGAATGTTAATTAGTTAACAGTCTTTTGTTTTGGCTTCTATACAATTGTATTAACAAGATAAGGAAGGAGAAACATTAATGCAAAAAGCAACTACAGCAACTTACACAACAAGTACAGCGTTTTTGGAAGCACTTCAAGAAGCTGGTGTGAAATATATATTTGCTAACTTTGGAAGTGATCATCCAGCAATTATTGAAAGCTTAACAGATGCTTCAAACAACAATAAAGAATTACCAAAAGTAATTATCAGTCCCCATGAATTTGTAGCAATGACTGCAGCACACGGTTATGCCCAAGCGACTGGAGAACCTCAAGCAGTAATTGTTCATGTCGAGTGTGGTACACAGAATATAGGTGGAGCCATACATAATGCTTTTAAAGCAAAGATTCCGGTACTTGTG
>DATGTX010000076.1:0-2162 GCA_035301645.1 Pseudogracilibacillus sp. | reverse complement strand
AACCTTTACACTGGATGAATCCTTTTCCCATTTATGAAGCGTAGCAACTGATACACCGATAAGTTTAGCCGCTTCTCTTAGCGTATAACCCGCATTTGTTCGAGCTGCTTCGAGTGTTATCTTAGGTATTGTCATATTCATGTGTATCGTCTCCTTTCGTGTCGTAATTTGTAACTGTCTATACTATACTAGAATTAAATTCTATTGTCAACACTTTTTAGAAAATAATTCTAGTTTTTTTATACGCATATGTATACTTATTAGAATTATATGTTATAATGGTAATTGAAGGGGGTGGTATATAATGAAGGATATAGAAACTGTTGTATCAGATAATATACAAAAATTATTAAAGGAATATAATTTAAGCCATGCGGATTTAGCCTAGTGGTAGTTCAATTGCAAATGGTAATATACCTACCGATATTTTAAATGATAAAATAAATGGTTTAAACAAAAAGAAAGAAAGTATGAGAGTAAGAATAGAGGAATTAGGAAATAATCGTGTAGATACATCTGATATAGAGGAATTAATACCATCATTAAAAAATATAGATGAATGGAAAGATGAAGAGCAACAAATAACCATCATAAAGCTAATAGACAGCATTACATTGTATGATGATAGGCTTGTTATCGATTGGGTGTTTTAAAAATATGTTATGCTGATAAATGAATATTAAACTATACTAATATAAACGATTACAAACAGCGCCGATGAGCGCTTTTCTTTTTGTTTAAAAATAATTTAAAAAAGTTTATAAAAAGGGTTGACATGTGCTGTAGCGCATGATATATTGTATATAACAAGTCGATGCGATAGCGCACATCAAACAAAAGGGGAAGGCTAAAATGAGAAAAGAAGTTATGACGAAAGCAGTTGAGTTAGCGAAAAGATTTGAAGGTGACTGGATAGCACGAATGAAAATGTCTCTAAAAATGGCATGGGCGATCATTAAGAAACAAGTTACAATCCAAATTAAACGTCCAATCGAAATTATCAAAGAAAGATTAGAATACTTTTACGAAAACTTAGAGTTTAACATTTGGGAAAAATACGGAAAGTCAAGAATTTACGTTAACGGAATTGATACAGGTTACTTTGATTTTGACGAAAAAGGAAACATTCAAAAATGGTATTTTGATTGTGGATATGACTTTAAACTAAAAGAAGAGTTAAACGCATCAGCTAGTTTAATTAAGATGGGAGAGTTTATCTAATGTTAGAAAATGTAATCGGAGTAGTTGAAGCATCTAAAATAACAGGATTAGCAGAAGGAACGATTAAGAACTATTGCGCTGCTAAGAAGATTGTATCAAAAAAAATCGGTAAATCGTGGGTTATTGATAAAACAAAATTAGAGGAGTGGGCAAAAATGCAAAACATAATTAAAGGATTAAACTTAAGAGAAGGTACATTTGTTACTTATTACAACAATGTGAATGAACTTATAGATGATGGAATGGATATTGAAATATTAGATGAGAAGTTTTATGTGTTCGGAAACAAATACATGAAGCCTAGTGAAATTAAAGAAGCATTAACGATTGTGGAAGTAGAAAGCTCAGACGATACTCCGATATTTTTAGAAGGGCAAGAAGATGAGTTGAAGAACTATTTTGATTAAGAGGGGAATTACCCCAAAGGAGGAATGAACACAATGAGTGTTATGAAGAGTGTTGTGTACTGTAGTGATTGCAATAAAAAGACAATTCACTTTAAAAGAGATGCCGGACCATGGTCTTATCAAGTTTGTGAGCGGTGTGAGAAAGAAACTCTTTTGTGGGACGGCGCGCAAGATAACGTGTGGAAAGAGTTCAATAAAAACAGAATAGATGATTTAAAAGGGCGTTCGGGATTATTTTAAGAGGGGAATTACCCCCCTCTTTTATTTTCCTATACACAAAAAACAGCATATTTTTATACATAGGATTGTTATTTCAAGCGTCTATTCACTTTTTTTCGTACTTGCTCATACTTAGACTTACTAATACCAAAATACTTCCTGCGAGCTTCGTGGCCATTAGGAATGCCTTTACCATTGATAATCTCGTTAGCAATCTGACTAACCGATTTACCGCTTGTTTTAACACTTCCACCACTTACACGTTTGTTTACTTCCGCTCGTACTTTATTGTAAGTTGATTGACTAACCCCTAAT
>DATGTX010000075.1:0-10297 GCA_035301645.1 Pseudogracilibacillus sp. | reverse complement strand
GATTTGGCCAATGAATTAAATATAAGTCTAAATAATCAGTATCTAGTCTTTGTAAGCTTAAATCAATAGCCTTTTTTGTAGCTTCATAACCGTGAGAATCGTTCCAAAGTTTAGTTGTCAAGAAAATATCATGACGGTTAATACCGCTTTCTTTGATACCTTGGCCTACACTAACTTCATTGCCATAAGCTGCCGCTGTGTCAATATGACGATAACCAACTTCAAGTGCAGTTTTTACAGATTCACGAGCAACCTCGCCATCTGGAGTTTGCCATGTACCGAAACCGACAACAGGAATCTCTACACCATTATTTAATTTATATGTGTCTGTTAATGCCATTTTAATACCTCCATAAATAAGTAATCGCTTTTATTATATACCTTACTATTAGTAAGTAGCAAATGATATGTTTTGAGGAGAAAGAAAAACATCCTGACTGTGAAGTGCCTTACAATCGTTAAACTTTGTCTAACAATTGTAAGGCACTTCATAGAAATTATTTTCTAAGGGAGTATATTATAAATTTTAAAGTTGAACTAATTAAAACTTTTATTTAAAAACAGGAAAAGCTGATTGTAATCCTAGAATAGCCATATGAACGCCAATCGTTGCTAAAATTAAACCCATCATTCTAGTAATAACATTCATTAAATTTTGTCCTAGTTTAGCCACAACTAGCTCGCTGTAAGTAAATAAGAAATAAGTGATTATTGATAATGTTATAAAAGAAATTATAATAATTAAAGGATTGATAGATACTGCTAAATTCATAGTTGTTGCAATTGTTCCAGGGCCGGCTAAAATAGGCATAGCTAATGGTGACACTGCAATATTGATATTATTGTCAATTTTTGGTTCTTTTGATGAAACATTGTGTTGTAAAGAAGAAGTATTACCTTGTAACATGTGATAGCCAATTAGCCCCACTAAGAATCCACCAACAATTCGTAAGGCGGCTAAATTAATTCCAAAAATATTAAGTATAGTTTTCCCGCCTAATGCAAAAATAGAAACGATAATTACGGCAATTGTTAGTGCATGGAAGGCTATATTCTTAACTGTTTTTAGATTTTGACCACTTGTTAAACTAATAAAGACAGGTAAATTAGCAATGGGATTCATAATTGCAAAAAAAGCCATAAAAGTAACGGTAAATTCATTAATCAATTTCATAAAATCACATCCTAAATATTTTTACTAATATTATATTATGATAAACCCTATCATTACTAATTTGTTATTTTTAACATAGGTTATATATTATAGATGACTAAAAATATTGGTATAATATCTGTTCTTAAACATTGTATAGATAAATATATAAAGTATATGTAAGAAATTTATTTTTTGTACATTTATATACATAAATGTATTAACGAAAAATTATGATGAAGTCATTTTAAACTTTAAATGAGGTAACTAAGCTAAGATAACATTAAAAAATGACACCCAAATTAACTATTTTTGATATTGAGAAAGAATTCACAAATTAATAAAATATAATTGTAAACGATATCAAAGGTGGTAATTAATTATGAAAATAAAAGCAGCAGTAGTAGAAGAAGTGGGAGCACCATTTGAAATTAAAGATAATATTGATCTTCATGAAGTAGGACCAACAGACTTACAAATTCACATGGTAGCATCAGGTATCTGTCATTCCGATGAAGCCATCCGTAAGGGCGATGCATCGCTAGGTTACCCAGTTATTCTAGGTCACGAAGGTTCAGGAATTGTTGAAAAAGTTGGTAGTGAAGTTAAAAACTTTAAACCAGGTGATCATGTAATACTTTCATTCTACTCAGACGGAACATGTGATAACTGTTTGAAAGGTGTGCCAACTCAATGTAGAAGTTATGCTAAATATAATTTATCAGGAACTCGTGCAGATGGTGACGATCATTTCCAAGAAAATGGTAAACATATTTCTGATATGTTTAATCAATCTTCATTTACGACAACAACAGTGGTAGATCAACGCAACGCTGTAAAAGTTGATAAAAATCTAGACTTACGTAAACTTGGACCATTAGGCTGTGGGTATGTTACAGGTTCTGGAACAGTATTAAATACCCTACAACCAAAACCAGGTGACACAATTGCAGTATTTGGTACAGGTGCTGTAGGTTTAGCTGCTATGATGGCAGGTCGTATTTCTGGATGTATCAAAGTTATCGCAGTGGATATTGTACCTGAAAGATTGGAACTTGCTAAAGAGTTAGGAGCAACTCATACTATTAACAGTAAGGAAGAAGATGCAGTTGCTAAGATTAAAGAATTAACCAATGGATATGGTGTAGATTGGACTGTAGATACAACAGGTTTGCCAGCAGTTATTAAAAATGGAGTTGACGCTTTAGCACAAGGTGGTACATGTGCAGCAATTGCGGTAACACCACACTTAATTGAAATCTCTACTTGGAATGATTTATGTGTAGACGACAAGAAGATTGTTGGTGTAAACATGGGTGACTCCATCCCTCAAATTGATATTCCTCGTTTAATTGAATTCTACAAACTAGGATGGTTTGATTTCGACAAGACTGAAAAATTCTATGATTTTGAAGATATCAATCAAGCAAATCAAGATTCTGTTTCTGGTAAGACAATTAAGCCGGTATTAATTATCGATAAAGAATATCAACCAGGTGAATAGAATAAATGAAGTTCAGACTATTAAGAATTATTCCTAATAATCTGAACTTTTTTATATATAGCATAAAAATAAACCTGATTTTGGAATTTACCGAGATCAGGCTTTTTAGATATCATAATGTTTAAGGTGCTTAAATGCATGTATGTCAAACCACTTAATCATAGATCCCTGGAAGAAAAATGAGATGATAGTTCCAATTCCTACAGCCCAAATTGCATGTGAAATAACAGTGGTAATTACAATAATACTTAGTGGAACTAGAAAATGTATTATCTGTGCTTTAGTAGCATCGCCATGCAAGAACATAAATCTAATAGTTTGCATGAAATCATCATTAGGATGCAAAACTATGTTAGCACGCTGATATAATGACGTTGCTAATGATATAAATACAATTCCTAGAATATCTAAAATAATACGAATTAAAAGTAATTGGTGTTGTAAATTCAGTCCTTCCAAACAACTAGTAAAATATTGAACTAAAATGCTAAATGGTGTAATAAATAGTAAATCTAATAAAAATTTAGATATCTTTCGCTTTTTATCTATCAAAGAAACTAGGCAGTTAACGGCCAAACCTTCTAAAAAAATCACCAAACTTAAACTATTAATAGAAAAACAATTGTTGATATTAACTGCTGATGCGGTCCAAACGGCGCTCCCAAGATTAGTAGAGATAGTCAAAGCATGACCAGTAGCATTAATAAGTAATGAAAGAACTAAAAACATAAAACGTTTTCTAAAATCTATATACATGATTAGATAAGTCCTTTCAGTGATGATTGAAGGTCATTTTTTCTCTTAGAAGAATCCCTAACTTCAGAAGGTAAGCAACCGTACTCTTCTTTAAATTTCTTATAAAAGGAATTTTTATTGTTGATCCCTACTAATTGGCTAATTTCCGAAATTGGAAAATCAGTTGATTTTAGTAAATATCTTGCTTCTTTTAAGCGATGTTGTGTCCGTAGTTGAACGAAATTTTTACCAGTAACTTCTTTTATTAGGGAGCTCAAATAATTTTCACTGTAACCATACTTTTTAGCCAGATCAGGTAAGGTGATATCAATATAATTTTTAGAAATATCTTCAATAATATTTAGTATTATTTTTTGACGATAATCCTTAATTTGGTTTGTTGGTAAAGGATAGTATCTCATGATTTTTGATAAAAGAATCTTAAGATAAGAGTTGATAATAGGGTAGGCGTAAGGCCTTTGTAAATAATACTCATCAATAATTTGATCCATCGTTTTAGTAATGTCTCTGTTATGTGGAAAAATAAAGTATTTTCTCTTATTCTCGTTTTTTAGAGAAACATTTAAAAAGAATTCAAAAACGGAACTGTTTTCACTATGCATACTACCTAGAAAATCAAAAGAAATATCCTTATCTCTGAAGAGTAGATTTATCAAAATGTCATCTTCTGATAGTTCATGAATAGAATGAGGGCAACCAATATCCATCAAAAGAATATCGCCGGTATTGAGAGTAACAACCTTACCATTAACAATCTGCTTGCAGGATCCAGTAACCATATAGTTAATTTCTAGAAATTCATGGGTATGTCGTGGATAATCAGCAAAACGATTATGTTTACTAATATATACAGCATTATGCTTAAACAAACTTTGATTAAGTGTTGGAGCTGCATTATGGTAGCTTTGATCAATATCGATGGCTGAAATAGGCAAATCTTCAATAAAAGTATGAGTAGCCTTTTGTTCTTTTTCAATCTCTGTATATTCGAATAATGAATTTAATATCTTTCTATCAATCACAGAATCAACCCCTAAATATAAATATGTTAAATTTTGTTATATAAAATCGTAGAAAATGATACTAATATAACTTCTTATGGTCCAAGGTTATTTTAATATAGTAGCTTTATTTAATCAATAACAACAAAAAGTAAGTAAAGATCAATATTAAAAAATGATACCATTTTAGAGTATTAATGACATTTTATTTAGTTTTGAAAACGGTTAATATTGTAAATGTAAACAAGAGAGCGCTATCTTAAATTTATTATTTAGGAGTGAAAAAACATGGCTAGTAACAAAAAATTTGCTACTTGGGCAGTATCATTAACTAACTTTTTAGATTCAAGCTGTATTGTAGCGGGTGCTAGTGGTTTAACTTTATGGACTTCTGCATTAAAACTAGATAATTTTCAAGTTGGACTTTTAGGTGCTTTGAGTGCTAATGCTTTTGGATCAGCGATAGGGGCTTTAATAGGTGGTCATCTTTCAGATAAGTATGGTAGAAAAGTAATTTACACATATGACATGCTGGTATATATGCTAGGAACTTTAATTGTTGTATTTTCAATGAATTTCCCAATGCTTTTAGCTGGGTTTATAATCACAGGTATCGCAGTTGGTGCAGGGGTTCCAGCTTCATGGACATATATTTCAGAAACATCAGACGAAGGAAATCGTGCTAAGAATATTGGCATTTCTCAGTTCTCATGGTCAATGGGTCCAGTTATTATCTTCGTTGCCGGAACGTTACTTGCTCCACTAGGTTTATTAGGAAATAGAATTTTATTTGCATTATTAACTTTAATTGCATTTATAGCTTGGTTATTGCAAAGAGGATTAGATGAATCTCAAGAATGGGTAGAACAAAAGCAAAAAGAAAAGGAAACAGGCGAAAGACCTCATCCATATAAAGACTTATTCTCAAACGCAGTAAGTGTTAAATCGGTATTATTCTTGATTGGTGTATATATGTTCTGGAACTTAGTAGCCGGAGCAATGGGATTCTTCATGCCATTTGTTTATGAAACTGTTGGTGGTTTATCAAATCTTCAAGCTAACTTACTACAAGCAGTTCTTTGGATCTTTACAGCTTTAGCAGGATATTTTGGATTTGCTATGTATGGGGATAAGGTTAACCATAGAGGATTTTACTTTGTAGGTGCTGCAATGGCAGTAATTTCATGGTTAATTCTAACTTATGTTGGTATGAGTTGGACAGCTTTAATCGCATTCGTTGTTATCTGGGGTATTTCTGCAGGTATTGGTGCACAAGCTTGGTACGCATTATGGGCAACAGAATTATTCCCAACTAAGTATCGTGCAGGATCTCAAGGTGTTATGTTCTTCGTTGTTCGTGGTAGTGCAGGTATTTGGTCCATTTTCTTCCCACTTATTTTACAAAACATGGGCTTCAAAGCAGCCGGAACTTTCATGATTGGTTTATTAGTAGTTTCTCTAGTAATCGGTACATTGTGGACACCTAAGACAAGAGGAAAATCTTTGGATGAAATTACAAAAGAACGTTATGGAGATAGTGAAAAATAAATTGGAAGAAGGTGAACTCATTGAAAGCATATGTTGCAGTAGATATTGGTGCATCTAGTGGACGTCTTATGCTAGGACAATTAGAAGACGGAAAGCTTAAGCTTCAAGAAATGCATCGTTTCAAAAACGGATTTGAATTTAAAAATAATCACGACAGATGGAATATTGACTACTTAATTGATGAAATTTTTAAAGGGTTAGAAAAAATAAAAAAAGCTGGATATACAGAAGTTAGCTTAGGAATTGATACTTGGGCTGTAGATTATGTACTAGTTGGTAAGGATGGAAATAAATTACAAGATCCAATTAGTTACCGAGATAAAAGAACAAGTAACTCAATTAATGAATTAACAACTGAAGTTTCTAAGGAGTATATCTATAAGAAAACAGGAATTCAGTTCTTAAACTTTAATACTTTGTACCAATTATTTGAAGAAGATAAAGAGTTATTGAAGAAAACAGATAAAATTATGATGATTCCTGATTATATAGGATACATTCTCACAGGAAAAGCTGTAACTGAAATTGCAAACGCTTCCACCACGCAAATGTTGAGTTTAAGAGAAGGATTATTTGATAAAAATCTATTAGAAAAAGTCAATGTATCCTCAGATCAATTTGCAAAATTAGTAGATGCTGGAACAGTTTTAGGAAATTTAAAAGAGGATTGGTACAGCAAATATGAACTACCAAAAGTGAATGTTGTAACAGTAGCAACTCATGATACAGCTTCGGCGGTTATTGGGACACCATGTGAAGGACAACATTGGGCATACTTAAGCTCAGGAACTTGGTCATTAATTGGAACTGAATTAAATATTCCAGAAAATGGGGCAAAAGCCTTTAAAGAAAATTACACAAATGAATGGGGAGCTTATGGAACATATAGATTCCTAAAGAATATTATGGGTCTTTGGATGGCTCAATGTGTAAAGAAAGAACTAAATGATCAATATAGTTTTAGTGAATTGGCAGAATTAGCAGGTGAAGTAGAACCATTTGAGCAATTTATAAATGTCAACGATCAACGCTTCCAAAATCCAGGAAATATGATTCAAGAAATTCAAGCCTATTGTCGAGAAACAGGACAAAAAGTTCCAGAAACACCTGGGGAAATTATGATGGCTATCTATTCGAATCTAGCATTATTCTATGCAAATGAGATCAGCAAGCTGGATGATATTATGGGCTATCATATTGATACTTTGAACATAGTTGGTGGTGGTTCTAACGTAGCATTGATGAATCAACTTACAAGTACAATCGCAAATGTAGATGTGTATGCGGGCCCTAGCGAAGCTACAGCAATCGGAAATATTTTAGTACAAATGATAACAGCTGGCGATGTATTAAATGTTTACTTAGGAAGAAGAATTATTTCTGATTCATTCGATATTAAACATTACACACCAGAGCAAGGTAAGTATTCTAAAGTTTTAGCAGAATATCAACAGTTTTTAAATAAGGAAAGAGGATAATGAAATGACAGTAAGACTTGGACAAATTATGCATGTAAATCCTAATTATTATGATGAATATGAAAAAAGACATAGTGATTTACCAGTTAAGTTTCCAGAAATGAAGAAAGCATTAAAGGAAGCAGGAGCACATAACTATTCAATTTACTTGGATAAGAAGACAGGTACGTTATTCGCATATTTAGAAGTAGATGATATGGATAAATATAAGGCAATTGCAGAAATGGATGCATGCAAAGAATGGTGGGCATATATGGCACCATTGATGGACACTAATCCAGATAAGAGTCCTGTAACATTCGATTTACCAGAAGTATTTCATTTAGACTAGGAGGAAAAAATAATGGTTAAAGAACAAGAAGTAAAAAGTGCATATGAAGTAGCAAAAGAACGTTATGCAGAAATTGGTGTAGATACAGAAAAAGCTATTGAACAATTAAGTAAAGTAAAATTGTCAATTCACAGTTGGCAAGGCGATGATATTCATGGCTTCTTAAATCCAGATCAAGAATTGACAGGTGGGATTGGAGTATCTGGTAACTATCCGGGAATTGCAAGAACTCCTGATGAATTGACACAAGATTTACATGAAGGATTGTCCTTGATTCCAGGTAAACATAAAATTCAATTACATACTTTGTATGCGGTAACAGACAAAAAGAAAGATTTCGATGAAGTTGGACCAGAAGACTTCAAATATTGGGTTGATTGGGCTAAAGAAGAAGGCGTTGGTCTTGATATGAACGGTACTTTCTTCTCACATCCTAAAGTAAAACATAACTTTACTTTGGCAAGTCCAGAAAAAGAAATTAGAGATTTTTGGATTAAAGTAGGTAAGCAATCAAGAGCAATTTCTAACTACTTTGGTGAAGAATTAGGACAACAATCAGTTAATAACTTCTGGATTCCAGATGGATTTAAAGATAATCCAATTGATAAACTTTCTCCACGCAAACGTTTGATTGAATCGTTGGATGAAATTATCAAAGAAAAATATGATGAAAAGAATACAATTGAAGCCTTTGAAGGTAAATTGTTTGGTACAGGTATTGAATCATATACTGTAGGTTCTCATTTATTCTATAACAACTACGCTATTACACGTGATAAATTATGGACAATTGATGCAGGTCATTGGCACCCAACAGAAGATGTTTCAGATAAATTCTCAGCATTTATGCCATTTGGTAAAGGCTTAATGTTACATGTTTCTCGTCCAGTACGTTGGGATAGTGATCATGTAGTAATCTTTGATGATGCATTAGTAAGAATTGCTCGTTCACTAGTTCGCGATGATTTGCTATCTAAGACAAATATTGGACTAGACTTCTTTGACGCTACAATTAATCGTGTTGCTGCGTGGGTAATTGGTGCACGTTCTACACAGAAGGCATTATTACAAGCAATGTTAGCTCCAATTGACGACTTGAAAAAAGCTGAAAATGAATACGACTTTACTAAACGTCTAGCAGTTACTGAAGAATTGAAGTCCTTCCCATTTGGTGCAGTTTGGGATGAATTCTGTCAACGTAATAATGTTCCAGTAGGTTTAGACTGGATGGATGAGATTCGTCGTTATGAAAAAGCTGTGCAATTTAAACGTAATTAGAAAATAAATTAAAGATTAAGTCAGTCACAAAATAATATTTTGTACGGGATAGGCTGGCTTAATCTTTAATAGAAAGAAGAGAGTATGTAATGAAATTTATTGATTCTAAATTTATGAGAGATATTTGTAATGTAACTAAACAATCATACGATAATGGTTGGGATGAACGTAACGGTGGCAACATCAGTATCCGTATTACTGAAGATGAATTGAAAGATTTTGACGATGTTAAGGAAGTAAAGCGTACATTTGATTTAGGTTTTGATGCTAAAGAAGTTGCAGGACAATATTTCTTGGTTACAGGAACTGGTAGATATTTTCGAAATGTAATTTCTAGACCAACAGAAGATGTAGGGTTGGTTAAAATTACTGAAGATGGTAAACATGCTGATTTACATTGGGGATATGAAGATGGTGCTAAACCAACGAGTGAATTCCCTACACATCTAATGTCACATATTGCGAGACTAAAGACAGATAAAAACCAACGTGTAGTAATGCATTGCCATCCTACTAATTTTATTGCGATGTCATTTACACAAACTTTAGATGAAAAACGTCTTTTAAGAATTTTATGGAAGATGCAAGCTGAATCATTAGTAGTTTTCCCTGAAGGCATAGGTATTATTCCATATATGACGCCAGGAACAAATGAAATTGGTGAAGCAACTGCAGCCAAGATGAGTGAATTTAAAGTAGTTATGTGGCCACACCATGGTATTTTCGCTGTTGGTTCAGATCCTGATGAAACATTTGGATTGATTGAAACAGTTGAAAAAGCTGCATTAATCTTTACAACAATCCAGGCTCAGGGCGGTAATATTTTACAAGATATCACAGATGAAGAACTTAAAGAATTAGCACAAGCATTTGGTGTAACAGCTAATAGCAAGTTTTTGAAATAAGGATATAGAAAGTAAGGTATGATTCTAGAAAAGCTAGGACATACCTTATTTTTCTCAGTCTGAATAATATCACCATTAACTAATCCTAATTCTTTAGTGAGAATAATACCAACACTGTTGCCAATATTTCTAACTTTAATTTGTTTCATGGAAATCACCTCAAACTAATTATAAAAAGTTATAACTAAAGAAATAAATGTCTTTATAAGTACAAAAAAGCCCCAAAATGAATTGAGGCTAAGTGTAGTATTTATAATTACTTTAAGTTATGGTTGGTAAATTTTGTTACGTTTCCAATACTTTGTCCGTTAACAATATTAGCTTTGAAACTAACATTGTCACC
>DATGTX010000074.1:0-8221 GCA_035301645.1 Pseudogracilibacillus sp. | reverse complement strand
GCATCTTGGTCTGTTTCAGCCAATTCTTTTAATACATTAAAGTCAAAATCAAGCTTCAAGTCATTCCAACGCTCGATTGATTGATCGTTTATCTCAATTAACTCTTTATTTGATACACCATGTTTTCTTAAATTCTCAATCATATATGCTGCCTGTAATGTAATTGTATGTACTGCCATTTTATCGCTCCTTTATTTAAATTTATAAATAAAAATAACAACCACCATATATCTAATATCATTGATACATAGTGGCTTATTCATTTGTTTAGGTAATTAAATAAGTTACCCTTTCACTTCTATCTTATGCTTTATATTATTAAGTATTTCTCTTACTTCATCTGTTGATTCTGTTGTCATAAGTTGATTTCTTATTTCACCTGCCCCTGGGAACCCTTTTACATATATTTTAAAGAAGCGGCGGAGCGGTCTGAACAAGCGGGGTTCTAACTCATTTGAATACTTATCATGCAAATCAAGATGCAGTCTGAACAAATCGATTAGTTCTTCACTGCTATGTGCTTTGGATTCTTTTTCGAACGCAAAGGGATTTTTAAAGACACCTCGCCCAATCATCACACCATCCACGCCATACTTTTCAACTAATTCTAAACCTGTTTGATAATCAGGGATGTCACCATTAATTGTAAGCAACGTATTCGGCGCGATTTCATCTCGCATTTGTTTAATTTCAGGAATTAATTCCCAATGAGCATCCGCATCACTCATCTCTTTTTTTGTACGGAGATGAATCGAAAGGTTTGCAATATCTTGTTCAAAAATATGCCTTAACCAATCACGCCATTCACTTAAATAAGTATAACCAAGTCGTGTCTTCACACTCACTGGTAGGCCGCCAGCTTTTGCCGCTTGAATAATTTCTGCTGCATTATCAGGGTAGCGTATTAAACCACTCCCTTTTCCTTGTGATGCAACATTATGTACGGGACATCCCATATTAATATCTACACCCTTAAATCCTCTTTCTTTCATACCAATACTCATCTTGCGAAAATGTTCAGGCTCGTTACCCCATATATGGGCCACGATTGGTTGTTCATCTTCTGTAAAGGTTAAACGGCCACGCACACTGAATATACCTTCTGGATGGCAATAACTTACCGTATTAGTAAATTCCGTAAAAAACACATCAGGTCTCCCTGCTTCACTTATCACATGACGAAACACAACATCTGTCACATCTTCCATTGGTGCCAAAACAAAAAAAGGCCGTGGGAGGTCATCCCAAAAATTATTTATCATATTAAAATTCGAATCCTTTCATTAAAAAATTACCGAATTAGATTGCCTTATCAAGTTCAATCCTACCTAGAGATAGTTTACCTTAAAATACTTGAAAAAACCTGTCATAAGCTTAATAAATTTAAGCCAATCAGTATGCGTTATTTAAAAATACATTTTTAAAAGACTGATTGATAGATATTCTCTTGAGATAACTCGCCTGATTTAAGCAGCTTTGTTTCAGCACTCTTAAAGTAAAATAAGTAGATACGCTCCTTGTATAGATGGTGTTCATTTCTTTTAACAATTTCTGTGACATACAGTGCGCCAATTTTCTCTTTGATTTTTTCAAACTTATCTATACTTTCATTTTTTACATTAAATATTTGATCAATTCGACTTCTTTTTGCGCCTTCACCAGATTTAGTCTTTGTTTGTTCTAAATATTCGATGTTAATATCATATTTATCTTTGAAATGATTAACGAGATAATCACCATTTTTACCCAACGGAAGAGTTAAGCCAGGTATCACGCAACGCACATAATCTTCTTTTAAAAATGAAACCATACCTTCTTCCTCCTCATAATTTTTTCTTTAATCTTAAATAAGTATTACTTCTAGTATACTGCGTTTTTATAGGTTGCTAAAGTTTATTGTTTTGGTTTTTATATATTAACAAAAGTTGTATATAAATAAATCTTTCCATAACTAATGTAAACATTATCATTTCAAATTTGACAAACAATCTACTGTTTCGGTAATATACACTAAGTGCGCATTAAGTTAGCTAGATCTTCAAATGTTTTATTGTACTTTTCTAGATATTATCTGCGTTCAATTTTAATAATATACGAGGTGATAGATTTGTTTATTTTAGAGTGGCTTGTTGGACCATTCAATGATTTTATATGGACTTATATTTTAATTGGTGCGTTATTAATTATCGGTGCCTATTTTTCTATTCGAACTAAGTTTGTTCAAGTACGTTTATTTGGCGAAATGTTTCGTTTGATTACTGAGAAAAAAGATAGTAATGATGGTGTATCACCTTTCCAAGCTTTTACGATTAGTGCTGCTTCACGTGTGGGTACAGGAAATATAACAGGTGTTGCTTTAGCAATTGGGATTGGTGGACCAGGTGCTGTATTTTGGATGTGGGTGATTGCTATCATTGGTATGGCAACTGCATTTATTGAAAGTACTTTAGCTCAAGTTTATAAAGTAAGAGATGGCGACGCATTCCGCGGTGGCCCGGCTTATTATATAGAAAAAGCGTTAGGTTATCGTAAAATAGGTATTGTGTTTGCAATCTTACTTACGCTTTGTTTTGGTTTTATCTTTAACGCCGTTCAATCAAATACAATAAGCCAATCATTTATGGAGGTATTTAATGTACCAGATTGGTTAGTTGGGATTGTATTAGTTATTTTTGCTGCAATTATCATTTTCGGAGGCGTAAAACGTATTGTAAAAGTTACTCAATTAGTCGTTCCGATTATGGCAACTTTTTATATAATTATTGCACTTTATATCGTGGTTACAAACATATCAGAAATACCTGGCGTTTTTAAATTAATTATCGATAGTGCTTTTGGTTTAAGAGAAGTCGTTGGTGGAGGGTTAGGTGCGGCATTAATGCAAGGTGTTCGTCGTGGTTTGTTCTCAAACGAAGCGGGTATGGGGAGCGTGCCAAACGCAGCCGCTTCAGCAAACGTTTCACACCCTGCTAAACAAGGTTTAGTCCAAAGTTTAGGTGTCTTCTTTGATACGATTATCATTTGTTCAGCTACAGCCTTTATCATTATTATCGCTGGGTTGTATACGTCAGGTGAACAAGATGGAATCATCTTAACACAAGAATCTATGTCTTCACTTATTGGACCTTGGGCAGCTTATTTCATAGCTATCGCTATTTTGTTCTTTGCTTTCAGTTCGATTATCGGAAACTATTACTACGGAGAAACAAACATAGAGTTTATTAAAGCACATAAATCATGGTTAACTGTGTATCGTATCTTAGTTTTAGGTATGATTATGTTTGGTGCTTTAGCAACTGTTGAAATTGTTTGGTCTATGGCAGACTTATTTATGGGTCTCATGGCAATCATCAACTTATTTGCAATCGCCTTATTAGGTGGCGTTGCTTTCAAAGTATTAGATGATTTCACAAAACAACGTAAAATGGGCTTAAATCCTGTGTTTAAAGCAAGCTCGATTCCCGGACTTAAAAACGCTGAATGTTGGGAAGATGAGCCCAAAAAATAACTTTATAATTATGGATATTCGGATAATAGTGTGTAAAATAAAACGCTGTATGCCACCGCAAATAGAATATACTCGCTTGCCGCAGACGTCTCGCATATTCTATTTGCTAAGATTTGGTGTAAGTTTTAGTTTCTACATAAAAATCCGAATACCGATATTTTTTAAAAAGGTCTATTACATTTAATGTAGTAGACCTTTTTTAGATAGAGATAGAAATTTTAAAATGACTTATGTTATACTCATTTATGAGTCATCCCAATACATGTCAAAATAAAAGGAGTTATTCTATGACCGTAAAATTAAAAAGAGCGTATGACAAGGCTGCTAAAAATGACGGAAAAAGAATCCTAGTTGACCGTGTATGGCCAAGAGGCGTTTCAAAAGAAGATGCCGATTTATATGAATGGCTTAAAGAAGTTGGTCCTTCAAAAGATTTGAGGCAATGGTTTAATCATGACCCCGAAAAGTTTGAAGATTTTAAAAATAAATATCATAAAGAGTTACAAGATGGCGAACAAAAAGCAAGTTATGATAAATTAAAAGAGATTCAAAAAGAATATAAAACAATTACTTTAGTCTATGCGGCAAAAGATGAAAAAAATAATCAAGCACAAGTATTAAAAGAAATGCTTGAAAAATAAATATTAAAAAAGGACTTCTCAATTTGTGAGAAGTCCTTTTTTAATATTTTGGATATTCAATATCTTACTTTGTTACCGGTAAGTCTTTGTCCAACTCAAGTAAACTGTCTGTTTTATGGTTTAGTTCATCTAAAAGTGCTTCATGATCTGCTAGTTTTTTACCATAAGAAGGGATCATTTCCTTTAATTTCGGTTCCCATTCTTCAATACGGTCTGGGAAGCATTCTCGCATTAAGTTAATCATAACTTCTACTGCTGTTGAAGCTCCGGGTGACGCTCCAAGTAAAGCTGCAATTGAACCATCTTCTGCCTTAACAAGTTCAGTACCAAACTGTAATGTTCCTTTGCCACCGCCTTCAGTATCTTTAATGACCTGCACACGCTGACCTGCTGTGACGCTATCCCAATCTTCAGATTTAGCAGTCGGGATAAATTGACGTAATTCTTCCATACGTTGTTCTTTTGTCAACATCAGTTGAGAGACAAGATATTTAGTTAGTGGTAAGTTTTTTGCACCAGCTGATAACATCGTAAATACGTTATTTGGTTTAACTGAACCAAGCAAGTCCATATTAGACCCTGTTTTAAGAAACTTAGGTGAAAAACCTGCAAATGGTCCAAACATCAATGTTCGCTCGCCTTCAATATAACGTGTGTCTAAATGCGGCACAGACATTGGCGGTGCTCCGACTGCTGCTTTTCCATATACTTTTGCATAATGTTCTTTTGATACTTCTGGATTATTACATACAAAAAACACTCCACTTACAGGGAATCCGCCAAGATGTCTACTTTCAGGAATACCTGTCTTTTGTAGTAAGGGTAATGCTGCTCCACCTGCACCAATAAAGATAAAGTTTGCTGTATGGAATTCAATTGTACCTTTTGCCGTATTACGTACTTTCACTTCCCAACGACCATCTTCAAGTTTTTTAATATCTTCCACAGCGCTATTATAATTAACGCCAACATTTTCTTTCTCTATATGTTCCAATAGTTTACGTGTTAGCTCCCCAAAGTTAACATCTGTTCCGGAATTAACTTTTGTTGCAGCTATCGGTTCTTCTTGCTTTCGTCCCTGCATAATAAGTGGAATCCATTCTTTTAATTGTTCTACATCGTCAGAGAATTCCATTGTTTTAAAAAGCGGGTTATTAGATAAAGCCCTATATCGCCTATTTAAAAACGCAACGTTATCTTCTCCGTGTACTAAACTTATATGAGGTAATCCTCTAATAAATTCTTTAGGGTCTTTAATTAATCCTTTATCTACAAGATAAGACCAAAACTGTTTCGTAACCTGGAATTCTTCGTTTACTTTAACTGCTTTTGAAATATCTACTGAACCATCTTTATTTTCGCTTGTATAATTTAATTCACATAGTGCGGCATGACCTGTTCCCGCATTGTTCCACTCATTTGAACTTTCTGCACCTGGTTCTGACAACTTTTCAAATAGTGTAATATTTATTTCAGGGTCAACTTCTTTTAGCATAGACCCTAGTGTTGCACTCATAATTCCTGCACCAATCATTATAACGTCTGAGCTTGCCTGTTTTTTTACCATTATATACCCTTCCTTACTTCTTTAAATTTTCAGAAAGAACGCAGTTGTTCACTCTTTTCAACGTAAAATTCACGTAGAATACAATCTGCTAGTATCTTTTTGAGTATCACATATACATTCAATAGTATAACACTTTAAATATTCATTTAAAAATATTTACTTAGTAAATATATGTTTTTTGTTAGAAATTGCCATGTTTTATCCATCTTAAAAAATTAGAGCCTCAAATATGGTTAATTTGAGGCTCTAATAGATTACTAGAGAAGTAAAATTAAATTTTAAAATTAATCAGTAAGCAACGTAAAACATTAAACTTGTTATAAAAAACATTTTGATAATTTCTTTATTTACTTAATTCTTTAAGAACTTCAGTTTCTTTATGGTGTAACATATTTTTGTTTACAATATACGTCACTTCTTTGTTCATTTGTTTATTAAGCTCATTTACTGCTTCTCTTTCTCCTAATAGATAAATCTCTTCCCACTCATTATCTTTAGCTAATTTATCTAATTTTGGAGCAATACTCTTGTACCATCTTTGTTGATTTGCACTAAATCTGCTCTCAAATTTATCTTCTTGATAATTTGCATCACCAGTATGCATACCGCCCCCGCCTCTTCCAGGGCCTTTTTTAACACTCCAATCCTCTGTATCAAGATTCAGTTCATAGTTATGCACGTCTAAAACTTCATTTAAATGTGCATCAATCACTTTAACATAGTTTTGTTGGACTAAAATGATGCCAGTTTTAGGATATGTTATTTCTAGCTCTTTTAACTGTGTGAGATTTGGTTCGGTATCCCAATCAAACTCGCTTTTAAGCCTCATTTGAACTTTTTCAGCAAACCACACATCATCAGCTGAGGCGAAAAGTATAATTCCTTTTGCAAGATCTTGTTCTGCCGCTTCCACATATCTTTCAACTTTATCTTTTACTATTTCAAATTTTTTCAACTCTTCTTTGTTTTCATCCTCTTCAAGGAAATTAGTAAAGGTTTGTAAACTTTTCTTCAATTGGATTTTCCATTTTCCACCTTGTTGATCAGGATCTGATGGATCTGTATTTAAATACATGCTATAAATTTTATCCGCGCCATCTTTTTTAATAGTTTCTAATTTTTTTACTTCTTGTTCGAATGTCATATAGATTACACTCCTTTAATATTTTCTTCTGCCTTTCTAAAAAAGGGCTCCACTATTAAGTTACCCGTTAAACTACATTAATAAACTTATTATCAATTTATCTATTTAAAATTACGATGCTTACTCATTGATCTATTATTAAAACAATGTTTATTCATATGCTACATAAGATATTTTTATAATTTTAATAAAATGCTTGTTTCTTTTTTAAGTTATGATATTATTAATTACATTGTTGACCATTTATTTTATATGTCAACAATAAAAGAAAGGAGATTTAAATTGAACACTCGTAGTAAAGTTTTAAATTTAACATTAGGAGCGATGTTTGTCGCACTTACAGCAATTGGAGCGAACATAACTTCAATTGTACCTTTCCTAGTCATAGGCGGTGTACCAATCACCCTGCAAACTTTTTTTGCTGTCATGGCTGGACTTGTTTTAGGTAGTAGATTAGGTGCCTTTTCAATGTTTGTCTATATGATATTAGGTTTAATAGGCGCACCTGTCTTTGCACAATTCAAAGGTGGTGCTGCAATGGCATTATCGCCTACTTTCGGTTTTATCTTATCTTTTATTTTAGTTGCTTATGTTGCTGGTAAAATTGTTGAACTAAGACAATCTCCCTCATCATATATTTTAGCAGCACTCGCCGCGACAATGATCAATTACTTATTTGGAACCCACTGGATGTACGTAGCTTATCAATTATGGTTTAATGCTCCAGAAGCTGTTAGTTATCAATTAGCCTGGTTGTGGATGATTGTTCCCCTACCAAAGGATATTGCTTTAGCCATAATGGCAGGCATTCTTGCATTTCGTTTAGAAAAACAAGGTTTTACGAAAAAACAATCTAAAATTAATCAACACACTTTACAGGAGGAATAAAAAATGGTTTCTTGGCATCAATTAGCAAAAAAAGTATTAGAAGGTTACGAAATTTCGAAAGCAGACACATTTTCTATTTTAGAAGCTGACACAGATGACATCCTACAATTAATGGACGCAGCTTTTTTGATTCGAAAACATTATTTTGGTAAGAAGGTCAAATTAAATATGATTATTAGTACAAAAACCGGATATTGTCCTGAAAATTGTGGTTATTGTGCTCAATCGATTGAATCAAGCGCTCCAATCGAAAAAAATACCATGATGACAAAAGAAGAAATTGTCGCTGGTGCGAAACGAGCAAATGAATTGAACTCAGGAACATACTGTATTGTCGCCAGTGGAAGAGGTCCAACAAATCGTGATTTAGACACGGTAATAGGCGCTGTAGAAGATATAAAAGAGCAATACGCAGATATACGTGTCTGTGCATGCTTAGGAATTTTAAGAGATGGACAAGCCGAAAAATTAAA
>DATGTX010000073.1:0-14346 GCA_035301645.1 Pseudogracilibacillus sp. | reverse complement strand
CTTTCGCTCTTTTTATCATTTCAGAACCACCTAAGGCATGAACATTAACAAAATCAACTTCTAAATTAGCTAAATTACGCATTGATCGTTCAACAGTTGTTGGTATATCAAATAACTTTAAATCTAAAAATATTGAATGATTATTTTCTTTCAAATACTCGATAATCTTTGTACCTTCTTTATAAAATAGTTCCATACCAACTTTCACAGGAACACTTTGTAAATGATTACTTTCAATAAATGACTTTGTTGTTTTTAAATCTGGAAAGTCGAGCGCAAGATACATTATGCATGCCCCTTTCCAATAACTTCTTTTAATGAATTAAAACCATATTTTTTTAAAGTCGTTGGGAGTTCTTGAATAATTTCAAAGCAAACAACAGGGTTATTGAAATTAGCTGTCCCAACTGCTACAGCGCTAGCGCCTGCAAGTAAGAATTCTATTACATCTTCTGAAGTCGTAATTCCACCCATGCCAATAATTGGAATATTTACTGCCTCACTCACTTCATATATCATTCTAATTGCAATCGGTTTGATTGCTGGACCAGAAAGACCACCTGTTTTATTAGCTATTAAGGGACGCTTACTCGGCAAATGAATTTGCATACCCGTTAAGGTGTTAATCATTGTTAATCCATCTGCGCCCCCTTTTTCAACAGCTTTAGCAATGTCTACTATATTAGTTACATTTGGTGATAATTTCACATAAACAGGCACTTTACTTTTAGCTTTAACACGTCTCGTTATTTCCTCAGCCATAGTCACATCTGTACCAAATTGAATACCACCTTCTTTTACATTAGGACATGAAATATTTAGCTCTATCGCATCAATCGTTGCATCTTCACTAAATGTTTCTGCCACATATTCATATTCTTCAATTGTACTACCCGCTACATTAGCTATAATTGGAATATTAAATTGTTTAAGAAAAGGCACTTCATGCTCGATGATTTTATTTACACCGGGATTTTGTAAGCCAATAGCATTCAACATGCCTGAATCTGTTTCAGCTACGCGTGGGGTCGGATTACCCAATCTTTCTTCACCTGTAGCAGATTTCATAATGATTGCGCCCAGCTCATTCAAATCAAAAAACTGACTATATTCACGGCCGAATCCAAAACAACCTGAAGCTGGCATAATTGGATTTTTTAAATCTAATCCTGGTAATTGAATTGATAAGTCCATTAAATAAGCACCTCTTCACTTGAAAATACAGGACCGTTTTGGCAAATCTTTTTATAACCTGCATCATCTTTAGTTGGTATTACACAAGCAAAACAAGCACCTACTCCACAACCAAATCTTTCTTCAAAAGAAAGAAAACCATTCATATGAGAATATTTAGCTTTCACTGCTTTTAACATTGGCAATGGCCCACATGAATAATAATGTTTGAAGTTTTTATCACTTAAATCAACATCTGTAACAAATCCTTTTTCCCCATAAGACCCATCATTAGTTGCAATGATGGTATGTCCCATTCCTTTAAATTCTTCTTCATAAAATTTATATTCTTTTGATAAAAATCCTAATACCATTGTCATTCTAACTTTTTTCTTAGCAAGTTTTTGCGCTAAGAAATGAAGAGGTGGGACACCTATCCCACCGCCAATCAAAAGGACTTCATCATTTTCATTCAAATCATCTATCACAAACCCATTGCCACTTGGCCCTAATACATCAAGTTCATCACCTGCATTATAAGTGATTAAATCTTCCGTTCCAGATCCTACTACCTTATATAATAGAGTTACTTCATGATTTTCAGAATCAATTGCAGCAATCGATAAAGGGCGTCTTAATGTATGATTTTTTAGCGAAATGTGTAAGAACTGTCCTGGTATAGCATGCGAACTAATATATTCACTTTTCAAAACAAGTTCATACGATTCATGAGCAATTTTTTTATTGCTAACTATCGGTAATATTTCTTTACGAATCATTATTGATTCACTCCTTTGTATTTAACCGCGTTTGCGCTAAACGTTGTTAAATCAATCACATTTAAAATCGCATGCGCTGTATCTAGATTAGTTAAACTAATCGTTGCATGTTCAACAGCTTCACGACGGATTCTAAAACCATCAGAACGAGGCTTAGTACCTGATGTAAGTGTATTAATAACAAATTGAACTTCTCCATTTTTAATTACGGATAAAACATTAGGTTCTTCTGTACCTATTTTAGCTACTTCAGTAACAGGTAATCCTTTATCAGATAAAAACCTAGCTGTTCCACTCGTCGCAAGTAAATCAAAACCTAAGTCATGGAATCTTTGTGCGACATAAGTAGCTTCTTCTTTATCTTTATCAGCAACAGTTAATAGAACAGATCCTTCATGTGGTATATCAATACCTGAAGCGATTAAACCTTTATATAGAGCTTTTTCTAATGTTTTATCATAACCAATTGCTTCACCAGTTGATTTCATTTCAGGCCCTAATGTTGTATCAACACTTCTTAATTTTTCAAATGAGAAAACAGGCACTTTAACAAACACATCTTCATGCTCTTTAATAATTCCTGATTCAAACCCTAACTCACTTAATTTCTCACCCATAATACTTTTGGTTGCCAAATTAGCCATTGTAACGCTAGTAATTTTACTTAAGAATGGAATGGTACGACTTGCTCTAGGATTTACTTCTATGACATATACTTCTGTTCCTTGAATAATAAATTGAATGTTAATCAAGCCAATTACATTTAGTTCTTTTGCTATTTTATCAGTTGTTTCATATAATTCTTTTTTCACATCTTCACTTAAACGTTGTGGTGGATAGACAGCTATTGAATCTCCTGAATGGACGCCTGAACGTTCAATATGCTCCATAATACCAGGGACAATAGTTGTTTTTCCATCACTAATCGCATCAACATCAACTTCTATTCCTGTAACATACTGATCTATTAATAATGGTTCACCTTCATTAATATCAGGATACTTTTCAATATATGTGTGTAATTCAGATTCTTCATACACTATTTCCATACGACTTCCACCGATAACGTACGATGGCCTAACTAGTACTGGATAACCAATGTCTGAAGCTACTTTAATAGCTTCTTCAGACTTTGTTACTGTTTTACCGATTGGGCGTCTTAAACTTAACTTTTCAAGTAAAGCTTCAAATTGATGACGGTCTTCTGCACGATTAATTGCTTCAAGCGAAGTACCAAGAATTTTAACACCGCGGTTTTCTAACCCTTCAGCTAAGTTTATTGCTGTTTGACCACCAAATTGAACGATAACGCCTAATGGTTTTTCTTTATTTATTACATGCATCACATCTTCAAGTGACAATGGTTCGAAATAGAGTTTATCGCTCATTGCAAAGTCAGTCGATACTGTTTCTGGGTTATTGTTCATAATGATTGCTTCATAACCCATCTCTTGTAATGCAAGAACAGAATGGACAGTTGCATAATCAAACTCAATTCCCTGTCCAATTCTTATTGGGCCTGATCCTAAAACTAACACTTTATCATTATCTGAAATTTTTACTTCACAATGTTCTTCATACGTACTGTAGTAATAAGGCATTGTAGCATCAGAAGTACCTGCCGATGTATCTACTTCTTTAAAGACAGGTAATAAATCCATTTTTACACGTTGATTATAAACTTCTGTCTCAGTTATTCCCCAAACACGAGCAACTTGCATATCAGAAAATCCATTAATTTTTACTTCTTTTAATAATTTTTGGTCATGTTTATTATTTTTTAATTCTAGTTCTAAACGAATAATATGATTTAATTTATTTATAAACATCGGGTCAATCTTCGTTATTTCATATACTTCTTCTTCAGTCATACCTCGACGTAATAATTCGCCTAGAACAAAAATACGTTCATCATCTGCTTTTTCCAAACGATGTTTAAGTGAGTCAGTCTCTTCTTTAGCTATATGTTTTAAATAGAAATCGCCATTTCCTATTTCTAGAGAACGGATTCCTTTTAAAAATGATTCTTCAAAATTACGTCCAAGTGACATAATTTCACCTGTTGCTTTCATTTGAGTTCCTAAAGTTCTATCACCTGTGATGAATTTGTCAAATGGAAAACGTGGAATTTTAGTAACGACATAATCAAGTGTTGGCTCAAAAAAGGCTGATTCTGTTTCTATCATTGGATTTTTAATCTCATCTAATGTTAAACCTACAGCTATTTTAGCTGCAATTTTTGCAATTGGATAACCTGTAGCTTTCGATGCTAGAGCGGACGAACGACTTACTCTAGGGTTTACTTCAATTATGTAATATTGAAAACTATGCGGATCTAAAGCTAATTGAACATTACATCCACCTTCAATTTTTAATGCACGGATAATTTTAAGTGATACATCACGCAACATATGATATTCATGATCAGTTAAAGTCATGGAAGGCGCAACTACTATAGCATCACCTGTATGTATTCCTACTGGATCAATATTTTCCATATTACAAACAGCAATTGCCTGATCCTTACTATCTCTAATTACTTCATATTCGATTTCTTTAAACCCAGCAATACTCTTTTCAATTAAACATTGATTCGCTGGAGACAATGCTAGGCCGTTTTTGACGATTGTACGTAATTCTTCTTCAGTGTCGCACATTCCACCACCTGTACCACCAAGCGTAAATGCAGGTCTAACAATCACTGGATAATCAATCGTATTTGCAAAATCAACAGCCGCTTCCACTGTATTTACAATGTCACTTGCTGGAACAGGTTCATTTAATTCATCCATTAAATCACGGAATAATTCACGGTCTTCCGCTTTTTGAATAGCATCTAATGATGAACCTAATAGTTTAACATCGTACTTTTTTAAAATCCCTGCTGAATCAAGTTCTATTGCTAAGTTTAAACCAGTTTGTCCACCTAGTGTTGCTAATAAAGCATCTGGACGTTCTTTTTTTATAATTTTAGTTAGAAAGTTCACAGTTAAAGGTTCCATATAAACTTTATCAGCAACAGTATGGTCTGTCATGATTGTTGCTGGGTTAGAGTTAGCTAGAACAACTGAATAGCCTTCTTCCTTTAAAGATTGACAAGCTTGCGTTCCTGAATAATCAAATTCTGCTGCTTGACCGATTACAATTGGGCCTGACCCGATTACTAATATTTTCTCAATTGTTTCATTTCTTGGCATATTAATCACTCCAACTTTTTATTTTTCTTTTATTATATTTAAAAAATCATCAAATACGAAACTAGCTTCATTTGTCCCTGGCGAACCTTCAGGATTAAATTGTACGGATATTGCTTTTTGATCAATAACAGTTAAACCTTGAACTGTCTGGTCGTTTAATCCTTCATATGTCACTTTTAAATTAGATTCATTAGCGGATTCACGATTGACGATATAATGAGTATTTTCATTTGTTAAATAACTTATTTCTGAATCAAGTTTTTTAACTGCATAACTCGAATTATGATTACCATTTTTTGTTCGTTCAACTTCCAAGTCATTCGCTAACGCAAATAATTGATGGCCTAACCCAATTCCTAATACAGGTGTTTGTCCAATTAACCCTTTAATAGTTCTGATTGTTTCTTCAAGAACAAAGGGACTTCCAGGTCCATTTGATATAATGACACCCTCTGGATTGAATCTGTTTATTTGTTCTACTGTATAATTATACGGCACAACTGTAATATGGCAATCGCGTGCTGTTAATTCTTTTAAAACACTTTGCTTCATTCCTAAATTTATTACCACAATTCGCTTTCCGTTCCCTGGTACAATATACGGTTTCGTAATTGATGTTTGGCTTACTTCATCATTTGACGAATGGCTATTTTTCAATCGATTAACAATCACATCAGAGCTTAGATCCATCGAAGCTATTGCTCCTTTTAAAGTTCCTTTATTTCGTAATTTTTTAACTAATTCGCGTGTATCTATGCCTGAAATTCCTGGGATATTATAAGCTTTCAAATAATCATTTAAAGATTCTTCCGTTCTAAAATTTGAAGGAAAGTGATTAATTTCTTTAACGATCAAACCACTAATTGAAGGTTCAATTGCTTCAGAATCATCGCTATTAATACCGTAACTACCAATCACAGGATAAGTTGAAACAATAATTTGATTAAAATTTGCTGGGTCAGTAATCATTTCTTGATAACCTGTCATATTAACATTAAATACAACTTCACCATATTTTATTATATCACTGCCGAAATGATGCCCTATAAAAACTGTTCCATCTTCTAATACAAGCTGTCTTTTACTCATTTTTATCATTCCTTATTTACTTATTTTAGTTTGCTTTTTGTTTACTAGTTGCCAGAATAGGTTTTGGACATTTTTTTATATGGCTTTCATCGATAATTTCCCACTCGAGTAGTTGTTTAGTTAAGATAGCCATTCGAGTATATACGCCATATTCTATTTGCTTAGAGATCCGGGACCTTTTACATTCTACTAATTCAGGATCAATTTCAACACCTCTATTTACTGGACCAGGATGTAAAATGATTGCATGCTTTTTCATTTTGCTTTCTCGTTTCTTTGTTAAGCCATACTCTTCTAAATAATTAATTATTGAACCAGAGAATGCTTCATGTCTTTCATGTTGAATTCTTAATAACATAACAACATCACAAGTTTCCGCCGCTTCATCCATCGATATATAGGGATAACCAAATTCAGTTTCTTTAAATTCATCTGCAGCTGTAAAATAAACTTCAACACCTAACTTTGCAAGTAATTGTGCATTTGATCTCGCTACACGACTATGTTTAATGTCTCCAGCAATGGCTACTTTCAATCCAGTGAAATAACCAAATTCTTGATAAATTGTATAAAGATCAAGCAAACTTTGAGTAGGATGGTCTTTTTTTCCAGAACCTGCATTTATAATAGGAATATTAAGGTCTTTACTAATCCCTTTTGACCACTCATCATCCTCATGCCTAATTACTAAACAATTAGCACCAACTGCTTCAAATGTTTTTGCAGTATCATAAAGTGTCTCGCCTTTCTTCATGCTCGAAGTCTGAGTAGCGAATTCTAAATCTTCTATGCCTAACTTTCTTTCAGCTACAACAAAACTAGTTTTTGTTCTTGTGCTAGGTTCAAAAAACAAATTAGCTACAAACACCTGTTTTGTTAATTTATATTCATCTTCTCGGTACATTTTTATCGTTCGAAGTAAATCATAGACTTCTTTTACTGTTAAATCTTCTATTGAAATAAAGTGTTTCATCAATATACACCCCTTTTTATAAAAAAAACTCTTTGCAAAAGGTCGCAAAGAGATAATGCGTTAATAAATTAACGCTTACTTTTGGGAACCTTTTAAATCTCTCTGGACTTAGTTAAAGGTTATTTATCATTTTCAAAAATACTTACTTCATCTTTAGAATCGTGTTCCATTAATCTAACAACAATCTCTTCAGTTTCAGAAGTTGGAATGTTTTTAGCAACGTAATCAGCACGAATCGGTAATTCTCTATGTCCCCGATCAATCAAAACAGCTAATTGAACTTGGGCAGGTCTACTTATGTCCATGACTGCATCCATTGCAGCACGGACAGTACGTCCTGTATAAAGGACGTCATCTACCAAAATTACTTTTTTATTTGTGATATCAATATCAATTTCTGGAACATGTAAGCTGCCGTTCTTTTCTTTTAAATCATCACGATAATAAGTAATATCAATTTCACTTATTGGAACTAATAGTTTTTCAATTTGATTAATTTTTTCCTGTAATCTTTTTGCAAGCGGATATCCTCTTGTTTTAATACCAATTAAGACAAGGTTTTCTCCACCTTTATTACGCTCAACAATTTCATGGGCAATACGAGTTAATCCTCTCATAATTGCAGCTTCATCTAAAACTGTCTTCTTTTTAATCAAATCCTTCACCTCTTCTATAAAAAAATCCCTCTAACCAGTGAGGTTGAGGGATTTTTACAGAATAATCCTAAGATTTAAATCTGTGTCCGCTCCTTATCAGCCTCACTGTGCTAATTTAAAGGATTATTTAACTTTCTTTATTATTTCAAATTTAACCTCTTAAGTCAAGTCATTTTGTGTAGTTGATTTAATAAATTTTTAATGTATACAGGCTGTTCTATTTCAAAAGAGAGTTCTTCTTCTGTTAGCGGATGTTTGAATTTTAATTGTTTAGCAAACAAAGCTTGGCTAGCTAGCAATTTACTTTTTTTACGTGAATAAATTGGATCACCAATAATTGGATGTCCTAGATATTTCATATGCACACGAATTTGATGTGTTCTTCCGGTAATTAATTCACAAGCAATATGTGAATGTTGATTAAAACGTTTTAATACTTCAAAATGAGTTTCTGCATATTTTCCATTTGGATTAACAGCCATTCTTAATCGATTATTAGGATCACGACCAATTGGAGCATCTATGATACCATGGTCGTGGTTAACTCCACCAAAAACGACTGCTTCATATTTACGATAAACGGTATGTGCTCTGAATTGTTTTTGTAAATGCAGATGGGCTTCATTTGTTTTTGCTATAACCATGATACCACTTGTATCTTTGTCTAATCGATGGACGATACCTGGCCGCTCATCCCCATTTATATTTGATAAATTATTAGAATAAAACAGCAAAGCATTTACTAATGTACCTGTAGTCTCTTGGGTTGTAGGATGGACAAGCATTCCACGTTCTTTATTAATGACAATAATAGCCTCGTCTTCGTAGAGAATCGATAATGTAATATCTTCTGCTTCTATTTTCCGTTCGACTACTTCAGGTATACTCCATGTTACCTCATCTGATAACTTCATTTTGTAATTAGGTTTTTTAAACTTTTCGTTAACTGTTACATGGCCATTTTTTATCCATGATTGGACTTCTTGTCTTGAATAATCAGGATTTTTAGTTACTAAAAACTTATCAAGTCTCATCTCAATTTCTTCGTTATTAATTTTACTCATGTATTTCATAATGAGGTTTTCTCCCTCTTATTTTTTCTTTCATCAATAATAACATAAACAATTAATATTCCTACCCCTATAAAAAGTGCTGAATCAGCAAGATTAAAAATTGGATAATTATAATTTATAATTTTAAAATCTAAAAAATCAACCACTTCTTTTCTAAATATACGATCAATAAAATTACCTATTGCTCCACCTAAAAGTAAACTAAGTGCAATAGCTAATAAACGACTTTCTTTTGCATATTTTTGCATATAATAAATTATTCCGATGATGACGATTAAAGTAATAATATAGAAAAATATCATCTGATTTTGTAATATACCCCAAGCTGCACCAGAATTACGATGAGAAGTTATATTAAAAAAATCTTTTACCACCACAATTGATTCTGAAAGTTTCATATTTTTAACAATTAACCATTTTGATATTTGATCGAATAAAATAATAATAAAGGCATATATATAATATCTAAACATGACTTCCTCCGTTCTAAACAATTTTCCTTCCTTACTAGATTAAATCTTTTAGAGAAAAAGTGCAAATCTAAGCAAAAAACCCTCCAATTGGAGGGTTTTCAATTATTCTTTTTCAGTCAAATCTAAATCCCCGTAATGTTCCACGACAATATCATTACAACGTGTACACAGATCAGGATGCTCTTCATGTGTCCCCACTGTTTCTGAGAACGTCCAGCAACGATTACATTTGTCGCCAGGATGTTTTTCCACATGAATTTTAGTATATTTATATTCTTTAGCTTCAGGAGATGATTCATTAATCACAGCTTCTGAAACAATTAGTAATTGATGGATATTTTTAATACTACTTAACACTTCTTTCACTTCTTCATCGTTAGCCTCAATTGTCACCTTGGCTTCTAAAGAATTACCAATTATCTTATCCGCACGTGCTTCTTCAAGTGACTTCAATACATCAGCCCTTACTTTCATGAATAAATCCCATTTAGTATGGTCAGCTTCTGTAAATCCTTCAACTTCACGAACTTCAGGTAAATCAGTTAATTGAATATATTCTTCTTCCACATGATTAATATTTTCCCAAATTTCTTCAGTAGTATGAGGAATAATTGGTGTTAACAGCTTCGTTAAGCTAATTAACGTTTCATAATAAACTGTTTGAATGCTTCGGCGACTATGACTATTTTTTGTTTCAATATAAAGGATATCTTTAGCAAAATCTAAGTAGAATGAACTTAAATCGTTAGAAGCATAATTATGAATCTCATTAAATACATTTGAGAAATCATAATTTTCATAACTCGTTTTTACATTAGAAACAAGGTTTTGTAGTCTAACAAGCATATAACGATCTACTTCTTCTAAGTTTGATTCAGCAATTGCATCTTTTGCTGGATCGAAATCTTCTAAGTTTGCTAATAAGAAACGAACTGTATTTCTAACTTTTCTATAACTTTCGGAAACTTGTTTTAGAATATCTTGTGAAATACGTACATCTGATTGATAATCAACAGATGAAACCCATAGTCTTAAAATATCAGCTCCCATTTGTCGCTGTATATCTCCAGGCTCCATTGTATTACCAATTGATTTACTCATTTTACGACCATCACCATCTAAAACCATTCCATGACTTACAACATTCTTATATGGCGCTTTCCCAGTTATGGCTACTGATGTTGAAAGTGATGAGTTAAACCAACCACGGTATTGGTCACTTCCCTCTAAATAAAGGTCAGCTGGACGACGGTGGTCTTTACGATGCATTAAGACTGCTTCATGTGATGATCCTGAATCAAACCAAACATCCATAATGTCATTTTCTTTTGTATAAATACTATTCGGACTATGTTCTGAAACAAATTCTTTAGGAAGAAGCTCTTTTGCACTCCACTCAAACCAGATATTTGACCCATGTTCTTTAAATAGCTCAGATACATGATTAATTGTTTCTTCTGTAATAATAGGTGTGTGATCTTCTCCGTAAAATACTGGAATTGGAACACCCCAAGTACGTTGGCGAGATATACACCAATCTTCACGGTCACGAACCATGTTGTAAAGTCTTGTTTCTCCCCAGTGTGGGTACCAATTAACTTCTTTTATTTCATCTAAAATATTCTCTCTAAAAGCTTTGATTGAAGCAAACCATTGTGATGTAGCTCGGAAAATAGTTGGCTTTTTAGTTCTCCAGTCATGTGGGTATGAGTGAGTTATGAAAGCTAATTTAAGTAATGCTCCTTTTTCAGCTAATTTATCAGAGACAACTTTATTAGCATCATCATAAAACAATCCTTCAAACCCAGGTGCTTCGTTTGTAAATACTCCACGCTCGTCTACAGGACATAAAGCTTCAATGCCATATTCTTGAGCAACATAAAAGTCCTCTTCACCATGTCCAGGAGCAGTATGAACACAACCAGTACCTGCTTCAGTTGTAACATGTGTTCCAAGCATTGTTAAAATATCTCGATCATAGAATGGATGTTTAGATACAATTCTATCTGCTTCGCGTCCTTTAAATGAACTAATTACTTTCGGTTCATCCCAGTCTAATTCATCAATTAATGGTTCTAATAAATCATGAGCAGCTACATATTGTTGACCATCTACTTCAAATACATCATATTTTAAATCAGGATGTAAGCTAATCCCTAAACTAGCAGGAAGTGTCCATGGAGTTGTAGTCCAAATAATAAATTTGGCACCTTCATCAACAATTCCTTTTCCGTCTGTGATTTCATAAGTTACATAGATCGATGGTGATCGCTTATCTTGGTATTCAATCTCTGCTTCTGCTAAAGCTGATTCAGAGGATGGTGACCAAAATACTGGACGTAATCCTTTATAGATATATCCACGATTAGCCATTTCACCAAATACTTTTATTTGAGCCGCTTCATAGTCATTAGCTAATGTAAGATAAGGGTTATCCCAATCTCCTCGTGCACCTAAAGCTTTCCTTTGATCACGTTGGCGATTAACTTGCTCCATCGCGTAATCAGCACACATTTTTCTGAATTCAGTAATATCTATTTCTTTACGGTTAATCTTTTTCTTTTTTGTTAACGCTGTTTCAATTGGCAGCCCATGTGTATCCCATCCTGGAATGTAAGGAGCATGGAACCCTGACATTGATTTATAACGTGTAATAAAGTCTTTTAATACTTGGTTTAAAGCATGCCCAATATGCAAATCTCCATTAGCATAAGGGGGGCCATCATGTAGTATAAATAACGGTCTTCCTTCTGTACGAGCAAGTCCTTTTCCATAAATATCTTCTGCTTCCCATGTTTCACGACGAATCGGTTCTTTATTTGGTAAATTACCTCTCATTGGAAACTTTGTTTTTTGCATTTGTAGTGTTGGTCTATAATCCACTATTAATTTCCCCCTTAAAAATTTTTCTATAATTTATTTTAAACACAAAAAAGTCCTCACAATTCCCTTGTAAAGGGACGAGAAGACTCGCGGTACCACCCTTGTAAAATTCATATAACATGAATTTTCTTATCATATTCGTAACGTGAACGAGGCCGTTCATTCTTATTTATAATTCAGAATGAATACTCCGGATTGATTTTCTAAATGATACTCTATATTGGGCTCACACCGTTTCCCAACTCGCTTTAAAGATTATTCATTTATACTTTTTCCATCATTGTATGTATTAATTATTTTGTAGTTTCTGTATCTTCAGTCTCTTCAGTTTCTTCTGGTTCTTCTACTTCTAATTTAACCAATTCATCAATACTTAAAAACTCATCCCAATCTTGATGATTAATCATATCTAATTGGGCTTCGATTAACATTTTTAAGCGCGTTCTAAAAACTTTCGCTTGTCGATGTAAATCCTCTGTTTCCATTGATATATGTCTAGATTTACTTAAAGCTTCATCAACAATTCGATCTGCATTTTTCTCAGCTTCTTTAATAATTAGTTTAGATTCTTTACGTGCGCTATCTTTGACACCATCAGCTGTTTCTTGCGCTATAACAATTGACTTATTTAAAGTTTCTTCAATTTCAGCAAAATGTTTTAATCTTTCTTCCATTTCATTAACTTTATTTTGTAAAGCAGCTTTTTCACGTATTGTCAGTTCATAATCTTTTATTACTTGATCTAAATAGTTATTCACTTCATCTTCATCAAGTCCTCTAAAACTTCTTCCAAATTCCTTATTATGAATATCTAGCGGTGTTAATGCCAAGAAAATACCTCCCTATCCTTACAGTATAAAAGTCGTATTTAACATAGTATATAACAATTCTCTTAAAATATATAGTTTTGTATGTATTTTAAGTTTTTAGTACTGCGGTAGTCACAAAAGTTCTTTGTTTACGAGACAGACCACCTAGTTCTAAAACTCTACTTCTTCCATAACCTTTAACCGATATTAAATCTGCTTCTAATATCAACATAGCTGGATCATTGACTATTTTAAAGTTCACTTTTACTTGTTTACGTGTAATTAATTCAGCAGCTTTACTACGTGACATGCGATAAATCTCTTTAATCAGTACATCCAAACGCATAGAGCTTACTGAGTGTGTTTGTTCTTTCCAAATCTCATTTCTTTCTAATTTTTGATTTAATTTTACTTCTTGTAATTGAACATTCGCACGGTTAATGGCAATTAAATTTGTTTGAACATACATTGCGACATCTTTGGTTGTATATATTTGTAGTTGATCATCATTAACTATGATATCACCCATTTTTTTACGTTCTAGGCCTAGTCCTAAAAAGGCCCCCATTACATCACCGTGTTGAATGTTAATAAATTTCTTAGGAAAACTAGCTTGAAATAAAATAATTTCATAATCATTTATTGTGGTTTCTTCATAATATGGTTTGATTAAAACTCTTTTCCTTTCAGCCTCTTTATCTCCACCATAAAACGAAATTCGGATTTCTTCATTTGCTTCCCCAATGACAGATTTAACTATCTGTCTTTCGCGAGGATCAAGAAAATCAGTTAACTGGGCTGTATAATATGTTTCAACTTGCTCTTTCCAAGTCAATACTTGATCTACAAACGAATGTTCTTCCTGTCTATAATGTTGATAAATACTCATGTATCAAAGTCCCAACATTGCTAATAAGTAAATAAGTCCACTCGAAGCAAAACGAAGTGCTAATATAGCAATTATCGGAGTAATGTCCAACCCTCCGATAGGAGGTATAAGTTGACGGAATATATTTAAATATGGTTCAGTTATAGCACCTAACATCTCACCAAATGCAGATTCTCTTGCTCCAGGAAACCAAGACATAAATATATATATAATTAGTGCGAAACTGTAAAGCATAACAATATTTTGTACAAATAATGCTATTATCCCCATTAAAACTACCACCTTTTTCAAAGTCTATCTATGTTATTAATTACGTGCTCATATAAAATTAAATATCTCCTCTAATAGCATA
>DATGTX010000072.1:0-3271 GCA_035301645.1 Pseudogracilibacillus sp. | reverse complement strand
TATTCGTTTAGCAATGCTTGAAAAAGAAGAAGAATTAGTTGCTTTAAAATATACAGAGGGTGAAGTTGATAAAAAATATCAAATAGGGGTTTTAGCTATTACTTTCCCAATATTATATGCAATTATTGATGGAATAGGGACGTTTTTAGATGGCGTTTATTTAGATGAATTAAAAATTATTCCTGAAGATAGAGCCTTATTAGCTTATGAATTTACCTTCTTTTTAATTGCTATTATCGTTTATATCTATGTGAAATTTATTAAAAAAGAAACCTTTTATATATTTAAAGAACGTGATAGAGGAGCTGCAGCAATTCTTGAGACAACAGGGCAGTTCTTTTATGTTTTTGCAATGGCAGGTAATGCGATGATTGCTGCTCCAATTATTGCAGCACATGGAATCTTTTCAGTCTTACTTTCCCGTGTTTTTTTAAGAGAGATATTAACAAAGAAGCAGTATATAATTATTGGTCTTGTTATGCTAGGCATTATTCTTTTAGGCATTTCTGATGAAATGTAAAACAGCAAATACCTATAAAATGGGTATTTGCTGTTTTGAATTTATTATTCAGCTGAAAATTGTCTTTTACCTAATTCTTGTTCATAAATAAACAATGCATTTTCATCATTCTTAATGCGTGTAATATAGTCAATGTGAGTTTCAAAAGTAGCTTCTTCTTCGACTTGTTCATCAATAAACCAGTTAAGGAATGAAATTGTTGCGTGATCCTTTACCTCATAAGCAATATCAGCAAGATTATGAATGCTTTTTGTTACTAATTTTTCGTGTGCTAAAGCTTTTTCAAACACATCAAGTACAGAATCGAATTCACTCGGTGGCGTAGGTAGACTAGAATAAACTGCTTTTACACCACGATCATTTAAATAGTTGTAAATTCTCATCCCATGAGAAAATTCTTCTTTTGCTTGCTCCATGAAGTAAGTTGCAAACCCCTCATAACTTCTATGTTCTAAATAAGCAGCCATAGCTAAGTAATTATGACCTGCTTGTAGTTCTTGATTAAGTTGTTCATTTAAAGATGTGATTAATTTTTCATTTAACATATCTTACATCTCCTTTCAATCAATCTAATTTAATTGTACAAGAAAATAATTTAATAATCAATCAAGTTTTTAAATCTAATTTATTGAGTTATAATAGATAAAGAGGCTTTAGCTTTAGTGTGTGAGAGGTGAAATTTATTAAATTATTAGAAGCAATGATAAATAGACGATCGATTAATTCATTTAAAAATAAACCAATTGAAACTGAAATTTTAAAAGAAGTCTTTACTTATGCATCATGGGCACCAACTCACTATATGAAAGAGCCTTGGAAAATTAAATTATATCAAGGACATGGTAAAGTAAGATTGGTTAATAAAATTATTAAAAGTTACCAGCGATTAGAGATGTTGAGTACAGATAACGAGGCAAAAACAGTTAAATCAATTAAAGATTTTTTATTAAAAATACCTCACCATGCAGTTGTTTATTTTGAAAGAGAAAATGACCCGATAAAATATGAAGAAGACTATGCTTCAGTATGTGCTTTTATTCAAAATGCACAACTTGCTGCATGGAGCAAGGATATTGGTATGCTATGGACAATTACACCATTTATGCATGATCCTGAATTTTCTCGAGATATCGATGTTGATCCAGACATATATAAAATAGCAGCTGTTATACAAATCGGGTATCCAAGTAAAATACCTTTTGCTAAGTCACGCATTCCTATAGAAGATAAAATAGAACTAATCGAAAAATAATTAATTATTTTAAAAGAAAACAAAGGAGTTAATGTTGTTATATGATGAAATCTATTCCGATTATTTTAATACTTGTTGGTGTTGTTTTTATAGGTATTGCTATTCAAAACTTGATAAAATTTTCTGTTGCGGAAGATCAGAGTGAAAAAGCTGAATGGAAAAAGTTTAGTATGGTCTTTTTAGCTTTAGCAATTATTTCTATTATTATTGGTATCATACTTGTTAACGTTATTTAAAAATCAAGTATGTTAATAAAAAGCCTCTAGTTTATAATTAACTAGAGGCTTTTTACTTATTTAAGCTGTAACTTCTTCTAAAACATCTTGTGCAGGGCCAAATAATTCATAACGAATATCAGCATCATTTACACCAAGTTTATGAAGTAAGTGTGCTACATGCTTCATAAATGGTATCGGTCCGACAACATAATAAACTGAATTTTCTTTTGTTGCTTGTTTTAATACTTCTTTTGTTAAATAACCTTTAAAATCGCCATGATTTTCTGAATTTAAATCGCTATACCCATACATATAATTAGCATTAGGTAAAGCTGAAACAAGTTCTGTTACATAATCGTGAAAAGCATGGACTGATTCATTGCGTGCAGCATGGACAAAATTAATATGCTGATCTGATTGTTTAGAAGCAAGTGTTTCTAACATACTAATCATTGGTGTAATCCCAACTCCACCACTGATTAATGTAATTGGTCGATTATCTTCTTCTAAAGTAAACGTACCAGCAGGTGCACTCGCTTCAATTGTATCCCCAATATTTACTAAATCATGTAAATAAGTAGATACTTTACCGTTAGGTGTGAAATCTGTTTCTTTTTTAACAGAAATACGATAAGTATCTGATCCTGGTGCTGCTGAAATAGTATAATGACGAATTTGTGTATATTCCTCGCTAGGAATTTTTACTCGTATTGTGAGATACTGACCTGTTTCGTAGTCTGCTAAAACTTTATTATCCTTTGCTTTTAAATAAAAAGAAGTAATAACGTCGCTTTCTTTCACTTTATCAACGACAATAAAGTCTTTAAAGCCTTCCCATCCCCCTGTTTGCTCTGCAGCTTCTTGATACATTTCTTTTTCGATATCAATAAATACTTGCGCAATAACACCATAAGCTTCTTCCCAAGCATTCATAATGTCATCTGTAGCATCGTCGCCTAAAACTTCTTTGATTGCTAACAGTAAGTACTTTCCAACAATCGGATAATGCTCTGGTTTAACGCCTAAACCACGGTGTTTGTGAGCTACGAGTTTAACTTCATCTAATACGTTTTCGAGTTGATCAATGTTTTTAGCAGCTTCATATACTAAATTAGCTAAAGCTTGTTGCTGCTTACCTTGTTTTTGGTTAACTTCGTTAAACATATTAAGTAATTCAGGATGATTGATAAACATATTTTTATAAAAAACAGTAGTAATTGTTGCTCCATGGACTTCTAATATAGGGGCAGTTGCTTTAATCGTTTTAATTGTTTCATTTGA
>DATGTX010000071.1:0-5121 GCA_035301645.1 Pseudogracilibacillus sp. | reverse complement strand
TTTCTTTTTCTTGTTTATCTTGTAACTCATAAAATCTTTCTGCTTCCATTAAACTAATATCTTCTTTTTCATAAGCTTCTTTCTTACCTGTTTGACGGTTTTTAATTTCAAATTTAATCATTTATATTCCTCCGATGTTTTTGTTTTTTTATTTGCGCAAATAAAAAAGAGGGCATAAAGCCCTCTATATTGTTATTCGATTGGTTCTTCTGGTTCTACAACTGCGTTAACTGTTACTGTTGCAGTATCTGATTTATTACCGTCCTGTGTTGTTACAGTAATAGTTGCTTCACCTTCTGCAACGCCTGTTACTGTACCATTGCTCGATACCGTAGCGACTGCTTCATCAGAACTTTTGTATGATACTGATTTGTTTGTAGCAGTTGATGGTGCAACTGTACTATTTAATTTAGTTGTTGTGCCTACATCAACGCTTGCAGTTTTAGGTGCAATTGTTACGCCTGTAACTGTGATAGGTTTTGTTTTGAATGATGGTACGTCTACCTTTTCTGATTCACCATTCTCATTAGAAAATGATACTTGGTAAGTACCAGTGACGTAATCGGTATTAGCGTCTAAGCTATCAATTGTGACTTTAGCTTTACCATCTTCTCCACGTTCAGCAGTGCCAACAACGTCAGCACCTTTGTATACTTTTAATGTGTCAGCCATTCTACAACCTCCTTAGTGATTATTTAAAAGCCCCTATTCAGCAGTAATAGATGCCGATTTAGAATTAGCATCCACCACTACATTTTGGGGAGTATTAGGGTGTGCCTGGCTCTGTATAACCAGGGAATACTAATTTCATAAACTCGTCAGCGCCTTCTTTACCTTCGTGATAACCATAAACACGACTTTTTTCATCAATTGTTCTGTTCATCCAGTCACCAGCTAATTTAGTTGGTTCTGGCGACTCTTCGTTTTGTTCTTTAGTTTTTGTTTCAATAGATTCTAGACCTAATGTACCTTTTACTAAGGCACAGTAAATTGGGTCTCCGGTAATTGCGTTTTCAGACTCTCCAATGACAGCAACATAAGGGGCTCTAGTGTCTTCTCCTACCCATGAAGTTCCATTTGCGTCTTTTTCGCGACCTAATACTTTATCTAAATGATCTGTAGGGATATTGAATAAATCCATGTCAGACTTAACTTCTCCTGTACCTTGTTTTTTCATCCAAACACGTTTGTTTGATGCCCACATATCAGTCATTTCAGGTGATAAACCAGTGATATTAAGGTTGACAGTTCCACCTTTTTCATCTTCCCATACAAACTTTTCTTTGATTTTTTCTCCAGTTGAATCGAAAATACCTACATGTAATCTTTTAAATCCTGCTAATGCTGAACCGTTTTTAGTTTCTGGCATAATAAATTTCCTCCTTAAAATAAAAAGAGCACGTTATTCAACGGGCTCTCCTTTGTAATATTTGTTTTTTGGTATTCCTAAATATTTTCTTGCAAGAACATATCTTTTTGTTTCTTCAAAAGGCTCATCAAATTCTGTTCCTTTTTGTTTGAAACCATTCACCCATAATATGTTTCTAATTCTATTTGCAATATCTAAAGACTTTTGATGTTTATATGTTTCAACGTCAACTTGCACAAAAAAAGTTTCAGATAAATACTTATCCGAAACAAAAGTGCTTGGTTCTCCATCAATAGGTGTAATCGTTATGAATGGTTGAGAAGTATCGGTATTTTCACCGACTTTATAAAAATGAATTCTTTCATCGACTTGAGATTTTATGAATGGATCATTTAATAGCAACTCACGTATATACATTAATATATTCATAGTAAATTCTTCCTTATCTCATCTTTAACGATGTTTCTATAGACTTTTTCGGAACTCTTAAGTGTTTTAGCAATAATTGCATGCCCTTTAGGATAATGCTTAGTGCCGTTACGTCTGTAACCCCACTCATTTAAATGTATAAGCCTGTATCTATCCATCGGACCTTCCCAATAAAACTTTACACCTCTTACACCATGTATGTTCATTGGTTCAGATAGTTTTATTTCATTTTTAGATGCTCCTGTATCCTCAAAACTTACAAAAGCGTTCTTTAATTCTTTTTCGAAATGTCCACCAGCACTTTTTAAAGCTTTGTCACTCACTTGTTTTGTGTGTTCTGCGCCAAACTTTTTCTCTAATTGATTAATGAGTTCTTTAACGCCTTTTACTTCAACGCTCATATTGCCTATTACCTAACACAATAGTAATTTGTCCTTTATCCGGTTGATTAAGTCTAAACTCTAAAATGTTGTACATTTTATGTTCCAATCTGAAATCATCGACTTCTACAACATGATTATAACGAGGTATATAATCAGTTAAAGCATCTGGAATAACGATTGTCATACCAGTTTTAGAAGTACTCACGTTTAATATTTCCATATCTTTTACTGACAAACTGTACATTTCTGCTAAACAGAAATAAAGTCTCTCTTTTTCTTCTTCTCCTGGATAAGGACTTGTGTCTTCATATTCATAAAAGGTAACAGGGGTTCTATAGTCGCCAGAAACAGTCTTTTTTATATTAAAGCTCACTTGGTTCATCTATATCACCCACCATTAATTTGTTTTCTATACCAAAATCATTAATCATTGTAGAGAAGTTATCGTCAAAAAATTCAAGTTGATCATTGTTCATATATCTTGTTCTTTCAAAAACTAATTCTTTACCTAGTTCATCTTTATCTAAATTAAAAGGACCACATAAATTCTGTATTGCTCTATAAGATGAACTTAAATTGCGTTTAAACTTTTCATCTTGTGATTTATGAAAGATACTCATGTCTTCCTTAAATTGCTCAACATGTTTATCAGTAATCATTTAATCAACCCCTATTCTGCTGATATAACAACAGACTTGGCGTTAGTTGTTACTTCAACGTTTTGGGGCGACTTAGGGCGTATCTTCGCCTTTATCAATCGCTAAGTCATAAACTGCAGCTACTTTATTATCTTTTGCCTTACCATAAGCAAATTGTTTAGCAGTATATAAGTTCATATCTTCAATTGCTAATGTTTGTTCGAATTTTTGAATATTAATACCGCCACCTAAATAACCATCATAGCGACCTCTAACGTATGTTAATACTTTATCAGCAGGTTGTGCTACAGACTCAATAATGTTTAAGTTATAAGGTAAAGCTGTTACGTACACACCATTTGCATTTAAATGAGTATATTGTGCTTGAATTTCAAAAGCGTCAGATGGGTTAACAACCATTGTTACATTGCCTTTAACCTGAACTGATTTACCTTTTTCATTTGTTGAATGGAATTTAAATACTTGAGTTAACTCTTTAACAGTTGTTTTAGGGTCAGCGAATGTTAATGTACCCTCTGATTCTTTTTCTGGATATTCTCCACCAGTTACTGATACACCTTCTTGTACTTGACGGTTTAACCCGATAGGTTGTTCTTTACCAGTACCATTTAAGAAAGCCGCTTCTAAAGCAACTGCAAAAGCTTCTTCAATTTGTAAACGAACGAAACGCTCAATCCATGCAGGACCAAAGTCTTTTAAATCTTTAGGTAATACTACAAAAGCAGTTAATTTGTTAGAGATAGCTGTTTCTTCACTGAATGCAGCATCTAATTGGCCTTTAATTTCTCCAAAGATTTTACCCCAAACTGCTACGCCACTTGTTTCAGATTTTAAGAATTTAAGGCGTAACCCAGCATTCTTAATACCTAAATCTGCTAGTAATGGATGTTCAGTCGTTAAATTTTCAAAGATACGATCAATCGTTTCTTCTGGTAATAATTTTTCTTCTTTATAACCAACCTCTGTGTTGATTTCATTAAAGAATTTGCGTTGTTGAGCAGTCAACTTACTGTCTTGTGTAGGTAATGAAGCAACTGTTTCAGCCTCTTGTTTTGCTTGCTTTCTAGCTTCTTCAAATAATTCGTTAATCATTCCACTATATAATTCTGCTTGTACTTCTTCTGATTCACCATTTTGAATGGCATTTAAAAATTCTTGACGAGCTGTTTTAAAATCGTCTGATAATTTAATAGTCATATTCTATGACCCTCCTTATTTTTGTGTATTAAAAAAAGAACCTAGGTGTTTGTTTTTGAGATTGAATTTTGCTAATCTCTGACTCAACATTTTTAGGTTCTTTTTCATCTAATTTTTCAATTACTTTATTTGCTATTGCGTCAACATCAATTTTGATTTCTGGCGTTTTACTCATAAGCGTTGCAATTCTATTCACTGCATCATTTGATAACATTTGACCGGAATTCGCAACTAATTTAGGAGTATTCTCACCAAACATTTTACTGTCTGCAAATCCTAAATCTACAGCATCTTGAGCGCTAAACCATGTTTCTTGGTTCATTAAGTCTAATACTTCTTGTTCAGACTTTCCTGTTTTCTCAATATAAGCATTTGCGATACCTCTATTCACAGAGTTTAACATTTCGCTTGCTGATGCCATCGCTCTATCATCACCAAACGCCATTGTACTAGCGTTGTGTATCATCATTTGAGCGGTAGGACTCATTTCAATATGATTACCTGCCATTGCTATGACAGATGCAGCACTTGCAGCAACTCCAACTACTTTAATGTTTACATTACCTGCATAATCTTTTAAAGTTGTATAGATTTCACTACCGGCAAAAACATCTCCACCACCACTGTTGATGATAACCTCAATATCTTCATTATTAGAAGGTAGCGCATCGACTATATCTTTTGGTGAAGTAGCATCCATTTCTAACATGTCATATAACCATTTGTCATTGTTTGAAATAATAGCGCCTTTTACGTTAATCTTCATCATTTTCACCACCTTCCGATGCTAGTGTGTAGTTTTTCGTTAATAAATATTCGTCCATATCTGGGTCTTCTGAAGGTTCTTCTCCAAACATGACTCTTATATGGTTTCTAGTAAAAGTACCACTAGAAACAAGCTTATCTACCGATTCAGCGTGTTCTAATGGGTCTTTTTTGTCAATGCCAACAACTTTTATAGACTTGCCATTGATCACGTCAGATTCAGTAAACAATTTAGCGTTCAACTCATCCTCTATTTTCTTGATTAATGGTTGAATACAGAATTTAATATAAGATTCCATTGCGTTATCCATATCTGCTA
>DATGTX010000070.1:0-17133 GCA_035301645.1 Pseudogracilibacillus sp. | reverse complement strand
TTAACAGCTTCTTCCGTTTCTTCTATGGATAAATTTTCATGATTCATTAATTTTTTTAAATAGGTTTGCATTTATATTCTCCTTTACTTAATAAAGAATTTCATTTATTTGAATGAATTTCATAATTTGATTTTGGTTATTCACTATAATATTTAGTTTCGTTAGTGCATCTTAACTAAATATTATAATGAATAATTGTTTGGTAATTATGAATTTCATTTTGTCAAATCAGTTAATGATCTTGCTTTGTGAAGTGTTTCTTCATATTCTTTTTCAGGTATTGAATCTTTTACAATACCTGCACCTGTTTGAAGATGTGCCCTTTGGTTTTTGATTACAAGTGAACGAATCGAAATTGCTATGTTAATATCATGGTTGTAAGTAATATATCCAAGCCCACCTGCATAGAATCCGCGTTTACTCGTTTCAATTTCATTGATGATTTGCATGGCTCGTGTTTTAGGTGCACCGGAAACTGTTCCGGCTGGCATACAAGCAATAAGTGCATCAATACTATTTTTGTTTTTTTGTAATCGACCTTGGACTTCAGAAACAATATGCATCACGTGTTGATACTTTTCGATTTGTTTATAGACAGGCACATGGATTGATTGCTTATCACAAATCTGTGTTAAATCATGCTTGCTCAAATCAACAAGCATGTCATGCTCATTAATTTCTTTCGGGTCAGCAAGTAACTCATCAGCAAGAGCCTCGTCTTCTTTTTCATTTTTTCCTCGGGGCCTTGTTCCAGCTATAGGATTCGTTGTTACTTGATTACCTGTTACTTGAACGAGTGCTTCAGGTGACGCTCCGATAATAAGATAATCTGTGAAATCAAGATAAAACATGTAAGGTGAAGGGTTACTCGACCTTAAATGACGATAAAAAGAAAATGGATCTTCTTTAAGTTCAGAAGTTAGTTTTTGAGAAAGAACTACTTGTGTCGTTTCACCTGAGTTGATTGAAGCTTTTGCTTGTTCAACTTGTTCTATAAAACGTTCTTTGCTAACTTGAGGTTTAAAATCTAAATTAATTTTTTCTGGTTGGCGTAAAGTTACTGGGCGCTCAAGTTGTTTGCTTAAATTGGTTAACCGTTCTGTTAAATCTGTATCGTTTGAATCTTGTAGATTGAGTGTGATGAGATGAACTTTTTCATTAAAATGTTCGTAAACGATAATATCTTTATAAACCATAAAGTGAATATCTGGAATGCCAAGCTCATCTGGTAAATCTTTGCCGAGATCTGCATATTGTCTATACGCATCATAACCAACAAATCCAATCGCTCCACCTGAAAAAGGCAGAGGAAGCGGTGAATCGATTTTAGGAAAGTGAGTTTTCAGATAAGTGAGTGCGTCCATTTCGAATGTTGTCTCTGTTCCAGTCTCACAATAACGGATGACTGTTTGGTCTTTAATGCCGATGATTTCTTCATAGGGATTTACCCCAATATATGAATATTTACCTTTTGTTTCATGTTGGAAAGAGCTTTCAAGCAAAAATTTATTTTTACCTTTTAGTTTTTTAAAAATAGTAATGGGTGTGAATGCATCACCATTAATTGTTTTCATTTTATATGTTGAATTTTTTTTAGTCATCATGTCTAACCTCCATTTTTAAATAAAAAAAGTCCTCTACAAATAAAATTATTATTTGTAGAGGACGAAAATTCGCGGTGCCACCTCAAGTTTGAAACAAGTTATGTTTCATCTCAATTCAGATACAAAGCATCATATCCTATCCTGGTAACGGAGGAAACCGTTTCTCTCTACTATTGTTTCGAAAGAACTCTCATAAGGCCATTCAATATAATTTCATTTGCAAGAATCTCAGCATATCTTGCTCTCTGTATAATGATGACTATATTTACTCTTCTTATTCATTGATTTCATATATTAAATTTAAAATAGAAGACAAAAAAATCCTCTATCCATAACAAGGACGAGGAAATCGCGGTACCACCTTTAATTAGTTCAAAAATCTGAACTCAGCTTAATTAGTAGACATAAGTATCTACTCACTCCATATAACGATGGATGAATTCGTTCGAGCCTACTCATTGCTTTTCGGTCGAATGCTCAAAAGTCCATTCATTAATTAGCCAATTGCTAGTTCGCAGCGCCACTAGCTCTCTTTAAATTGAGATTAATTAATTACTTACTCTTTTGGTTACGCATCTGTTTATTAAATACATCATAAATGAATAAATTGATTAAGTCAACCATAAAAGGTATGTAAACTAAAAAGTCTATCAATTCAGTTAATTGTTTACTTTCAAGCGCTAATATAATATAATCAGAATATTGTTTAAATGATTTTATTTTCAGAAGATTCACAACTTAATTTAAGTTAAACGTGAATTTAATGAATAATAAAGTAAGAAAAATCTTTTAAAAAGAAAAATAGGGGGAATTATTAAATGAATCGCACTTTTAAATTTTTTACAATGTTTATTATGATTTTATCGCTTTCCGTCCTTGCTGCTTGCGGTGGGAATGATAAAGAAGATAATGCATCTGATGAAGGTGGAAGTGAAGGACCAGTAAAAGTAGGTGTCATTTCTTACTTAACAGGTGCTGGTGCTGGTTATGGAGAAGCTATCACAAATGGAATCAATCTTGCTTATGAAGAAATTGAAGAGGCGGGCGAAGTTGATATTGATTTAATCATTGAAGACTCAGCTGGGGAACAAGAAGAAGCTTTATCTGCTGCCCAAAAATTAATGAGCTCAGATAAAGTATCAGCACTCATAGGTCCGACATTAAGTACAGAAATGAATGTCGTTGGGCCAGAAGCGGACTTAAATGGTGTACCGACTTTAGGAACATCAGTAACTGCGGAAGGGATCCCTCAAATTGGAGATTATATTTTCAGAAACTCAATTCCTGAAACTTTAGCAATACCAGCAGCAGTTGAAAAGGCAGTCGAAAAATTTGACGCTAAAAAAGTTGCTATTATCTATGGTAATGATGATGTGTTTACAAAAGCAGGTTATGACGTAATGAAAGATGTGACTGAAGAAATGGACCTTGAAGTCACAACAACAGAAACATTCCAGTTAGGCCAATCGGACTATAAAGCTCAATTAACAAAAATCAAAAACACAGAACCAGATCTTGTTCTAGCATCAGCTTTATATAATGAAGGTGCAGTGATTTTAGACCAAGCTAGAAAAATGGGGATAGACGTGCCAGTCGTCGGTAGTAATGGATTTAATTCACCAGAAATAGCTAAGATTGCTGGTGAAGCAGCAAATGGATTAGTTGTAGCGACACCATGGTTTGCTGAAAAAGATGATGAAGCCGTTAAGACATTTGTTGATAAATATACAGAAGAGTACGGTATGGGTCCAGACCAATTTGCAGCACAAGCATATGATGCAATGCATATGATGGGTGAAGCAATTAAAGAGGCAGGATCAGATGATAGAGATGAAATTAGAGACGCTTTATTAAATTTAGAAGGATTTGAAGGTATTTTAGGTGAAGTGTCATTTGATGATGAGGGCGATATTATTATGGACCCAACAGTATTAACTATTGAGAATGAAGAATATATTGAATTTGAATAAGTTTTAATGTAATTCAAAAATAAGTAGGTTGGTTAATCCAACCTACTTATCTTCATTATTGACATAAGGAGGGAAAGTTCGTGTTTATAGAACAAGTTATCAATGGTTTAACGTTAGGAAGTATTTATGTCATCGTTGCCCTAGGCTATACTCTTGTTTTTGGAGTTCTAAATATCGTTAATATGGGACATGGTGAAATCTTTATGTTCGGTGCTTTTATGGGTGTCGTCATTACGAATGTTTTAGGCTGGCCACTCTATGTTGCCTTTTTTGTGGCGATTATGGTTACTGCTATTTTAGGATATTTTTTAGAAGTGTTTGCACTCCGACCTTTACGTGGAAAAGAGGGCGTTCCCCATTTAGCACCATTAATAAGTACGATTGGTGTTTCAATATTTCTAGAAAACTTAGCACATAAATTGTTTGGTGCAGGTAATAAATCTTTTAACACATCAATTTCAGAATTAAATATAACTTTTGGATCACTTCAAGTCTATTATGTCCAAATCTTAATTTTTGTAATTGCAATTATTTTAATGGCTGGACTTATGTTGTGGTTATCTAAAACAAAAGCAGGAAAAGGATTAAGAGCAAGCGCTGAGAACTTAGCAGTTGCAAGTCTCCTTGGTGTAAATACAAATAGAATGATTACGATGACTGTCGTGATCGCGTCTGCTATGGGTGGGATTGCAGGTATTCTTGTAGGTATTGCCTTCAACTCAGTAAACCCACAAATGGGTCTTATTTTTGGCCTTAAAGGCCTTGCAATTATTATTTTAGGTGGATTAGGAAATGTTCGTGGTGCGATGGTTGGTGGGCTTATCTTAGGTATGTCTGAGACATTTATTGTTGCATATGGAAACTCAGGTTATCGTGATGCGGTAGCATTTGTAGCGATTATTGTTATTTTAGTTATTCGTCCACAAGGTATCTTTGGAAAATCAGTTGAAGGTACAAAGTAATCAAAATTTAAAAGTAAAGGAGGGAGAATTAGATTTAGCTAACGAAAGTAGTTAGAAAATCTATAATAATTATGTTAGCAGAATTGATAAACCCTTATTATCTTCAAGTTGCATCATTTATTTTAATTAATATTATTTTAGCTGTGAGTATATATATAACATTATCAACGGGTCAATTATCTTTAGGTCATGCAGGATTTATGAGTATTGGAGCCTATACAACAGCACTTTTGACACTGAATTATGAATTTCCATTATTAATTAGTATGATTATCGCTGCATTAGTTACAGGGATAGTCGGAGTTATTATTGGCTTTCCTGGTTTACGTTTAGAAGGTGTCTACCTTGCGATTGCTACTCTAGGATTTGGTGAGGTTGTCCGAGTTATTTTTGTTAATATGGATAATATTACAAACGGAGCGACTGGATTACCCAATATCCCGCAAATGGGGAGAGAAATGACGCTTTTCTTTAAAGATTTAGGGATTGATCCTGATATGTTTGGGCTCCAAGCAAACCAGTTTGTTAGCCTATCAACTTTTATCGTCTTACTTGTTTTAATGATTTTGATTGTGTGGTTCTTTATTAGACAAGGTAATTCTAGAGTTGGTCGAGCATTTGCATCAATAAAAATGGATGAATCAGCAGCTCAAGCAATGGGAATTAATGTTACATATTATAAAATACTAGCGTTTGGTCAAGGTGCGCTTCTTGCAGGTTTTGCAGGAGCTTTATATGCACACGTCACAGGTTATATTAGTCCTTCAGACTTTGACTACCATCGGGCGGTCGAAATTTTAATCTTTGCTATTTTTGGTGGAAGTGAAGTTATTTGGGGACCTGTTTTCGGAGCGTTTTTCCTATCAATATTACCTGAGTTTTTAAGGGCGATTAGTGAGTATCGTTTTATGATTTATGGACTTTTATTAGTTGTTTTAATGGCTTATCGTCCACAAGGAATTATCGACCGAAATGTGTTGAATTGGCTTAAAAAATTTAAAATAACGAAAAAGAAGAAGGGTTAATTATGGTCTTAAAAATGGAACATGTCGCTAAGAATTTTGGTGGTATACAAGCTTTGAAAGACGTCTCTTTTTCAGTTGATAAAGGTGATGTATTAGGTTTAATTGGTCCAAATGGAGCAGGGAAAACAACGATGTTTAATTTAATTACAAATATGTTTCCTCTGAGCTCAGGTAAAATAACATTTAATAATGAACCAATAACAGGAATTAAAACACATGAAGTAACTAAAAGAGGTATCTGCCGAACATTCCAAAATATTCGTTTATTTTCAGATATGTCTGTATTGGAAAACATTTTAGTCGGTAATCATAGCCGGTTAGAAGCTAACGTGTTACAAAGTGTTTTTAGAACAAAAAAACAAAAACTGGAAGAAAATAAAGCTTTAGCCTATGCGAATGAACTATTAGAAGTTATTGATTTATCAGATGAAAAAGATGCTATTGCTAAAAACTTATCATACGGTCAACAAAGAAGATTAGAGATCGGTAGAGCATTAGCAAGTCAACCGGAACTTCTGTTATTAGATGAACCGGCAGCAGGGATGAATGAAAAAGAAACGAATGACTTATTCGATTTAATTCAAAAAATAAAAGAGTTGGGCATAACGATTCTTTTAATTGAACATGACATGCCATTAATTATGCGTGTGTGTAATCGAATTGTCGTATTAAACTTTGGTGAGAAAATTGCTGAAGGAACACCACATGACATTCAAAATGATCCTGCTGTTATCACAGCTTATTTAGGTGTTGAAGAGGAGGATTAATATGCTTAAATTAACTGATATCAATACTTTTTATGGCAAAATTCAAGCATTAAAAGATATAAATATAGAAGTGAAAAAAGGACAAGTTGTTACAATTCTAGGTGCAAATGGAGCTGGAAAAACAACAACTATGAATACGATAGCAAGTTTAATTAAATCAAGTAGTGGACGAGTTGAGTATTTAGGAAAAGATGTCACTAATCTTCGTCCTGACCAATTGCTTAAACTCGGTTTAGCCCTTGTGCCAGAGGGTAGAGGTATTCTTGGTTCAATGACCGTTTTAGAGAACCTTGAAATGGGTGCTTACCATCGTTCAGATAATGAGATCGAAGCGGATTTGAAAAAAGTTATGAAGAGGTTTCCTATTTTAGAAGAAAGAAAATCACAATTAGGCGGGACATTATCTGGTGGGCAACAACAGATGCTAGCGATTGGTCGCGTGATCATGTCAAGACCAGATTTACTTCTTTTAGACGAACCATCAATGGGGCTAGCACCCATTATTGTAAGTGATATTTTTGAAATAATTAAAGAAATTAATCAAGAAGGGACAACTGTCCTACTAGTTGAGCAAAATGCCAGACAAGCTTTAAAAGTTGCTGATTATGGGTATGTTCTTGAGACTGGACATGTTGTTGCTCAAGGAACGTCAGAAGAATTATTAAAAGACGATACGATTAAAAAAGCTTATCTTGGTTATTAATAATAATAGGATATCCGGAAAGTAATGTGGAAAGTAAAACACTGTTTTCCTTCGCAAATAAAATATGCTCGCTTGCCGCGGTGCTGTGAAGAATTGAAGTCCATTCTTCATGAATGAGCCTCAATGCCTATGGGTTCTCATTAGCTCTTTTCTCCCGCAGGCGTCTCGCATATTTGATTTGCTAAGATTTACTGTTATCTTAAAATTCCACATTATAATCCGAATGCTCTAATAATATAAAGCTATCTAAGAGTTAATTCTTAGATAGCTTTTTTTATTGAAGAAGCCACTCTTACTTACTCATTTCTTCATGCATTTACTTTTTGTATCTATTTAACAAGTAAACAGGCTATGGTACAATCACGTAAAGAGTGAAAGGGGTATAAAATTGCGAAGAAATTCGATTTTTTTATTAAGTATACTTCTACTTGTTTTTTTCGGATTGGTGGCATGCGCTGATAACGATACAGCAGACACAGAAAAAGAAGAAAAGAAAATATTTGATCCAGAACCAAATACAGAAGCCGCTCAAATTAGCTCTTATAACCAAGAGCGTATGGATGAACAAGCAGATATGGATGCAGATATTTTAGCTGAATATAAGGAAGATAGTTATACCGTTAAAAATCCATTTGTCAAATTAGACCCTTATGATACATCGCCGCTTAGTGCATTGGTGATGTTTGAAACACAAAATCCAGTAACAACCGAAGTCTCTATTGGAGGAGAGAAGTATGCTGAAACAATAACTAATAAATGGGAAAAAGCTGAAACACAGCATGTGATTCCAGTATTAGGATTGTATCCAGGCCAAGACAACAAAGTAGAAATCATAGTAACCAATGAAGAGGGAGAAACGACAAAGTCAGAAGTGACAATTACAACAGACGCCCTTCCAGACGATTTTATGGAAACAACGCTTGTAGAAGCGCATCAAGAAGCAATGGCTGATGGTCTAACTTACATTGTCCCTACAAGTGGTTACCTTTATGCAGTGGATGCGAACGCAGATGTGCGTTGGTATTCTTCAGAAAGAAGTAGATTAATTTTTACTCGTTTAAATAATGGGCATTATCTGCAAACGACAAGACAAGACGACGAGAAACAATATAATGAATTAATAGAGTTAGATATGCTCGGAAAATTGCACCATGCTTATCACATTGATATTCAGGGCTATGATGAAAATGAAGATAATTTAATACATCATGAAGTAATTGAAATGCCCAATGGTAATCTGCTTGCTACAACCCATGAACCAGATTCAGACTATGTTGAGGACCATATGCATGAAATTGACCGTGAAACTGGTAAAACGACACAAGAAATTAATTTACGTGACGTTATGCCTGGTGACGCACCAGATGATTATGATGGTAAAAACTCAGACATTAATGATTGGATCCACCAAAATGCAATCTGGTTTGATGAAAGTGATGAGTCTATTTTAATTTCTGGCAGAAGTCAGGACATTATTTTAAAAGTTTCTTATCCAGAAGGTGAACTAAAATGGATTCTCGGAGCTGATGAGAAATGGCCAGAAGATTATAAAGACTATCTTCTCGAGCCAAAAGGGGATGTAAAATTCCCCGCTGGTCAACACGCGATGAAGTTTGTGGACAAACCAAACAGTCAGGTTAACCCTAATATAAAAGATATGATTTTGTTTGATAACAATGAGGTGTTTATGCGGGGTGATCGTGATATCAGTGAAGATTATAGCCAGGCAATTCGTTATCAGATAGATGAAGAAGCAATGACAGTTGAACAGACATGGGCTTATGGAGAAGACAGAGGCGAATCTTTCTTCTCGCATATTATAGGGAATGTCCAATACCTTTATGATGACGATAATATCATTTTAAATTCAGGTGCAACAAAAGACGAAAACTCACCGACAGGTACAACAGGACGTGTTGTTGAAGTAGATGCTAACGATGCGGATTCTGGCGAGATATTTGAATTGGAAATACAAGGAAAAGATCCAGGCGCTGTTGAATTTACGTACCGTACGTGGCGGTTACCGTTATATCCTGATAGAGAATGGGACTTTAGTTTAGAAAGTTAAGGCAAAAAAGAAGTTCTATAATATATGACGTTGGTGAAAATTCACTAACGTCTTTTTAGTTTCCATTTAAAATTAATTTTTCTTGCAATATTTAAATCCTCGAAAAAATTCAAGAGAGAAATAACGTTAAGCTTGTCTTTTATATTATTAAGATAGTTGATAAAAAATCGTTAAGCATGTTAAAATTAAAAAGTTAAAATTTAAAAGTGGGGAGGACCAAAGGGTAGTTAAATTCGTAATAAGTAATAAAAAATTGACGACAAAGCAACTTTTAGGAATTGAATATTTTTAAAAATTTGAACATTCGAAAATAACTCGTGTAATACATAGTTTAAGCAATTATATATTTTAAATTGAAATCCACTAGCAAAAGGAGTTTTTATATTGAAGAATTTTTTATCAACTGAAAATATCTTTAAATTAACAAAACATAACACTAATGTGCGAACAGAGTTTATTGGTGGTATGACTATATTTATGACTATGCTTTATGTTTTTGTTGTTGTTCCGGGGATACTAGAAGAAGCTGGTTTACCTAGAGGACCAATTACTGTCGCCATTATATTAATATCAGGTTTAACGACTATTGTAATGGGGTTGTATAGTAACCGGCCATTTGCTTTGGCACCAGGTCTTGGATCTGTTGCTTTTCTTTCTATCACATTAGTAGTAACTGAAGGATTGCCATGGGAGACAGGTATGGGTATGGTATTTATTTCAGGTGTTCTCTTTGTTTTATTTACGATTTTCGGTTTGCGAGAACTTGTTGTGAAATTAATGCCACCTGCAATTAAATTATCCATCGGTGCGGGTGTTGGTTTGTTTATTGCATTAATAGGTTTTAGGAATGGAAAGCTTGTGGTAGCTAGTGAATCATCAAACTCATTAGTTTTAGGAGATATCGGATCAAAGGAAGCAATATTAACAGTCATTGGCTTTGTAATTATGAGTGTTTTATTAGCACGTAATGTACGAGGACACTTATTAATTGGGATTGTGATTACGACTCTTATAGGAATACCAATGGGATTGACAGAATTACCTCAATCAATCTTTTCTATGCCAGAGAGTATCAAACCAATTACAATGAAGCTGGATATAATTGGTGCTTTAAAATGGGAGTATTTTCCTTTCATACTCGCTTTTTTCGTACCTGACTTTTTCTCATCTTTAGGAACTATGCTTGGTGTAGGTGAAAAAGGTAATATGTTAGATAAAAATGGAAATTTACCTGATATTGATAAACCGTTTTTAGTTGATGCAGGAGGAACAACTATTGGATCATTCTTTTCTTTACCGGTTATGACGACATACGTTGAATCTTCAGCAGGTGTAGAGGCTGGTGGGCGAACAGGTTTGACTGCTGTGACGACAGGTATTTTATTTTTATTAACATTATTTATTACACCACTTATAGTTATCATACCGACAGAAGCTACAGCACCAGCGCTTATTCTTGTGGGAGTGATGATGTTAAGTGCTGTTAAAAATATTGATTTTAACGATGCGACTGAGTCACTGCCTGCATTTATCACGATTGTACTGACAATTTTTACATTTAACTTTGGTAATGGAATTGCTGCTGGGATTATTACATATGTATTAATAAAAGCATTGTCAGGGCGTCATAAAGAGATACATCCCGGATTATATATTATTATTATTCCATTAATCTTATACTTCGTTACTTTAGCAGAGTAATATTTAAACTTATTAATCATCTCATTCATAGACAAACTTTACAGAAAAGAGGTACATAAATGAATATTGAAAGAGAACAAGTGATTGCTGCTGCAAGAGGAGATATTCCAATGGACTTGGTCATTCGTGGCGCAAATCTCGTGAATGTGTTTACTGCAGAAATCTATCAAGCTGATGTCGGTGTGAAAGATGGTAGATATTCTGCCATTGCAACTTATAAAAATAATGAACCAAGTTTTCATATGACAGGTGAAAAAGAAGTAAATGCTAAAGGTAAATATATTATGCCCGGATTTATTGATGCACATGTCCACATTGAGAGTACATTAGTTACACCGGATATGTTTGCAAGTGAGGTCATACGTCACGGTACCACAACGGCGGTGATTGATCCACATGAAATGGCAAATGTATTAGGGGTTGAAGGTGTCACTTATATGATTGAAGCAAGCCAAGGATTACCGGTTCAAATCTTAACAACTATCCCATCTTCTGTCCCAGCCGTTCCCGGATTAGAGTATTCAGGTGCTGAGTTTTATGCAGAAGATATCGCTGAGTTGTTTAAATTACCAGGTGTTGTGGGTATTGCAGAGTTAATGGATTTTCCAGGTGTGATCAAGCAAAGTACTCGTATGTCAGAAATCGTTCAAACTGGATTAACTCATAATATGCTAAATGAAGGACATGCACCTCGAGTTAGTGGGCGTGATTTACAAGCTTATCTTGCTGCAGGAGTGAATTCAGATCATGAAAGCCGTAGCAAAGAAGAGGTTCTTGAAAAGTTACGAGCTGGCATGATGGTTTATATTCGTGAATCAAGTGCGAGTCAATTTGCTCATGTAGTGGCAGAGGCATGGCAGGAAATGCCATATGCGATTAATATCGCAATGTGTACAGATGATGTAGAACCTAATGATATGTTTCATAATGGTCAGATGAACCGTGTGGTACGCCGTACGATAGAAGAAGGAGTCCCAGCAGCACTTGCTATACGTTTTGCAACGCTTGGTGGTGCGATGAGATATGGCTTACGTGATCAAGGGGCTATCGCTCCAGGCTATTTAGCTGACTTTTTACTTGTTGATTCATTAGAAACAATGAAAGTAAACGATGTTTACATTAAAGGTGAGCATACTGTTAAGGATAATAAAGTAATTAAAGAAATTACTAGCCCAATTAAACCATTACTTAAGAATACGGTTCATATTCTTGAGTTAACAGAAAAAGACTTTTTCATAAATGCCCCAATAGATAGTGGCCAAGCAACTTTGACAACAATAGAGTTTACAGACATAGGGACAACTGTCCAAGGAGAAGTGCTTCTTGATATAGAAAACGGCGTTGTCGCAAATTTACCTGAAGACTTTGCATATGTAACGGTAATCAATCGTCATGGTCGATATCAAAAGCCTTTTATAGGTGTTGTGAAAAATGCAGGAATAAAAGATGGTGCTTATGCAACTACAATGGCCCATGATAGTCATAATTTAGTCGTTGTTGGTAAAAAACCTGCAGATATGCTTATTGCTGCGAATAAACTAAAAGCTTGTGGTGGGGGTCTATGTCTGGCGCAACATGGAGAAGTTCTCGCATATGTAGAACTACCAATTGCTGGATTAATGTCACCTGAACCAATATCATCACTTGCTAAGAAAGTAGAGGCATTTAATAAGTGTGCTATTGAGCTCGGAGTCTCTGTTGGAAAAAGATCTCCGGCAATGGCCTTTTCTTCGATTGCTCTAACCGTTATTCCAGATATACGAATGAGTGATTTAGGCTTAGTAGATGTTGTAAAACAAGAGCTCATTCCGTTATTTAAATCAACTATTAAATAATATAGAAACAAAAAGACTCTTTTCATTAATTTGAAAAGAGTCTTTTTTGTTAAGAATAATGAATTATAAAAAATTAATAAGTAGAAAATAGATCGTTAATATCAGTACGCTCTTTGATGATAGGTGCTTCATCAAAGTAACCTAAATGGATAAACCCAACGATTCTTTCATTGTCTTTTGCGCCAACTATCTTTTCTACATCCTCATTATAAATATGTGGGTTTGTTTTCCAAACAACACCAAGATTTTTTTCCCAAGCTAGCAACCAAAAGTTTTGAATTAAACTAGCAATTGCTCCAAAGTTTTCATCTTTTTGTTTTTGTTGCTCTGGTTCTTGCATTAGAGCAACTAAAATAGCATTTGGTTCGTTTAAATAAGCTTCACGATTTTCTTTAAGTTCATCAGGATAAGTTTGGCCAACCTCTTTTGCAAAAGTGGGTAGACGATCTTGATGCACAAAAACAAAACGCCAAGGCTCTCGCATGCCATGTGTTGGCGCCCATGAAGCATCTATAAGTAGTTCACGGACCAATTCTTCAGTTACTTCTTTATCTGTATAACCTTTTTTTACTGCACGTCGATTTCTTATTGTTTCTTTAAGTGATGTAGCTTGATGATTTGATTGATCCATAATAGTCCTCCTAATAATACATCTAAATAAATTATAGCTTACATATTTTTTTTTACAATTATCTTGTTTAACTTGCTATTTTATAGTCAAATAGATCATAATGTATAGGTGACAAGACAACAGTAAAGGGAGATGTATATGGTTGAGTATTTAAATAAAAAAGGGATCACTCTTTCGGTAAGAGAGTACACGATTACCGCGCTTAGTTATATGGCACTTGGACTATTTTCCTCATTGATTATTGGACTTATTATTAAAACGACAGGTGAGCAATTAGAAGTTGTATCATTTATTGACATGGGAACTTTTGCAATGGATGACAAAATCGTAGGAGGAGCAATAGGAATTGCAATTGCCTATGGCTTAAAAGCTCCACCACTCGTCTTGTTTTCTGCTTTGTTTGCTGGAGCATTTGGAGCAGAGCTTGGTGGTCCAGCAGTAAGCTATGTAGCTGTTGTATTTGCTACAGAGATAGGGAAGTTATTTTATAAGCTTACTCGGGTTGATATTATTGTAACTCCACTTGCAACAATATTCACAGGATTTTATGTAGGTAAGTTTATCGGAATACCGGTAGGGACATTTATGGTTTGGTTTGGAGAAGTCATCAATTGGTCAACAACTCAAAGGCCAGTTATTATGGGAATTGTTGTAGCTGTTTTAATGGGATGGGCTCTCACCGCACCTATATCGAGTGTAGCGATTGCTTTCATGCTTTCGCTAGATGGTTTAGCAGCTGGCGCAGCTGCGTTGGGTTGTTCCGCTCAAATGGTCGGTTTTGCCTCAACAAGCTATAAAGAGAATGGTATCGGTGGATTTATTGCTTTAGGTGTTGGTACCTCAATGCTCCAAGTTGCTAACATTATTAGAAATCCATTAATTATTATACCGCCCACCATCGCCGGTGCAATTATCGCTCCAATTGGCATCACTTTTTTTAATGTTACAAATAATACAGCAGGTGCTGGTATGGGAACGAGTGGATTTGTTGGTCAAATAATGATGTTAGAAACAATGGGGTTCACTTTAAATATATTTATTCTGATGATTATTTTACATATTATAGCGCCTGCGATTATCAGTGTATTAATTGCAGGATATATGAAAAAGAAGCAATGGATTAAACAGGGAGATATGACGATTAATTATGAATAAAAAAGAAGCTGTTAACAGTATAAACATACTATTAACGGCTTCTTTTATGTATTGAAAAAGGAGATAACTAAACCTTCTTCTCCTGCATACGTTGATATAAGAGGGCCGGTTTCAGTTAAGTATGCTTCTTTAAATGGATAGATATCGAGAATTCGATTGAGCACGCTTTGACCATATTCTTTAGCGTTTGAATGGGTCATGATGATAGCTTTATTTTCAACATTTGTGACATACTCGTCAATTTGCTCGATAAATCGTTTCAAAGAGCGCTTATTCCCGCGGATTTTTTCAGATACTTCTACAGCGCCTTCTTCACTACCTTTTAAAAGCAATTTAATATTAAGTGTTTTTGCAATCGTACCTTTGACTTTGTCTAAACGTCCACCCATAATTAAATTATCTAATGACTTTAAAAGGAAGAGCGTGCTCATGTCTTCTACTTTAGTTCTTAAGTGTAAGACTAGATCTTCAAAAGTATAGTTTTCATTCATTTTTTCTTTAGCTTCATGAAGTATAAGAGCAGTACCGCAAGAAGCACTTTTTGTATTAATTACTTCAATTTTTCTAGAAGGTTCTTCATCTAGCATTTGGTTTTTAGCGATTAAAGCATTGTCGTATGTAGAGCTTAATGCTTTAGATAAACATATCATTAAAACTGGCTCAGAAGGATTAGTATTTTTTAAAGCTTCATAAAAATCATTTGGACTGGGAGCAGAAGACTTAGGCACTTGTTTCAGTTCTTTAACTTTCTCATAGAATTTTTCTGAGTCTAAATCTTCTCCTGTTTTATATTCTTCATCATTAAATCTGAGGTAAAGTGGGACGACAGAAATATCATTACTAAACTCACTTGGGATGTCGGCGCCTCCGTCAGTAATTAATTGAATGTTCAATAATATCCCTCATTTCAAAGTGTTAGTAATATTATATCAGTTATCTATCTGAGTGCCTATTATTATTGTTTAGTTACCGAGTTAAAAAGAAATTTATTATTAGCTTAATTACCCTAATTATATTAATATTAAGCATAAGCACACAATATGAAGAAATAAATAAAGATAGAAATAAAAGAAAATAAATGATTCAACAAAAAGTTAATTGATAAAAATAAAGATCCAATGAAGTTATAGAAGGAGTGATGAAATGAGCATTGAAGCGATGACAAAAGTAGGCTTAGAAAACGGTCGTGATAACTCTGATTTACTCGAGATTAAACCAATTATTGGTGGTTCAATTAATGAAGCTTTTTATGTAAGAACTAAAAATGGCGAATATTTTATGAAACATCATGCGAACTCGCAAAAAGGTTTTTTTAAAACTGAAGCGATAGGTTTACGATTAATTAAGGAAACAAATACCATATCAGTGCCAAATTACTTGTCATATTCAGATTCACCTGGTGAAGCATTTCTTCTAATGGAATGGTTGGAGGGTGAAAAATCTTCAAATACAGATAGTAAATTAGGCAGAAATCTAGCTAAATTGCATCAAACTATTGGACCAATGCATGGTTTTAATACTGATGGTTATATAGGAATACTTGACCAGCCAAACACATTAGAGCCTAATTGGCTTGCTTATTTTAGAGAATATCGTTTAGGGTATCATGTGAAAAGCGCGATTGATAAGGGACTTTTAGTAGGAACGAGGAAAAATAAGTTCACAAAACTCTTAGACCAACTTGATAAATGGATCACACCTTTTGTTGAACCATCTTATTTGCATGGTGATTTATACAATGGTAATTGGATTACTGGACATGCAGGGGAGCCTTATTTAGTAGATCCGTCATTTCTTTATGGAGATCGTCATTTAGAGATTGCCTTTACAGAAGTTTTTGGTGGTTTTGCAAATGAATTTTATGAATCTTATAACGAAGTATTTCCTCTCCAGGAAAATTATGAAGAAGTAAAAGGAATTTATCAATTGTATTATTTACTTGTTCACTTTATTATGTTTGGAGAAGCATATGGTGACCGAATAGATAAAATTTTAAATGCTTATATTACTGAGTAAATTATATTAAAAAAACCGGGGGAATTACCGTGACGCTATATCAAGTTCTTTTAATTATTCATATTCTTTCTGCGATCATTGGTCTAGGTCCCGGATACGTGTTAACTTTTATTGCAATGCATGCGAAGACAATGACTGAATTACGACATGCCTATTACATTAGAAATAGAGTACATATCTTTGTCATGATAGGTGGAACTTTATTACTTGTTACTGGCATTCTAATGGGAATATTACGACCAGAATTATTTAGACAGGGTTGGTACACATTAAGTATGGTTCTTTATTTAATTGCTTTAGCGATAGCACCTTTACTTTTAATTAAAGAAACAAAGCCAATTAATGACGTGCTTGAATTACATATGGATGAAAAAATACCTGACAAATATTATCAAGCGAAAAAGAAATTGTTTTTTTATGAGCATTTAACAAACGTTATTTTTACAATAATAATAATTTTAATGGTTTTAAAACCATTTTAGAACAGCTGTGATTTAAATTACAGCTGTTTTTATTGTTATCCAGTATCACTTTATTAAAAAGTCTCATATTTATGGTAAAATATAAGACAAACCCTTTAAGGAGTGATTAATTGAAATTTAATCGATGTGCCTGGGTAACAGATGATCCACTTTACATTGAATACCATGATACCGAGTGGGGAAAAGCTAACCAACTAGATAACGACGAATATCT
>DATGTX010000069.1:0-6377 GCA_035301645.1 Pseudogracilibacillus sp. | reverse complement strand
TACTTTCACTATTGTAATAAGCTAAACCACGCTTAAAAACAATGGACGGAAAACGTTTTTGAATATTCTCTCGATTTAATATACTCATTAATTAAAACCTACCTTTTTAAAGCTCGATTTACCTATTATACCGTAATTTGCACTTTTTATAAACGATAAGCAATCTTCTCATTTACTTATATGTTAGAAACACTTATTATAAGATAAAATATCTAATTGTGAGAATAGAAAGGAAGTCGATAAGATGCATTATCGTTATATCGATATTTCAATTGAATTAGCAAGACGCTTGTTGTTACTAAATAATGGAGATCGGATAGACTCAGTTAAAAAATTATCTGAAGAATTTAACGTTGGTCGTGGCACAATTCAAACGGCATTAAATCGACTGATTGAAGATGGGGCATTAGAAATTGAAAGTTTTGCTCAACGTGGAAGTTATTTAAAAAATATAAATCGAACTTTATTATTAAAACATGCAGAATTAGAAGAAATTGTAGGCATGCTGCCAATTACTTATTCTCTCCTTCACCAGGGACTTGCTACAGGATTGTATGAAGCTTTTGAAAATACAGATATCTCTATTTTACTCGCACAATTAAGGGGAGCTAAAAGACGGCTTAAATTTTTAAAATCTTCTAAATGCGATTTTATTATTATATCAAAAATGACTTGGAATAATATAAAAAAAGATGACTCTTTAACTTTATTAATGGATTTTGGAAAACAAAGCAATGTTAGCAACCATGTTTTACTTGTTCGAAGTCAATTTATAAATGGATTTGTTAAGGGTATGCGAGTAGGAATAGACTCTACTTCAGTTGACCACGCACAATTAACATATAAAAAATTCGCTAATCAAAGCGTCGAATTTATTGAAACATCTTACGGAAATACAATTGATAAATTAGTTACTGGTGAAATAGACGCAACAATTTGGGATGCAAGTATTTCTTACTTACCCAAGTCTGTTTCTATGCTCCCGCTTAAACAAGATGAAGAATCCCCTTCATCTAATACGATCTCTTGTTTAATCGGCAAAAAAAGTAATCAAGCGCTTAATCAACTTTTAATTGAGTACATTAATCCTTATGCAGTTAAAAATATACAAAATTTAGTTTTAACGAAGAAAAAGACACCTTTATTTTAAAAATAAGATGTCTTTTTCTGAATTATCAGATAACATGTTGACATCCTTTTTCTTGTACAGTATTATGTACATAATAAATGTTTTATAAGGAGAAGATTAAATATGGATACCCGTACACTTATTCAAGACTTAAAGAATTTATTAACTGAAGGAACACTTAGTCAAAAAGAAGATGATTTAACAGCACATGAAACAGATACATGGCCCTTAAGAATGGTAGAAAAAACAATCGGACATGTTCTAGAAGGTCCTTTATGTGTTATTAAACCTGCAAATACTGAAGAAGTATCAAAAGTACTCACCTATTTAAATGAACATAAAGTACCTGTTGTTCCTTATGGGGGAGGTTCGGGTGTTACAGGTGGCGCTGAACCTAAAAAAGAAAGCGTTGTCATTGATGTAAGTAATATGGCAAAAATCATTCATTTAGATGAAGACAATCTAACCGTTACTGCTCAGTCAGGCGTTATTTTACGAGATTTAGAAACTTATTTAAAACAAAATAATCTTACTGGTGGCCATTTCCCTCAATCAATTGAACTTGCTCAATTAGGCGGATTAGTTTCAACAAGAAGCTCAGGACAGTTTAGTACAAAATACGGGAATATTGAAGACTTACTTTTAGGACTAGAAGCAGTTTTACCTACAGGTGAGATTATTCGGATTAATGATGTTCCAAGGCGTTCAGTAGGGCCTGATTTACGTCATATATTTCTAGGTGCTGAAGGGACCATGGGGATTATTACTGAAGTTACTTTAAAAACATTTGAAGAAACTTCAGACAGATGGCTCGGAGCATATACCTTTGCAAGTATGGAAGAAGGATTAAAAACAATGCAAAAATTCATCAGAGCAGGATGGAATCCTGCAGTGACAAGATTACACGATCCAATTGAAGCAGAACGTTCTTATCCTAATTATGTTGAAGAAGGGGAATCAATTTTACTTATTATTTCCGAAGGTCCAGAAGGATATGCACAAACTGAAGGAAGAGCGCTTGATAATATTATCCAAGAAAATAATGGTAAACCCTTAGGTGAAAAGCCCTTAATTGAATGGTTAGAAAAACGAAATAAGACAGATGAATTAGAGATTTTTACTAGCCAAGGAATAATCGTTGATACGATTGAAATTGCCGCTAATTGGTCAGATGTTGCGACAATTTATAACGAAGTGCTTGCAAACTTAAATAAATCTGTACCAGAAATCATGGTAGCTTCAGGCCATGCCTCTCATAGCTATGACCAAGGAACAAATATATATTTCATGTTAGGAGCCATGCCCGAACAAAACTTAACAGAAGTAAGACGAGTGTATGATGCTATTTGGAGAACTGTCGTGGAAACAACTTTAGAACATAACGGAACAATTTGTCATCATCATGGAATTGGTAAAGTGCGAGCAGAATGGGTTCCCAAAGATTTAGGAAGTTCTTATCAAATTTTAGAAAAAATAAAACAAAGTCTTGATCCAAACGGTATTATGAACCAAGGAACATTGCTACCTAAATAACAAGCATATAATATTAGGGAGGTATTACATGAATAATAAATATATATTAGCTATTGATGCGGGAACGACAGGCGTACGTACAGTTCTTTATGATAAAAAAAGCACTGAAATAGCGATAAAATATGATGAATTTACTCAAATTACACCAGAGCCCAGTTTATTAGAACATGACCCCCTTGAAATATGGAATTTAACAAAAGATTTAGTTATAAAAGTTGTCAAAGAAGCTGGTATTCAATTTAGTGATATAGCAGCATTAGGTTTAGCAACACAACGCTCTACTGCTGTTGCTTGGGACAAAAAAACTGGCATACCTGTTTATAACGCTATCGTATGGCAAGATTTACGCACTAATGAGCGGTCCATAGAACTTTCAGAGTTATTTGGTAGAGAAATATCACCTCTTGCCACTTATACTAAATATGAATGGTTATTAGATAACGTGCCCAATTGCCGGGAACGTGTAGAAAATGGTGACGTTTTAATGGGTACTATAGATAGCTGGTTGATTTGGAAATTAACAAATGGAAAATCATTTATTACTGATCCGGCAAACGCAGTTAGTTCATTTTTATGGAATCCAATGAGTGGGGAATGGATGCCAGAAACTGCTTCTATTATTCAATTTCCTGTTGAGCGTCTTGCCCAATTGGTTTCTTCAAGTGAAGTATATGGCGTGACTGACAAAGATTTATTTGGCGTCGAGATTCCGATTGCAGCGTTAACAGGTGATCAACAAGCAGCGATGTATGGACATTTAGCAACAGAGCGTGGAGAAGGGAAAGCTTCCTACGGCACTTCGGTAATGGTTGATGTTAATACAGGAACTGACTGGATAGAAACTGAAAACTCCTTTCCACTTGCACTTTGGCGTTTAAATGGAGAAGATACATTCTGTCTAGAAGGACAAGTTGTCACTGCCGGAGCATCAATTAATTGGGCAAAAGAAATGAATATATTTGAAGATATAAAAGAAGTGGTTATGGATGATAATCTTCCTGAAACTGGGGGCGTTTACTTTGTCCCAGCCCTACAAGGTTTAGGTGCTCCTTATATGGACACTTCAATAAAGGGAGGTATTATAGGTTTGACGCGAGCAACAAAACGACAACATGTTGTAAAAGCAATATTGGAAGCGATTGCATTTAGGACGAAACAAGTTGTCGAATTGCTCAGAGAACAAGTTGATGAAGATGCCTTTCCCACATTACAAGTAGATGGTGGGATGTCTACGAATGATTATTTTATGCAATTACAAGCTGATATTTTAGGAATAAACGTCGAAAGACACTCAACAGAACAAGTAACTTCATTAGGAATCGCCTACTTAGCTGGGTTAGCAGTGGGCTACTGGGAAGATGAAGCAGAAATAAAAAAATTAAAAAAACGCGGAACTGTTTTTGTTCCAAACAATGACAATACAGAAATTCAAGAAAGATTTGAAAAATGGAAAAAGATTATCGACGCTGTAAGAGGGATTGAAACTTAGACTGGAAGAAATAGGAGTTGATTAAGTATATGAGCATCCATCCATTTAGCCCAACCGGAAGAGTTCAAGCATTAGATTCAATGAAAAAAGAAAATTTTGATTTATTAATTATTGGCGGAGGTATAACTGGAAGTGGTATTGCACGTGATGCTATATTAAGAGGATTAAACGTCGCTTTGATCGAAAAAGAAGACTTCGGGTATGGCACATCTAGCCGCTCATCAAAACTAGTCCATGGAGGCGTACGTTATTTAGAAACAGGTAATATTGGATTAGTAAAAGAATCAGCAACTGAACGAAAGGTCCTTAAACATATAGCTCCCCATTTAATTCATCCTTTAAATTTCATCATTCCTGTTTTTCAAGGAGATAGTTTAATAAAATATCGTGTAGGATTCATTCTTTTTGATAGATTAGCTAAGTCAACAAAGAAAGAAAAACACAAAAAACTATCAGCAACTGAAGTAAAAGAACATCTACCGCATTTACGAGGTCCAGTAAAAAGCGGACTTATATATGGTGAGTATATAACAGAAGACGCACGATTTACCGTTATGAACGCTAGATCTGCTGCAGAACACGGTGCTAAAATCGCAAATCATGTAAAAGCAACTGGATTTCGTTTTAACAATCACGACTCAGTTATTGGAATAACAGCCAATGATACTTTGACCGGAGATACATTTAAGATTGATGCTAAAATAACGATTAATGCAACAGGACCCTGGGCCGAGAATATATTAATAAAAAATAATTTAAGCGCTCCAGAATCATTATTACTTAGCAAAGGAATTCATCTCGTATTTCCTGCAGAAAAATTAGCAGTAACCGATGCAGTACTGTTAAATACGCCTGATGGAAAGTCTGGCTTTGCAATAAGACGTTGGGATTTTGTCTACGTAGGAACAACAGATATTATCTATGAAGAAGGAATTGATCAACCTGAATCAGATGAACAAGCAATTCAACATTTATTAGAGTTAGTTAAAGTCAGCTTTCCTAGTGCTCATATCGAAAAAGAAGATATTATTGGTACTTGGGCGGGACTAAGACCTTTAATTAAACAAAAAGGTAAATCAACACGTGATACCCCAAGGGATGACGAAATTTGGAAAATAAAAGAAGGGCTATTTACAATTGCTGGTGGAAAGCTTACTACTTACCGAAAAATGGCCGATCGTGTATTAAAAAAAGTAAGTAAAGATATGCCATATAAATTAAATGATAATAGCCGAACGAAAGAAGTTATTTTACCTGGTGGAGATATTGATGAAGATTATGATAACTATAAAAAAGAAATGACTTCTAAATTTAAACAATTAGGATTAACGTCAAAAACAATTGAACGTTTAGTTTGGCTATATGGTTCAGCTAATTTAGAGTTAATAAATTATGGGAAAAAAGATGTTAAATGGCTAGAAGAACTTGCACCTGGAATTCCTGCAATTAAGGGTGAGGTAAAATTAGCAGTTGAAAAAGAGATGGCTTTAACGCTTACTGACTTTATTGATAGAAGATCTTCTTTATTATTATTTGAAGATGAACACGGTCAAAAAGCAATCAATGAAATTGCAATGATTATGAGTAATTTATTAGGCTGGGATGAATTAGAAAAAGAATCACAAATTATATCACACACTAAAAATGCTCGTAAAGTTATAGTTAATCAATAATTAGTTTTAAATTAAATGCTTTTTGGATAAATTTAACGGCTTAAGTATGAGTAAATTCTCAAACTTAAGCCGTATGTTATTCATTCTCACAATATTATTCGATTAAGAAACTTACTAGATCGATCGTTAATTAAAACTATAAATCATCAAATCCATTTAATTCACTCGTCTTTGTGTATTGACGCGATTTCTGTTCGAAAAAGTCTGTTTTTGTATCATCGAAACTATCGACATATGCACGAATCCATTTCATTGGGTTTTCTACATATTCAGGATAGATTTCGCTTAAGCCCATCATTCGCAACATTTTATTCGCACGGTATTTAATATACCCTGACATTTCCACTAAATCAATTCCTTCCAAACCCTCTAAAACATACGTCGACCATTCAATTTCAAGTTCAACTGATTCTTGAAATGCCTCATAGACCCAGTCAATAAATTCTTCTGTATTATATTCAGGATTCTCGCCTAAGGTTGCTCTAAATAACTCAGAAATAAAACGACCATGCTCCAGTTCATCTCGGTTAATATAACTTACCATTGTCGATGT
>DATGTX010000068.1:0-3533 GCA_035301645.1 Pseudogracilibacillus sp. | reverse complement strand
AATGTCAAAGTGCATATGCGATTTATATATGCAGCACTTGTTTCAACAGCTTTATTTTTAATAAATTATGTCGTTTTCCACTTCATAGCCTCAGCAACATCTTTTGGTGGTGAAGGGGTCATTGTTTATGTGTATTACTTTATCTTAATAAGCCATATCATCCTAGCGATGGCAACAATACCGTTAGTCTTAACAAGTGTCACACGTGCTTGGAATATGGAAAATGAAAGACATAAAAAGATTGCTCGATGGACGATGCCCATTTGGATGTATGTGAGTCTTACTGGAATCGTTGTTTATTTATTAATTCGTCCATATTATTAAAAAAACCTGTCTACAATTAAGTAGGCAGGTTTTTTGGTGTTTAAAATAAATTAAGCAGATTCTTCTTTACCATGCAACGTATCGACAATTGTCGTAATTGCGCCATCACCAGTCACGTTACAAGCCGTACCGATACTATCTTGTGCTAAGTACAAGGCAATCATCAGTGAGACCATTGTTGGACCAAAGCCTAGCATAGACTCAAGCAATCCGATAGCAGCCATAATTGCTCCACCTGGAACCCCTGGTGCTGCAATCATTGTAACGCCGAGTACTAAAATGAAAGGTAAGATAGAACTAAATGTTGCGATATCGCCTTGAATGAACATAACTGCGAGCGCCGTACAAATCAATGTAATTGTACTTCCGGCTAAATGAACATTAGCAAGTAAGGGAATCGTAAAATCAGCGACATTTTCACGTACTTTCAGTTGTTTCGCACTGTGTAATGTTACTGGAATCGTAGCCGCAGATGACTGAGTACCTAATGCGGTAAAATAAGCAGGTGACATAGTTTTTAACATCTGCAGAGGATTCTGTTTACTCATCGTTCCTGCTGTGACATAAATAAAGAGTAAGTATAATAAATGCAAGATAATAATTAACACAAACACTTTTGCAAACACACTAATAATCGTTGTAACTGTTCCAGCATGAGTCATATTCGCAAATATACCAAAAATATGAAAAGGTAATAGTGGGATAATGACTTTATTAATGACAAGTTCAATAATATACTTAAACTCGTTCATAATATTAAGTAATGCATTCCCTTTAACAGCGGCAATACCAAGTCCTAAAACGAATGCAAATAATAATGCAGTGAGTACATCCATTGGAGGTTCAATCACAAAATCTAAATAACCGCCTGTAGCACTTTCACTTGGATCATCCAAAGCAGCAGATGATTGGCCTTTTAACATGGTTGGATATAATCCTTTTGCAACTAGAAAAGCAACAATACCAGCTACTACGGTCGATCCATAAGCAACAGCAGCTGTTAAACCAAGTAGTTTTCCAGCGCCTTTCCCTAATGAACCAATCCCCGGAACAATGAACCCAATAATAATTAAAGGGATGATGAAACCTAAGAAACTGCCGAAAATGTCATTAAATGTAGCAAATACTTTTATTGCCCATTCAGGAACGACTGCCCCCAGTATAATCCCTAAAGCAATCGCAAGAATAATTTTAAATAATAATTTAAAACCTTTCATATATGTAAGCCTCCCTTTCATTAGTACGTACATTATAGCAATTTATCAGAATAAAGCGAAGATTAAGTTAGCCTACATAGTTCATCATATATGAAGTTTTTAAAGAGAAAATTTCACTTTTAACGCAATTTAGCTTACAATTAAAATAGAAAGTATGCAGAAGCGAGGGATGCATGTGCAATGTGGAGCTAAAACCTTCATTGTGGATATGATCGTTAACGGAGAAACGAAGAGAACATCTATCACTGCAAGAACTCAAGTTGCTACACGGAAAGCGATCCGTAACCATTATGGTGAATCAGCACAAATCATTTCTGTAAAAGAAAAAAATAAATAGGAGTGTTATAAATGAATAAAACACATTTAGAAATAATAAAAAATAATAAAGGATTTATCGCTGCACTTGACCAAAGCGGAGGCAGTACGCCAAAAGCACTTGGAGCTTATGGTGTAACTGAAGACCAATTTAGCAATGATGATGAAATGTTTGAATTAGTTCACGAGATGCGTACACGTATTATTAAATCACCTGCATTTGATTCAGAGCATATTATTGGTGCTATTTTATTCGAACAGACAATGGATAGTAAAATTGACGGTCTTTATACAGCTGATTATTTAGCTGATAAGAAGCAAATCGTGCCATTTTTAAAAGTTGATAGAGGATTAGCTGATGAAAAAGATGGTTCACAGTTAATGAAGCCGTTGACTGATTTAGATGAGTTACTTAAACGTGCGAATGAGCGCAATATTTTCGGAACAAAAATGCGTTCAGTAATCAAAGGATTTAATGAAACAGCAATTAAAGAAGTCGTTAAACAACAATTTGATATTGGTAAACAAATTATTGCAGCTGGTCTTGTACCAATCATCGAACCAGAAGTGGACATCCATAGCGAAGACAAAGTAAAGATTGAACCAGTAATGAAAAAAGACATTTTAGATGAACTTAATAAGTTAGCAGAAGATGAATTAGTCATGTTGAAATTAACACTTCCAACAGAAGCTAATCTTTATAAAGAGTTAGTAGCACATCCAAATGTAATTCGTGTAGTTGCTCTTTCAGGTGGTTATACAACTGAAGATGCAAATAATAAACTTGAACAAAATGAGGGCGTAATCGCTAGCTTCTCACGTGCATTAACACAAGACTTACGTGTTGATCAAAGCGAGGAAGAGTTTAATAAAACATTAGAAGAAGCAGTTGAATCAATCTATAAAGCTTCTCTATAATAGAAGTCTACATAAATGACGTTAGTGAAGAAAATTCGCTAACGTTATTTTTTATAACAAAAACAAGTTGACTGTAACGAAAGATGGCCGACACCTGCGGGAAAAGCAACAGTCGAAAATCCATTTTAACAGTTTTCTAAAAAACTGATAAAATTAGTTGAGACGTTGCCCGCGGTAAGCGGTCATCTGTAGTGAAAGTCAACGGATGCCCACCACATACCAGTGTAAGGTGACAAAAAGCCTATAAAAAAGACAGGTAACAGTTTAATTAGCTGCTACCTGTCTTTTAATTTAAACTAAGCCGATAAAGAATGCGATAACTAGTAAGGCAATACTTACGCCCCATAACCAGAAAAATGAATATTTAATATGTTTACCCATTTCTAATTTAGCTAAACCAAGTGCTAACCATAATGCTGGTGAGAAAGGACTTACAAAAGTACCAACAATATTACCAATAATCATTGCATAAGCAGTGGCAAGAGAAGAAATACCAAATGTACTTCCTATTTGTTCAACAACTGGTAATAAAGCAAAGTAGTAAGCATCTGTACTTAATAATAAATCAAATGGTAGACCAAAGAACCCAATAATTAAATGAATATATGGCTCAATTACATGAGGAATAATTGTAACCGTATCTGCAGCAATTGAATCCAGCATACCCGTACCAGTTAGAATACCTAAGAAAGAACCGGCCGCTAAGATAATCGCACCCATTGTTAAGGCGTTAGGCGCATGAGCTCTCAAACTATTATT
>DATGTX010000067.1:0-52536 GCA_035301645.1 Pseudogracilibacillus sp. | reverse complement strand
ACACGGAATGATTAAAAAGAGTACATTAGATTTATATGATTCACCAAGATATACACGTAGTATGATTGCTTTAAACTTACGGAAAAATGATGAATTAATCAGTGTGAATCAGAGTGATGGAACAAATCATATTTTCATGAGTTCAGGTTCAGGAAATGGCTTATTGGTTGATGAACAAGAAATATCGCCTGTTGGTCAGCGTGCTTTAGGAGTCATTGGTATGCAATTAAAAGATGATGAGAAAATGGTTAGCGGATCTGTCTTTAATCAAAATCTAACTAAAGAAGTTGCCATTATTACCCAACGTGGTGCATGCAAGAGAATGAAATTAGATTTATTTGAAGTCTCTCCAAGAGCTAGACGAGGTTTAATGATGTTAAGAGAATTAAAAGCAAGGCCTCATTTGATTAAGGGTGCATTTATAATTAACCCTGAGGACACATTAGGCTTTAATACTACACGAGATGTTCAAAAAATATTCTCGCCTTATGAATTCCCATTAAGTGAACGAATCAGTAATGGATCCTTTATTATTGATGCGGATATTGATGGAGAAGTTAATCAAACTTGGAAAGAAGCGAGTTATTCAAAACCTTTCCCTGATAAAGAATAATATAAAGCTTGTAAACATTTTAGTTTACAAGCTTTTTTATATTATCTTGCATAGTTAAATAACTTGCCATATACTAACAACATTAAATATCTTTTAATTATAATTGTTTTTTATAATTTATTAGCTGGCATAAAGTTGCCAAGAAACGAGGGGGTTTTTTGGATTTACGTGAAAGAATTATCCAAAGTTCATTAAATCTATTTTCCCAAGAGGGTTATCATGCTGTTTCCGTTAATAAAATAGTTCATGCAGCAGAGACATCAAAGGGGGGCTTCTATTACCATTTTTCATCAAAAAATGAAGTATTATTTGTCATCCATGATGTATTTATTACTCATGCTTTAGCTAAAGCCCAAGAAGCAGAAAGACTAAATAGTACTCCTACACATAAATTAATGAAATTTATTAATGAATTTGTAAAAGTTTTTGATATGTATCAAGCACATTTATCTGTTTTCTATCAAGAAGCTTTTTTCTTAGATGATAAGTATGAAGCTATTATAAAAGTGAAAAGAAATGAGTTTAAATCTATTTTAACGCATATTTTAAATGAAGGTGTAGAATCAGGCGAGTTTAGAGAGGAGCTGAATGTTGAATTAACAACATTAGCTATCTTAGGCATGGTTAATTGGCTGTATAAATGGTACGATCCTGCAGGGAAGAATTCTATTGGAGAAATTAGTAATATTTATACGGATTTAATTATTCATTCAGTCCTAAATGAATGAAAGCGCTTAATAATTGTTGACTAAATTCATTTTTAACATTATAATTCAACTAACAGAAACCGACCAACTGGTCTGTTAAGTTTAAGGGAGGACTTCCAATGAATTTTGAATTAACAGAAGAACAAAAAATGACGCGTAATATGGTGAGAGAATTTGCAACAAATGTTATACAACCAAAAGCAATTGATGTTGATGTTAAAGCAGAGTTTCCTGTAGAGACTTTTAAACAAATGGGGGAACTTGGATTGATGGGCATCCCTTTTCCTGAAGAGTACGGAGGCTCAGGGTCAGATACAATTTCATATGCCATTGCTGTAGAAGAAGTAGGGAAAGCGTGTGGAAGTACAGGCCTAAGTTATGCAGCTAATGTTTCATTAGGAGCAAGCCCGATATATAACTTTGGGACAGAACAACAAAAACAAGATTATTTAATCCCAATAGCTAGTGGGAAGACGTTAGCAGCTTTTGGACTAACAGAACCTAATGCTGGGTCAGATGCCGGAGGGACAAAAACTACTGCGGTACCTAAAGGTGATGAGTACGTTATTAATGGCGAAAAAATATATATAACAAATGCGAGTTTTGCCGATACAGTGACTGTTACTGCTGTAACTGGAAAAGATACACGTGGGAAGAATATCATTTCTGCTTTTATTGTTCCAACAAATTCGAAAGGGCTTACAATAACAAGTGACTATGACAAAATGGGTGTAAGAGGTTCTGATACAACTCAAATCGTTCTGGAGGATGTTGTAGTTTCTAAAGATGCATTACTGGGAGATAGTGAAGCAGGGTTTAAACAATTTCTTACGACATTAGATGGAGGAAGAATTTCTATTGCTGCGTTAGGTGTGGGAATTGCACAAGCATCACTTGATCGTGCGTTAGCTTATGCTAAAGAAAGAACTCAATTCGGAACAGCGATTTCAAAATTCCAAGCAATTCAATTTAAATTAGCTGATATGGCTATGGAAGTAGAAATTGCTCGTAATATGGTATATAAAGCAGCTTGGTTAAAAGATAATAATAAACCATTCACTAAAGAAGCGGCTTATGCTAAATTATTTGCTACAGAAACAGCTACACGTTCAGCAAATCAGGCGATCCAAATCCATGGTGGATACGGGTATATGAGAGAGTATGAAGTAGAACGTTTCTTGCGCGATGCTAAATTACTAGAGATTGGTGAAGGTACTTCAGAAATACAGCGTATGGTTATAGCAAGACAATTAGGATGCTAAATAAGTTAGGAGAGTGATTACTAGTGCCATTATTAGAGTTAACTCTAGGAAGCTTACTAGAAAAACAAGCCAAATCTTATCCAAATCAAGAAGCTGTTGTCTATCCTGAACATGATTTCCGAATAAATTATAAAGAATTTAACGAGCAAGTTGATAAAGCAGCTAAAGCATTTTTATCTATAGGTGTTAAAAAGGGTGACCATGTAGCAATGTGGTCAGATAATAAATACGAATGGCTCATTACACAATTTGCTACTGCAAAAATTGGCGCTGTTCTCGTAACAGTCAATACAAACTATCAAACAAGAGAATTAGAATACTTACTGAAACACTCAGATACAAAAGTACTCGTTATGGATAGTAAATATCGAAATACATCTTATATAAAAGTTTTAACAGATGTCTGCCCTAATATTATTCAAAGTAAAAAAGATAATATAAACTCGGTAAAATTACCTTACTTAGATAATGTCATTGTACTAGGTGATGAAGCTCCTGACTTTGCATTTAAATGGGATGAATTTATTGCAAAAGAAAAAGAAGTTACTAATGATGAACTTGTTAAGGCTAAAAGTTTATTACATTTTAACGATGTAATAAACATGCAATACACATCTGGCACAACAGGTTTCCCAAAAGGAGTCATGCTTTCACATCACAATATATTAAACAATGCAAACCAAATAGGCAAGCGTATGAATTTAACACATGAAGACCGTATGTGTATCCCAGTACCATTCTTTCATACATTTGGATGTGTTTTAGGCATTTTAACTGCTGTTGCTAGTGGAGCAACCATGGTTATAGTGGAACAATTTGATGCAGAAGAAGTACTAAAGGCTGTTTCTGAAGAACAATGTACAGCATTACATGGCGTACCAACCATGTTTATTGCAGAATTAAATCATCCTAATTTTGAAAAATTTGATTTAACACACTTACGTACTGGTATTATGGCTGGATCAACTTGCCCAATTGAAGTCATGCAAGATGTGATGAAGAAAATGGGTGCCAATGAAATTACAATTGCGTATGGCTTAACTGAAACATCACCTGTGTTCTTCCAAACGAAAGTGGATGATCCAATTGAACTTAAAGTAAGTACTGTTGGCCAAATTCATCCTCATGTGGAAGCAAAGATAGTTAATGCTGCAACCAAAGAGGAGTGTGCACCAAACGAAACTGGTGAATTAATCACGCGAGGATACCATGTGATGAAAGGATATTATAATAATAAAAAAGAAACCGATAACACTATTGATGAAGATGGTTGGTTGTGGACAGGTGATCTCGCAACTGCTGATGAAAATGATTATATTAAAATCATTGGTCGCAATAAAGACATGATTATTCGTGGAGGGGAGAATATTTACCCACGCGAAATAGAAGAATTTCTGTATAGTCATCAAGGTATTTTAGATGTCCAAGTAGTAGGAGTGCCAGATAAAAAGTATGGGGAAGAAATTATGGCTTGGATTATACTTAAGTCAGGTATCATCGTTTCAGATACGGATATAAGAGACTATTGTTTAGGACAAATTTCTTATCACAAAATTCCAAAATATATTGAATTCGTGGATGAGTATCCAATGACTGCCAGCGGAAAAATACAAAAATATCGACTTCAAGAAATGGCTGCAGAACTTTTAAATAAATAAAGAAGTGAGGGAAATAAATGATTAAAAAAGTACTGATTGCTAATCGTGGTGAAATTGCGCTTAGAATTATGAAGGCATGTCGTTCTCTTGATATAAAAACTGTCGCAGTTTATTCAGATGCTGATAGAGAAGCAGATTTTGTATATTACGCAGATGAAAGTTACTTAATTGGTACACCTCCAGTTAATCAAAGTTATCTAGATATGGATAAAATTATTGAAGTTGCTAAAAAAGCACATGTTGATGCAATTCATCCTGGTTATGGATTTTTAAGTGAGAATAGTTTATTTACTAAATTATGCGATGCTAATGATATTATTTTTATTGGACCGTCTGCAGAATTAATTGAAAAAATGGGTGATAAAGTTTCCTCTAGAAAATTAATGGAAAATGTAGGTGTTCCTATTATTCCTGGTAGTAAAGATGCTATACTGAATGTTGATGATCTTTTAAAAGAAGCAGAAAATGTAGGTTTTCCTCTTATGCTAAAAGCGTCAGCTGGCGGTGGCGGGATTGGAATGCAAATTGTCCATAAAAAAGAAGAATTAGAAGAAGCTTTTACAAACAATTCTGTTAGAGCAGAACAATTTTTTGGTGATGGGTCAATGTTCATAGAAAAGTTACTTGTTAATGCACGCCACATAGAAGTTCAACTTTTAGGTGATCATTTTGGAAATGTGATCCATTTATATGAACGAGAATGTTCTATTCAACGACGGAACCAAAAAGTTATCGAAGAAGCTCCGTCAACTTTTATTTCAGAAAAAACAAGAGACTTAATGGGTAAGACTGCTGTTAAAGCTGCAGAAAAAATTGGTTATACAAATGCTGGCACAATTGAATTTTTAGTTGATGAGGACGAAAACTTTTATTTTTTAGAGATGAATACAAGAGTTCAAGTTGAGCATGGAATTACCGAAGAAGTAACTCATATAGATATCGTTAAAGAACAAATTAAAATTGCTAATAAGCAAACTTTAACTATCAATCAATCTGATATTCAACTAAAAGGCCATGCAATTGAAGCAAGAATTTATGCAGAAGATCCAATTACTTCGTTCCCTTCACCAGGAGATATTACACATTATAGTGAACCAGTTGGTGATCATATAAGAATTGAGTCAGCAATTTCAAAACCAGCAAAAATTACTCATTTTTATGATCCAATGATTAGTAAGTTAATCGTCACTGGAAAAGATAGGACTGAAGCAATCAAATTATTACAAACAGCTTTAGCAGATTACAAAATAACAGGAATTAAAACAAATATTCCAATGTTGCAAGCAATTGCACAAGACGAAGAATTCATCAAAGGTAAGACGACAACCAACTTTATTGAGAGTAATAAAACAAAATTACATAAATTTATACAGGAGGAATTAAAATGAATGAAGTAAAATCAGTTATGGCAGGAAACATGTGGAAGATAATAGTAGCAGAAGGTGACACTGTAGAAGCGGGACAAGATATTGCAATTTTAGAATCGATGAAAATGGAAATTCCAGTAACGACAGAAGAAGGTGGAACTGTTAAAGAATTAAAAGTTAATGAAGGCGATTTCATTAACGAAGGCGACGTTATCGCTATTATTGAATAATTATTGAAACAATTGAGGTGAAAACTTTGTATAAAATGATAAATTATGAGATCAAGCAAAGTAATATTGCTTTGGTCACATTAAATAGAGAAGCTGCAGCTAACTCATTAAACAAACAGATACTAACTGAATTAAACTTAATTGTAGAAGATATTAATAATAATAAAGAAATTCATTGTGTTATTATCACTGGTCAAGGTGATAAAGTGTTTTCTGCAGGTGCCGATTTAAAAGAGCGTGAGGCGATGAATGATCAAGAAGTTATTCAAGCAGTCACATTAATCGGTGAAACGATAAATAATGTCGCAAGAATAAAAGTTCCTGTTATAGCAGCAATGAACGGTAGTGCCTTTGGCGGTGGCTTAGAGTTAGCTTTAGCATGCGATATACGACTAGGTGCTGAAGGTATAATGGTTGGCTTAACAGAGACATCATTAGCAATAATACCTGGAGCAGGTGGCACTCAAAGATTAGCAAGACTCATAGGACCTGGTCGTGCTAAGCAAATGATTTTTACTGCTGAAAGAATTCAAGCTTACAAAGCATACGAATATGGTATTTTAGACAAAGTGTTTCCTAAAAATAACTTTTCAAAACATATTATCGCGTATGCTGAAAAAATTATTAAAAATGGACCACTTGCTGTACAGCTAGCTAAACAATCTATAAATGAAGGATTAGACCTTAATTTAGAAGAAGGATTAAAGCTAGAACATGAACTCTATAAAAAAACAATCCCAAGTGAAGATAGAAAAGAAGGATTAGCCGCTTTTAAAGAAAAAAGGACACCAAAGTATAAAGGGATTTAAGGAGGATTTTGTTAAATGTCATATGTAGATGAGTTAAATCAAAGAGTTAAGAAAATATCTGAAGGTGGACCTACCAAGTATCATGAAAGTAATGAAGCAAAAGGAAAACTATTCGTCCGCGACCGTTTAAACTTACTATTTGATGAAGGATTAGATATTGAAGATGCATTTTTCGCAAATTGTATGGCTGATGAACTACCTTCTGATGGGGTAGTTACCGGAATAGGCAAAATAAATGGTGAAAAAGTATGTGTCATGGCAAATGACTCTACAGTTAAAGCTGGTTCATGGGGTACACGCACCGTGGAAAAAATTGTGCGCATTCAAGAGACAGCTTTAAAACTAGAAATACCTATGCTTTATTTAGTCGATTCTGCAGGAGCGCGTATCACTGATCAAGTAGATATGTTCCCGAATCGTCGTGGAGCTGGACGTATATTCCATAATCAAATAAAAATGTCAGGACGTATTCCACAAGTGTGTTTACTATTCGGTCCGTCAGCTGCTGGAGGTGCGTATATTCCTGCATTTTGTGATATTGTTGTTATGGTTGATGGTAACGCTTCAATGTATTTAGGCTCACCTCGAATGGCTGAGATGGTTATTGGAGAGAAAGTAAGTTTAGAAGAGATGGGCGGAGCTAAAATGCACTGTTCAGTTTCTGGATGTGGAGATGTACTCGTTAAAAGTGAAGAAGAAGCAATTTCATTTGCTAAAAAATACTTAAGTTATTTCCCAGCAAATTATAGAAATTCGCCAAAGCAAATTGATCCTACGGGGATAAAAGATTTTGAAAAAACGTTAGAAGAAATTATTCCTGAAAATCAAAATGCACCATTTGATATGATGGAATTAATTAATCGTGTCATAGATGAAGATTCATTTTGTGAAATTAAAAAGCTTTTTGCAACAGAATTAATTACCGGTTTAGGAAGAATAGATGGAAGAGTTGTTGGGGTTATTGCTAACCAACCTCGTGCAAAAGGTGGAGTATTATTTACAGATTCAGCTGATAAAGCTGCTAAGTTTATTCAATTATGTGATGCTTTTAATATTCCTTTATTATTCTTAATGGACGTTCCAGGATTTATGATAGGCACGAAAGTAGAAAGCCAAGGTATTATTCGTCATGGTGCTAAAATGTTAGCTATGATGAGTGAAGCAACTGTACCAAAGATTTCTGTTATCGTCAGAAAAGCTTATGGAGCAGGCCTTTATGCAATGGCAGGACCTGCATTTGAAACAGACGCAGTGCTTGCCTTACCTACAGCACAAATTGCTGTTATGGGGCCAGAAGCAGCGATTAATGCTGTCTATGCTAATAAAATTGCAGCGCTAGACGAAGAAGATAGAGCAGCGTTTGTAAAAGAAAAACAAGATGAATATCGAGAAGATATAGACGTTTATAATTTAGCATCGGAAATGGTGGTTGACCATGTTGTGCAACCAAGTAATTTGCGAGCTGAACTAATTAATCGGTATGAAATGTATGAGAGTAAGAACTTGAACTTTACAGATAGAAAACATGGCGTATATCCAGTGTAAATAATCTAAAAAAATCAGTTTTCGAGAATAGTCGTTAACTGATTTTTTATGTATTAATTTAAATTTTTTTAAAGACATACCAACCGAATAGTAATAAAATACTTCCGAATGCAATCGGCATCCAAATTAGCATTTGTAATTCTGGTCCAAAATCTGGCATGAAATAGATGATAACAAAGAAAATTCCAAATGATATAATTGACCATATCCAATAAATTAAAAATTCTAAAACAGAATGTAACTTTTTAAAAGTGGACCACCGAATAATTAAAATTAATAAATAAATTAATGCAAAAGCTATAGGTAAAAGGATAATAACATTTATAAGCATCGTTCCAACATATATTGTTTCTTCTAAAGAGCCTTTTGAAAATCCATAATACAAAATCAAATTAACTATGCCTTCGAAAAACTCTTTGACTCCAAAGAAGAATAAAGCACCCATGAAAAAATACTTAAGAAAATTATTAGGTATTTTCTTAGGAAGTTCTCCAATAATTTCTTCAACATACCCTTTTGGGTTATTGCCAAATACTTCATAAGCAGTTTTACCATTTTCTTGAGCATCAAGTAAATGATTAAGTAATTCAGATAGTACTTCTTCAGTTGCAATTTCTGACTTACTGAAAGACAATCTAATATAGACTAGCATGTCTTCATAATAATCTAAATTTTCATCAGACAATTCTTTTCGTTTTTCGTTATTCTCTTTAATTAAAATTTCTGCAGTGCTCATGTATTGTTTTCCTCCTTTAAAATTTGTTCGACTGACTGTGTAATTTCCAACCAATTTAGCTGAAATGATTCAAGTGCCAAGATGCCTTCAGCAGTTAGATGGTAATATTTCCGGTTAGGACCATTTGACGAAGGTTTTGTAACCCCTTCTATTAATTTATTTTTTTGCATTCTGAGAAGCACTGGGTAGATGGAACCCTCACTGACAGTTAGTCCATACTTTTGCAATTTCATTGATAGTTCATAGCCATAAACACTCTTTTTTTCAATAATTGCCAACATACAACCTTCTAAGATTCCTTTTAATAATTGGCTTTTAATTGACATATATTCACCTACCTTGTATTACAATATAGTGTAGCAAAATTTTCAGTACCTTGCAATACACAGTAGTATAAAATTAATGATTTTTTACTACTTTATAATGAATATGGAAGGTTATGAGTTTATTTTTATTATTAGCGAATTACTAGTAAATATGTAGTTTTGTACGTATAATAACAATATTATGACATTTAGAAAGGGATAGTATCTTGAAATTTAAAAATATAACAGATCAAAATTTAAAAGTGCTTTTTAATACGCTTTCTGAAAATAATGATTCAATTAGTGCAGAAAAAGCACTAGACTTATACATAAAAAAAGAAAACAATCAATTTAATTTAAGTTTTTCGGGACATTTCTCAGCGGGTAAATCTTCAATGATTAATTATCTACTCGATAAAGACGTTTTACCTAAAAGTCCAATACCAACAAGTGCCAATATAGTTAAAATAAATTCAGGGGATGGCGTTGCACGTGTTTATTTTGCACATGAACCGGCTGTTGAGTATAGCGAACCGTATGATATTGATATAATAAAAGATTTTTGTATGGATAAAGATTCAATTAAAAGCTTAGAAATCAGTACTTCTGAAATGATTTTACCAGAAAATAGTACGATCATAGATACACCTGGGATTGATGCAGCTGATGATGCTGATAGATTAATGACAGAATCTTCATTGCACCTAGTCGATTCTTTATTTTATGTAATGGATTATAACCACGTGCAATCAGAAGTAAATTTATATTTTTTAAGAGAAATTCAAGCGATGTCAATTCCATTTTACGTAATAATTAATCAGATTGATAAACATAATGAAAACGAGCTTTCTTTTAATGCATTTGAACGCAGTATAAAAGAAACATTCGCTCAATGGAATGTTGTGCCTGAAGAGATTCTTTATTCTTCTGTTCTAAATAAGGAGGCACCACATAACCAGCTAGAAAAAATAAAGACAACTGTCTTTAATATTTTAAAAGAAAAACCACAAACAGCTTACCGTATTGATGTAGCAACTAATCAGGTAATCAAAGAACATTATAAATTTTTAGAACAAGAGACTGAAGAAAAGTTATATGATAGTTTAGAAAATATCATACCAAGTGAAAATTTAAATCTCTTTGTTGATATGGATAAAACGATTAATGAATTAACTACTAAATTTGAAAGATTAAATAAACGATATAGTGACATGATTAACGTAACACTTAAAAATGCTTACTTAATGCCTTCTAGCCTAAGAAATAAAGCAGAATTTTTTCTTGAGTCATTAGAAAGTGGCTTTAAAGTGGGTGTATTTGGTGTTAAAAAGAAAACTGAAGAGGAAAGAAATAAAAGATTAACAGCTTTTCTTTCTGAATTACAATCGAATATTGAGAAAACCATCCAATGGTCATTAAAAGAAAAATTAAATGACTTTTTAAATGAAAATGAAATCCAAAATGAAGAACTTGTGCAATCTATCCAAAAGTTAGAAGTAAATTATACAGAAGAAGATTTAAAGCATTTTATAAAACCTGGTGCCCAAATAAATGGCCAGTATGTCTTAAATTATACTAATGAGGTTAGTACTCATATTAAACAATTATTTAGAAATAAGGCAAATGCACTTTGGGAAGAAATAGAAACACAATTAAATCTTGATATCGAGAAAATAAAATCCGAAACTTTATTTGATGATAGTTTAGCTGAAGACTTTCAAACTTATCAAACAAAAAAAGATGAATTAAATCAAGTATTAAAAAATACTATCAATGATTTTAATCAGATTATTGCAAATAACGTTCCTGATAAAGAAATTAATGAATTAGTCGATAAAAAAGTTGAGAACCGTTCAGATATTAAAAAGGAAGTATTGCCAGAAATTAAAAAAGAAGAAAATCTCGTCGTAATTGAAGAAACTCAAAATAAAGAAGAGGAAGTTTCTAGCAATAATAATATCTCTACAAATAAGATTATCAAAGCAATCGACAATGTTGTTAGTACAGTTAATGAATTACCAGGTTTTGACCAATTGATGGATGATTTATTAAGTAAAAAAGAGCGTTTAGAAAATAGAAAATTAACTGTTGCTTTATTTGGAGCCTTTAGTGCTGGGAAATCGTCTTTTTCTAATGCATTGTTTGGTGAACAGATTTTACCCGTTTCGCCTAATCCAACTACAGCAGTAATTAATCGGATTTCTCCAATTGATGAAAAACATAAACATGGCACAGTCATTATTACGTTAAAAGATGAAGAAACATTAATTGATGATATTGTCAGCATGACACGCGAATTCTCTCCGAAGAATCTTAGTTTCGATGAATATATGAATTGGGTCAAACAAGAAAAAATTTATGAACATTATGCTTTATCAAAAACATACCAATCTTATTTAAGAGCAATGGTCACTGGATATGATGCAAGAAAAGGCAATTTAGGAAAACAAATAGAAATTAACTTAGATGAATTTGCTTCATTTATTGTTGATGAAGAAAAGGCTTGTTATATTGAAATTGTCGACTTATATTACGATTGTGCATTAACTCAAAAAGGAATAACAATTGTAGATACACCAGGCGCTGATTCAGTCAACGCACGACATACTAACGTTTCATTTGATTATATAAAATACGCTGATGCAATTTTATATGTTACTTATTACAATCATGCGATTTCAAGTGCTGACAAAGATTTCTTAACCCAACTCGGCCGCGTTAAAGAAGCGTTTGAATTAGATAAAATGTTCTTTATTGTTAATGCTTCAGACTTAGCTGAAAATAAAACTGATTTAAAAATGGTTTTAGACTACGTTAAATCTCAACTTTTGGAACTTGGTATTCGCTTCCCTAAAGTTTATCCCGTATCAAGTAAGTTGTCATTAGAAAATAAATTAGAACAACAACCTTTAAACGAAGAGATGAGTCAATTTGAAAATGATTTTTATAAATTTATTGAACAAGATTTAGCACAATTAACAATTGAATCTGCATTGTGGGATATTGAGCGTGGTAAAAACTTATTAAGTAGCTATATTAAAACAGTCGGATTAACAAATGAAGAGCAAGTTACTTATATTGAATCATTAAAAGAAACTGCAGTAGAAATGCATAAATTAGTAAGTGAATTTAATTTCCCTGTGTATGAGAGTCGCTTGTTAGAACGGATTACTCGTCAATTACATTTTGTGCATGAACGACTCTATATTCGTTTTCATGATATGTTTACACAACATTTTAATCCAACAACTATTACCGAGTCTGGTAGAAAAGCACAAGATCAATTGAAGGTAAATCGCAATAACTTTATAGATTACGTAGGATATGAACTTTTACAAGAGTTACGTGCAGTCTCATTAAGAGTAGAGGGTTATTTAAAAGAATTATTAAACGACGTGTATAGGCAACTTAGTGAAAATATAAAGACCAAAGATGACATTTATTTACTAAGCAGCCTAAAAGATTATGAAGTAACAACTGCTGATTATGAGCAAGCTTTCCTTAACATAGATTATAGTAAGTTCGACCATGCGTTAAAAGTATTTAGAAATACAAAATCTTTTTTCGAAAAAAATGAGCGTGAAAAAATGAAAGATCTATTCTTTGATATTTTAAACGAAGAATCTAAATACTACTTAGATGAAAATGAAGACAAAATGAAACAATCTTATGAAACTCAATGGGATGAAATTATAGATAATTTAGTTATGGATATTAATAAAGATATTGATATGATTGTGGAAAATCAAATATCTATCGTTACTGAAACTGTTGATTTAGAGTTCTTAAACGAGAAAGAAAAAGAATTTAATAATATTTTAATAAATATCAATAAAGAATGAAGGATGATTATTTAAGTGAAAAATAGAATTTTATTGGTAGATGGTATGGCTTTATTATTTAGAGGTTTTTTTGCAACTGCTTTTCGTCAACAGTTTATGTATAACGACAAGGGGATTCCAACAAATGGTGTCTATCAGTTTTTAAGATACTTTTTAGATGGAATTAATACATTTGAACCTACGCATGTTATCGTTTGTTGGGATATGGAAAGTAAAACATTTCGAACTGAAATTTATGATAATTACAAAGCAAACCGTGATGCTCCACCAAAAGAATTAATTCCGCAATTTGATTTAGCAAAAGAAGCTGTAGATTTATTTAATATCCCAAATATAGGTATTGAAAACTACGAAGCTGATGATATCATTGGAACACTTGCCAAAAGATATCATCATGATGCTGAAGTTATCATTCAAACGGGTGACTTAGATATGCTTCAGTTAGTTGATGACCAAATTGACGTGGCAATTATGCGAAAAGGTCTTAGCAACTATGAAGTATTCAATAAGATTAATTTTTTAGAGAAAAAAGGAGTATCACCTGAACAAATTACTGAATTTAAAGGATTAACGGGTGATTCTGCAGATAATTATCCTGGAATTAAAGGCATTGGTGAAAAAACTGCTTTAAAATTATTAAAAGAGTATGAAACAATGGATAATATCCTTTTAAACATAGATTCACATACAAAAGGGATTCAAACTAAACTAATAAATGATATAGATAATTTCCATCTCTCAAAACAACTTGCTGAAATAAAATCTGATCTAGATGTTGATTTACAACTCGATTCTGCTTTATGGGAGTTTGAAAAAAGTCAGCTAAATGGGAACTTAGCAGAAATTGGTATACGGCCAATGAATTTAAACTTTTTAGAAAACAAATAAGTAGACATTTCTTTACTTTCAATTTAAAATACGGGGATAGGTATAAAGGAGATGTTGGTTGTGAATTACTCTAACGAAGTTAAAAATAGATTAAAACGCGTGGAAGGGCAAGTCAGAGGCATATTAAGAATGATGGATGAAGAAAAAGATTGTAAAGATGTAACTAGCCAATTATCAGCTGCACGTACTGCCTTAGATCGTTCTATAGCTTTAATAGTTGCTGAAAACTTGCAAAAGTGTGTTACTGATAGCCAAGGAAACGAAGAAGAGACATCACAAATAGTAAAAGAAGCGATTGACTTACTTGTTAAAAGTAGATAAATTTATGTCCTGATTTGATAGGAGAAGCTAATATGACAGATATGAAGATAGCAACAAATGAAGAGATTGAAACTAAAATTAACAATAAAGCATCAATTATTCTAGATGTACGTGAGCCCGCTGAATATGCTTTAAAACATATTCCAAACTCAACACATATTCCATTAGGGGAACTTAGTTCTCGTCTAGATGAAATAGATAAAAATAAAACGGTATATGTGATTTGTCGCACAGGAAGCCGTAGTCAATATGCCGTTAATTTTATGATAAACGAAGGAATAACTGATATTTATAATGTATTACCAGGTATGATTAATTGGACTGGTCCAAGCGAATCTAATTTTTAATTATATTAATAAGAATGCTGTCATGTCATAGTGATAGTATTCTTATTTTTTTCGCATATTTGTTGATTGTATGACTGCTTGCTATTATGATTGTCTATACACAGTTAATTATAAAGGAGAACATGAGTATGTTATGAAAAATAAAAATAATGAACAGTTAATCTCAAGATATGACATGTTTAGTCAAACAATTAAAACAGGTATTATTACTTCAAATTTAATTCCAATGTTTGCAGGTTTAACTCTATCAATGTATACATATCAAGTAGGTATTTTTGAAAAATGGTTAGAAACAATTTTAGCTTTAATAGGCTCTTCTTTAGTCATAGCAGCAGCTGGATCTTTTAATAATTTATACGAAAGAGATATCGATGCAATAATGGAAAGAACTAAAAAAAGACCTACAGTAACTGGAGAGATAAATCCATACTTCGTCATGTCCATGGCTACCATCATGGCTGTTGTCGGGATTATTGCCTTATGGTTTACAACTCCTACAGCTGCATATTTAGGATTTTTAGGTTTGTTTTTCTATGTTTTTCCTTATACAATTTGGAGTAAACGATTTACTTATTTAAATACAGAAATAGGCAGTATTTCAGGTGCAATGCCTCCATTAATAGGTTGGGCGGCAATTAATGAAAACATTTTACACCCTGCAATTATAGGATTATTTTTGATTACTATTTTTTGGCAAATGCCACACTTTTATGCTATCGCTTTAAGAAAGCAAAAAGATTATACAGCAGCAAAGATTCCAATGTTACCTGTTGCTAAAGGTGTCAAACGAACATACATACAAACTAACATTTATTTAATTATATTATTAGCAGCAAGCTTTTTATTTAACCCCATAAGTCTCGGATTAACTCTAATGGCCTTTACATTAAGTTTAGGGTGGTTAATTTTAAATATTTATGGTTATAAAAAGATGGAAACTCAGAAGTGGGCAACAATGTTATTTATTTATTCTTTAATCCATATGACCGTTTTATTTTCAACTGTTATTATTTATTCACTAGTTAGTGTCATTTTTAAATTATATTAATTGAAATGCCAAAACAATCATTGTGTAAAATACAATGGTTGTTTATTTTTTTACATAAATAAAAAATTAAGATTAAAAAAATTATAATCCACTCTAGTTGACAGTTATAATATAGCGTCGTATAATTAGTATTAATTCGAGATATATTAATTAAGAAGGTTTATCGATGTGTATATAATATATTTTTTACCTAAGTATCTCAGTTTAGTAATATATTAATTACTTGTATAATTAAATAAAAGGAGTTTTTTAAATGACAAATGAATTGTTAGGTATTCATCATGTAACAGCAATGACAGATAGTGCAATGCGAAACTATAAGTTTTTTACAGAAGTACTTGGCATGCGTTTAGTTAAAAAAACAGTTAATCAAGACGATATTCACACATACCATACTTTCTTTGCTGATGATATCGGATCACCCGGAACAGATATGACATTCTTTGATTTTCCGAATATCCCAAAGGGGATAGCAGGGACGAACTCAATTTCTAGAACAGGCTTAAGAGTGCCAAATGATAATGCACTTAAATATTATCTAGAGCGTTTTAAACAATTTGATGTTAAAAATGATGGTATTCAAGAAATTTTTGGTAAAAAAGTACTTCCTTTTGAAGAAGCAGATGGTCAAAAATATCAACTTTTTTCTGATGAAACTAATAAAGGTGTAGCACCAGGCATACCATGGAAAAACGGCCCTGTCCCTGAAGATAAAGCAATTTATGGATTAGGTCCTATTGAAATTACGGTTAGCTATTTTGAGAAATTCAAAAAAGTGCTTATTGATGTTTACAAAATGAAATTAATTTTGGAAGAAGATAATGTCGCATTATTTGATGTAGGTCAAGGTGGAAATGGTGGACAAGTTATTTTGAGAAAAGATGATAAAAATCCTAGTAAACAAGGATACGGACAAGTTCATCACGTGTCTTTCAGAGTAAAAGACCATAAAGCAATTAAAGAATGGGAAGATAAGTATACGAAGTTAGGAATGCAACACTCAGGTAATGTAGACCGTTTTTACTTTGAAGCTCTCTATACTCGAGTGGGAGATATTTTGATTGAGATTTCAACAGATGGACCTGGATTTATGAACGACGAACCATATGAATCGTTAGGTGAAAGTCTTGCACTTCCTCCATTATTAGAACCTCAACGTGAATATATAGAATCACGTATTCGTTCATTCGATACGTCACGTTCAAAATAACTACTTGAACGATATAACGATATATTGAGAGGGGGTTTGTTAGTCCTAAAATTTATATTTAAAATTATAGCAGTCCAGCGTAAAAAAGGAAAATAAACATGATTTCACGTTAGAATGAGTCGTGTTTAGCAGATTATTAAACTATTAAATATTTGGAGGAATTTTACATGACAAAAGCAAAATGGAACGTTGATACAGTTCACAGTACAGTAGATTTTTCGGTTAAACATATGATGATTTCAAACGTTAAAGGAACTTTTAATGAGTTTTATGGCGATATTGAGTTAGATCCAGAAGATTTAACTGATGCTTCAATTAATTTTACTATAAATACTAATTCAATTGATACGCATATGCCAGATAGAGATGAACATTTACGCTCAGCAGACTTCTTCGATGTGGAGAATCACCCTAATATAACATTTACTGCAACAGATATCCAAAAAACATCAGAAGATAATTACGATATGATTGGTGATTTAACTATTAGAGGTACAACACAAACAGTGAAGTTTGACCTCACTTTTGAAGGCGTAGCTAAAGACCCTATGAGTGGCGACGAAGCTGCTGGATTTACAGGTTCTACTAAAATCAACCGTAAAGAGTTTGGTTTAAATTGGAATACTGCACTTGAAGCAGGCGGTTTTCTAGTAGGCGACCAGATAAAAATCACTATCGACTTACAATTACGTAAATAAGCTCAATACAATTTAAAAAACTATAAATATAAAACCCTAAAGTTAGACTGAAAAGTTTACTTTAGGGTTTTTTATATAGTATTGAAATAGATAAATAACAAGTTCTTTTTCATTTTATTCTAGTTTACATAATATATATTATAGGAAGTTAGATTAATTAAGTCTAACTAATCTTTTTAAAGTTGATGGATATTTTAGCTCATATTTTACTTAAATATTGGTATTTTTTGCTCTAATTTTTCTGTTTATTAGTTAACGAGTTATATTTAAGCAAATTTACCTAAGTTAAATGAAAAAACTACTTTAATTTAACTAAATCTTGATTAAAACTCCGATGATCAGTGATTAATTAATAAATTTGCTTTGCTAGCATGATATTAACGATTAAACCTACTATTACTACCAAATCATAATTTTTTATATAAAAAAATAAGTTGTAATGTCACTAGCATGCGTAACATTACAACTTATATTATATAACTTCGAAATAATCTTTAAAATATCCAGCAACTTTACCAGAATCATCTACAATAAAAACAAACTCTTCAGTTTCATTTTTTACATCATAAACTTTACCAGGTGTTAACTTGCTATCAACTTTATACTTTTTTGCATTTGCATGAATACATTTTACTTGTTTAATGGATTCATCAGTTTCCCATGTCAGATGTTTCATTTTTATCTCCATTCTTTTCTTTGTTTACATAATTAAATTATCGTTAATTATACTTGTTTACATATTACTTTTATTGTCTACTAGAAAGTTTTTAGGTATTCACCATAACCTTCTTTTTCTAGGTCTGATTTCTTTATGAATCTTAGAGCTGCTGAGTTGATACAATAACGGTCTCCGCCTGTTTCTTTAGGTCCATCAGGAAAAACATGACCTAAATGTGAATCAGCAGTTTTACTCCTAACTTCGACTCTTCTCATGCCTAATGTGTTATCTTCTTTCTCTACAACTTCTTCATCTTTGATTGACTTTGTAAAACTTGGCCAGCCACATCCAGCATCATACTGGTCATTTGAAGAAAACAAAGGTTCCCCGGAAATGATATCAACGTAAATACCTTCTTCAACATTATCCCAATATTCATTTTTATATGGTGGTTCTGTCCCATTTTCTTTAGTAACGTGTTTTTGCATTGGGGTTAAATTTTCCATTTAAGCTTCACTCCAATTCTTCTCTATAAAATTATCTCTACCTGATCCCCTGCGATATGCTTGATAATGACGTGGATCTTTTTTATAAAAATCTTGGTGATATTCTTCTGCTTCATAAAATGGTTTAGCTTCTCTTATTTGTGTGACAATTGGTTTTTTAAATATATTTTTATCTTCTATTTCTTTTTTGCTTTGTTCAGCTAATTCTTTTTGTTCTTTATTATGATAGAATATTGCTGTTTGATATGATTCTCCACGGTCATGGAATTGACCTCCTGGATCTGTTGGATCAATCTGTGGCCAATACATATTTAGTAAATCTTTATATGTGATTAAATTAGGATCAAAAGTTATTTGTACAGCTTCCAAATGACCTGTTTGATTTGAACAAACCTGTTCATAAGTAGGATTTTCTACCTCTCCTCCTGTGTAACCTGAAACAACATTTATAATACCCTCTAACTCATCAAAAGGTTTTACCATACACCAAAAACAACCACCTGCAAATGTAGCTTTTTGTTCACTCATTTGTATTGTCCCTCCTTATATATAAAAAAATAAAACTTACTTCCCTATTAATTATAACATTAGGAAGTAAGTTTTACTAAAAATCTATTTTTTCTTTTCTGGTTTTTTTTCTTGTTGGTCGTTCATAGAACGCATCATTTGATTAATTTTCTTTTGTGATGGTTTTTGTCCCATTTGCATCATTAATGTACGTAACATTTGTTCATTAATTGGTGGATTTTTCTTTAAATAATCCATCATATATTTTCTAGCAATAAAGAAACCTAATGCTAGACCAGCTATTAATGCTACCAAAGCAATAATTACTACCCAAATTGTTGACATTGATTCGACTCCCCCTTAACTAAAGTTCCTTATACATTATAGTAAATTAAACAGTTTAAAACAATCTTTTAACAAATATATTTATTTAATTGTGTTTTCTACTTGTTTAACTACATTTTCAACATTAAAGCCGTAAGCTTCAACTACTTTATTACCAGGAGCTGAGGCACCAAAAGTATCAATACCAATAATCGTACCTTCTAAACCAACAAAGCGTTCCCATCCAAGCGGGTTAGCCATTTCGATTGCTACACGTTTCGTTATATCTTTAGGTAATACAGTTTCTTTATAAGCTGTAGGTTGAGCTTCAAATAAGTCCCATGAAGGCATACTAACAACTGATACATTAATTCCTTTTGTAGTCAATTCTTCTTGAGCTGCGATAGCTAATTGAACTTCTGAACCAGTTGCAATAAGAATTGCTTCTGCGTTTTTATTCGGGCTAATGACATATGCGCCCTTTTTAACATTTTCATATGTCTCTTCAGCGTCTTTAGTAATGGTTGGTAAACCTTGACGCGTTAAAACAAGTGTTGTTGGTTTATTTGTAGCTTCCATTGCTAAACGCCATGCTGCCTGCGTTTCATTACCATCTGCTGGACGTATCACAGAAAGGTTAGGTATTGCTCTTAAAGACGGTAATTGCTCTACAGGTTCGTGTGTTGGACCATCTTCACCTACAGCAATTGAATCGTGTGTGAATACGTAAGTAACAGGCGCATTCATAATTGCAGATAAACGAATGGCTCCACGCATATAATCACTAAATACAAAGAATGTTCCACCATATGGTTTTAATCCGCCGTGTAATGCTAACCCATTAAGTGCTGCTCCCATGGCAAATTCTCTAACGCCAAACCAAATATTACGGCCAGCATAATGATCAGCTGTATAATCATCTTCTTCTTTCATCATTGTATTATTTGAGCTTGCTAAGTCAGCACTTCCTCCAAATAACTGTGGTACTGAATTAGATAAAGCATTTATTACTTCACTTGACGCAACGCGAGTTGCTAATTTATCTTCTCCAAATTTATATTGAGGTAAGCTTGAATCCCAACCTTCTGGTAATTCATTTTCCATTACTTGTTTGAACTCTTTAGCTAAATCTGGATACTCATCATTATATTTTTCTAAAAGTTCATTCCAAGCAGCTTCTTTTTTCGCACCTTGGTCTAAAATTTTAGTTTTAAAATCTGTATAAACTTCTTCAGGTACTTCAAATGCTTCATGAGGCCACTTGTAATTTGCTTTTGTTAAAATTGCTTCTTCTTCTCCTAATGGTGCACCATGTGAAGCAGATGATGCTGATTTATTTGGAGAACCGAAACCAATCACAGTTTTTATTTCAATTAATGTTGGTTGACTCGTATTTTCATGCGCTTTTTTTAATGCTGTTCTAATTTCATTAATATCATTACCATCTTCAACTCTGATAACCTGCCAGTTATAAGCTTCAAAACGTGCATGTGTATTATCTGAGAATGAACGATCTAAATCACCATCTAATGAAATATCATTAGAATCGTATAAAACGATTAATTTATCTAATTTTAAATGGCCTGCAAGTGACGCTGCCTCATGTGTAATACCTTCCATAATATCCCCGTCACCAACAAGTGAATAAGTGTAGTGATCAACAATATTAAAGTTTTCACGGTTGTATTTTGCAGCTAAGTGACTTTCACCCATAGCCATACCTACAGCCATTGAAACACCTTGTCCTAAAGGACCTGTTGTCGCTTCAACACCATCTGTGTCAAGTACTTCTGGATGTCCTGGCGTACGTGATTCCCACTGACGGAAGTTTTTTAAATCATCTATCGTTACATCATACCCTGATAAGTGTAATAAACTATAAAGCAACATAGAACCATGGCCTGCCGAGAGTACAAAACGATCACGGTTAAACCATTTTGAATGACTTGGGTTTTGATTCATGAAATCTGTCCATAATGTATAAGCCATCGGCGCAGCTCCCATTGGCAAACCAGGATGCCCTGAATTAGCTTTTTCAATTGCATCAATTGATAAAGTACGAATAGTGTTAATTGATTTTTGTTCGATTGTATTTGACATATTATTTATCATCCTTAGTTTTTTGTAGTTGTTTCTTCAATTGTTTTACTTTATCAGGTGTAACATCTGTACCCTTTGGATCAATTACTTTCATTGACGAAATTTGATTGGTAAAAGAACTTTTAACACTGTCTAAATATTTTTGTCGTAATTTTTTTTGTTCAATTTTCTCTTCATTAGTTAAACCTTTATTAGTTTTAGACTTTTTTGAAAGTTCATTTATTCTTTTAATTTCCAAATCTGATACCATACCGTCGCTCCTTATTATTTAACATAACACTTATGTATTATACTTCATCTGTCTCTCTTATAAAAGTTAAGTGATCATTTTTTATATTGTTGTTTAAATATGCGAACTTATGTTTGACTTTTACTTGCTAAATGATAATATAATGAATAAGAATGCATGTAAAATGAGGTGATCACGTGAAAAAGTTATCTGAAAGACAACAAATGATTTTTGATTTTATAACATCCGAAGTTAAAACAAAAGGATACCCACCTGCTGTTCGAGAAATAGCTAAAGCAGTTGGATTAGCTTCCAGTTCTACTGTGCATGGACATTTAGAAAGAATAGAAAAGAAAGGTTTCATTAAACGAGATCCAACTAAACCTAGAGCTATTGAAATAATTAATCTTGATCCTAGTAATGACATTGATAAAGATACAGCTCGTTATGCACCTTTAATCGGAAAAGTAACTGCAGGACTTCCTATTACAGCTGTTGAAAATATTGAAGAATATATACCTATACCTAGCTCTAGTGCAAAAGAGAGCGATAATTTATTCGTCCTTATTATTGAAGGTGATAGTATGATTAATGCAGGTATTTATGATGGTGATAAGGTAATTGTTAAACAACAGACTACAGCAATTAATGGCGAAATAGTCGTGGCAATGACGGAAGATGAAGAAGCAACAGTAAAAAGATTTTATAAAGAAAAGAACCACTTTAGATTACAACCTGAAAATGACAGTTTAGACCCAATTTTATTAGATAATGTATCAATTTTAGGTAAAATTATTGGTCTTTATCGAAATATTATATAAAAAAGTCCTAAATTAGTTTGGTAATATCTTTTAGATATATACTTTACTATTTAGGACTTTTTTTATGCTTCTAAATTATTTACAGTTTCAATTATAGCTATTTTAACATGTGCGTATGTTAATCCACCTTGTAAAAATGCTATATAAGGAGGTTTAATTGGCCCATCTACTGAAAGTTCAATACTAGAACCTTGAATAAAGGTACCCGCTGCCATAATAACTTTTTCGTCATAACCTGGCATATCACTTGGATAAGGTTCAACGTAAGAATTAACAGGAGAACCTTTTTGGATATTTTGACAGAATTTAATCATTTTTTCATCATTTTCAAATTTAATTGTTTGAATGATATCTGTTCTTTTCTCATTATAAAGTGGTTTTACTTGATATCCTTTGAGTTCCATATAACGTGCTGTAAATACTGCTCCTTTTAAAGCTTCACCAACAATGTGAGGTGCCATAAAGAAACCTTGATACATTTCTTGCAACATACCTAATGTTGCTCCTGTTTCTTTACCAAGACCAGGCGCTGTTAGTCTATTCGCTGCATTAAGTATGAGCTCTTCAGAACCTGCTATATACCCACCTGCTCTAACTAAACCACCACCTGGATTTTTAATTAAAGATCCCGCAATTAAATCAGCACCTACATGAGTTGGTTCTATATCTTCTACAAATTCGCCATAACAATTATCTACAAACACAATTAGTTCTTGATTGATTTCTTTAACATAATCAATCATTTCTTTAATTTGTGCTACTGTAAAAGATGGTCGGTCTTCGTATCCTTTAGATCTTTGAATACCAATCACTTTTGTCCGTTCATTAATTTTATTTTTTACTTGCTCAAAATTTACCGCACCATCGCTGAGTAATTCGACTTCATTATAAGTGACACCTAAGTCTTTTAATGAGCCTGAAGCTTTTCCACGTTTTCCAATAACTTCTTCTAACGTATCATAAGGGCTACCTGTAATATAAAGTAATTCATCATTCGGTCTTAATAATGAAAATAAAGCTGTGGAAATAGCATGTGTACCTGAAACGAGTTGCGGACGAACAAGCGCGTCTTCCGTTCCAAATACATCTGCATAAACCGCTTCTAAATTATCACGTCCACTATCATCATATCCATATCCGTCACTTGATGTAAAATGAAAATCACCAATCTGATTTCGTCTAAAAGCATCTAATACTCGCTTCTGGTTTATTTCAACGTTTTGATTAATTAACTTAAATATCATTTCACTATCTGTTTCTGCTTGAATCACTGTTTCATTTATTAATGTATGCATTATATACGTTTCTCCTTTATAACCCCTTGGATTGGATGGTCTTTTCTAATATAACCTGCTAAATAATACTCATTTTTCACTTCGTCAAACTTACTTTCTTCTAAAATTGTTTCCCGTTCAATTTGGTGCATAATTTTACCTTCACTTGGATTTAAATTAATCGCAAAGTAATCCCATTCATTTTTTATTTCTTGTTCAATTTTTTCAAGTAGATTATCTAAATCTGTTTCATTATAAGCGCTAATTAAAGCATAAGGATGATGTGTTGGGATAAAATCTTCAGTTAACTTATCTCGTTTGTTATAAACAGTTAATATTGGAATCTTTTGAGCATCTAAGTCTTTTAAAATGCTAATCACGGTTTCTTGTTGTTGCTGTTTATCTTCATGTGTTACATCGACAACATGAATAATTAAATCTGATTCACTTACCTCTTCTAATGTTGATTTAAATGCGGCAATAAGTGAAGTCGGTAAATCTTGTAAGAAACCAACCGTATCTGTTATAAGCGTCTCGAAACCAGAAGGCAAACTGATTTTTCTTGTTAAAGGATCCAACGTAGCAAATAAGAGGTCTTCTTCAAGTGACTCCTCGTCTGTTAGTCGATTAAATATTGTTGATTTACCAGCGTTTGTATAACCGACAATTGCAATTTGGAAAACGTGATTTAATTTTCTGCGTTCTCTGTACTGTTGTCTTTGCTTAACAACTACCTTTAAGCGTCCTTTTATTTCATCTATTCTTCTTCTGATATGCCTTTGATCAGATTCTAATTTTGTTTCTCCTGGTCCTCTAGTACCAATACCACCTGCTAAACGTGAAAGTATCGTACCCATACCATGAAGTCTTGGTAACATATATTGTAATTGAGCAAGTTCAACTTGTAACTTACCCTCTTTAGTATCTGCTCTTTGAGCGAAGATATCTAAGATTAATTGACTTCTATCGATAATGCGAACTTCTAGTTGATCGTTTAAGTTTCTTAATTGACTTGGTGACAATTCATCATTACAAATAACTAAATCAATTTCCTCAGCATCAACAAAAGAAGCTATTTCTTCTACTTTCCCTTTTCCCACATAAGTAGCTGAATGGATTCTTTCACTTTTTTGAGTCATAACTTCTATTACTTGGCCCCCAGCAGTTTCACTTAGAGACTTTAATTCTTCAATTGTCGAAGCAAAATGTTGTTCTGTATTTTTTTGTAGTTGGACACCTATAATTAATACTCTTTCTTTTGACAGTTTACTCACCCCTTGCTAATATTTTGAATAAATAAAGCAACTATCAATGGATAGTTGCTTTTAGTTAATCTGTTTCAGTTAGATTAACATTTTTCACAGGCACAAAGGTTGAAATTGCATGCTTATAAATTAATTGTTCTTTACCATCTGAGTCTAATAGTACTGTAAAATTATCAAAGCCTTTAATGCGTCCTCTTAATTGAAAACCATTGGTTAAAATAACTGTAAGAGCTGTTTTTTCTTTTCTTAAAGTATTTAAATACTGATCTTGAATATTAACTAGCTTTGACATTTACTTCGACTCCTTTTATTGTAATTTTATTCCGTCAACTCTGCACTAATTGTATCATAAATATCTTGCTTAGTGCTAGCCGATATATTATACCAAGAAATATCCATTTTATTTTTAAACCAAGTATATTGTCTTTTGGCAAAACGTCGAGAATTAAGTTTCAATACTTCTATGCATTCATCTAGAGACATCTCACTCTTGAAATAAGGAACTAATTCTTTATAGCCTATCCCACTCATTGCTTGGCTATTTTCGCCAACAGTATCGAAAACATTTTTAGCTTCTGCTACTAATCCAGCTTGAATCATTATGTCCACACGTTCATTTATCCGCTTATATAATAAATCTCGGTCCATTTCAAGACCAATAATGTGTGCATCATAAAGCGGTGTCACTTTTTGTCTTGCTTGAATTTCAGTCATTGTTAGGCCTGTCGTTTTGTATATCTCAACTGCCCTTATGACACGCCTATGATTATTAGGATGTATTTTACTCGCTTGCTTTGGATCTATTTCTTTCAATTGATTATATAACGGTTCAATACCTTTAGACTCGACTTCTTTTTCTAGTTGTCTCGTTAACTCTTCATTACGTGCTTCATTAGGAAATTGATAATCATAAAGAATACTTTGAATATACAAACCGCTTCCACCGACGATAATTGGTAATTTTCCACGTGATGTTATGTCCTTGATAAGAGATCTTGCTTTCGTTTGAAAATCAGAGACTGAAAACTCCTCTGTCATTTTAATAATATCAATTAAATGATGGGGTATTATTTCTTGCTCTTCTTTTGTCGCTTTAGCTGTTCCGATATCTAATTCCTTATATACTTGCATGGAATCACCACTGATAATTTCACCTGATAAGTCTTTTGCTAACTTTAAACTTAATTCTGTTTTACCAACTGCAGTAGGACCAACAATCACAATTACTTTCTCTTTCATAGGCGTCTCCTTATTCTAAAAATTACATGATGCGTTTAAACATTTTTTCAATTTCATAGGTTGTAAAATGAACAATGACCGGCCTACCATGTGGACATGTGAAAGGTTCTTCACATGATCTTAAATCATTCAATAGTAAATTCATTTCAGTCATGTCTAAATGATGATTTGCTTTAATAGATCGTTTGCACGACATCATGATTGCAACCTCTTCACGGATTGTTTTAACACTAATTGTATTATCAACAATGATTTGTTCTATCATATCACGCACGATTTCTTCTTCAGTATCTTTAGGAAACCATGTAGGCACATCTCTTATTGCTAAAGTTTGATGACCAAATTCTTCAAAAAATAAACCAATCTCGTTTAATAACTTTTCATTTTCTTTAATAAATATAAGCTCTTCATTAGTAAATTCAAATGTAATTGGAATTAAAAGAGATTGAAGTTCATTATCTGTTTCAGCTAGTTTATCTCTAAAAAATTCATATTTAATTCTTTCTTGTGCAGCGTGTTGATCTACCATATAAAACCCTAATTCGTTTTGTGCTAAGATATAAGTGCCCTGCAGCTGGCCTATTGGATAAAGAGGTGGAATGCGTTCAGATGTCATTTCTTCTTTCTGAGCGTCAGAAAAAGCCTCTTTAAAGACATGTGCTTCATTGATTACGTCTGTCTCATCACTCTCATTTTTATCGTATGTTCCTGAAAAAATATTAGTTGATTCAACCGGCTCAAATGATTCAAGAGCTTCTAATGAGTTTTTATGAAACTGTTCTGCATCCATTTGAAGTGTTTTTTGCTTTTTTATATTTTCTGTTGGTTGAGTTACATTCGGTATTAACGTTAGATTTTTAAAGGTGTCTTTAATAATTTTTTCAATTAGCGCAATCAGTTCTTTTTCTTTACTAAACCTGACTTCTAATTTTGTTGGATGAACGTTAACATCGACTAATATTGGATCCATTTTAATCGAAATAACGACAATCGGACTTCGATGAATAGGTAATAAAGTATGATAAGCTCTTAAAATTGCTTGCGTTAAACCTTGGTTTTTTATATACCTACCATTAATAACTAAAGTAATAAAGTTACGAGATGATCTTGTTATTTCAGGCTTAGCAATATAACCTGTCACTGTAAAATCTTTTGTTTCTTCATTTATTTTAATCATTTGTCGGGCAACATTATTACCATATATATGTGCAATCACTTGTAGCAATTGATTTGTTCCTGGCGACTTAAATAGCGCTTTTTTATTATGAATAACTTCAAACCTCACATGAGGATGAGCTAAAGCGTACCGATTGACTAAATCTGTAATATGACCTAATTCTGTATAAATTGTTCGCATATATTTTAAGCGAGCTGGTGTATTATAGAATAATTGTTCTACAGTTATTTCTGTTCCTTGTCTAGCATCACTCTTAGACGTTTTAATGACTTTTCCACCTTCTAAATAAATTTCTATTCCGGCAGCGTCACCTGTAGATGTTTTAATTGTAAGTTTACTGACCGCAGAGATACTTGCCAGAGCTTCTCCTCTAAAACCTAGAGATTTAACATGAAATAAATCAGTATCATATTGAATTTTACTTGTCGCATGCCGTAGAAATGATCGTTTGACATCGTCTTCTGACATACCTATTCCATTATCACTTATTTTTATTAAATTTAAACCCGCTTCTTCTACTTCTATTTTTATCATCGTACTTTCAGCATCAAGACTATTTTCAATCAATTCTTTAACAACAGAAGCAGGTCGTTCAACTACTTCTCCAGCTGCGATCTTATTAGCGAGCGATTCTGGTAATTGACGTATTTTCAAACAAGTCATCCTTTCTACTTTTTAAGTTTAGTTTGTAAGTTATAAACTAAATTCATTGCTTCAAGTGGTGTTAATTCGAGAAGATTGATAGATTTTAATTCATTTAATACATCTGAATCTGATTTTTTTACAGTTTTAACCTCTTTTTTCTTTGTAGATGTATCTTCAGACTCAACAAAAAATGTTAATTGCCCTTCGGATTCATGCACTGTATTCGTAGGTGCATTTTTAGTTGTTGGTTCTGCTTCTAAACTTGTAAGAATAACATTTGCTCTATCAATCAGTTTTTCAGGTAATTCGGCTAACTTTGCTACATGAATTCCGTAACTTTGATCCGCTCGACCTTCATCTACTTTATGCAAAAATACGATTTTTTCATCATACTCTTCCGCTTTAACATGAAGGTTTTTCAAAGCTGGTAAAGCTGATTCTAATTCTGTTAATTCATGATAATGTGTTGAAAATAATGTTTTTGCTTTTATTTCTTCATGAATATATTCAATAATCGCCTGAGCTAAAGCCATACCATCGTATGTACTTGTTCCTCTTCCAATTTCATCTAATAAGATCAGACTATGTTCTGTGGCATTTGCTAAAGCATGGTTTGCTTCAAGCATCTCTACCATAAAGGTACTCTGCCCTGCGACTAAGTCATCTGCTGCACCAATCCGTGTAAATATTTGATCAAATAAAATAAGTTCTGCCTGCTTTGCTGGAACAAAACACCCGATTTGCCCCATAATAATCGTTAAAGCAAGCTGACGCATATACGTACTTTTACCAGACATGTTTGGCCCTGTAATAAGTAAAATCTGATTGTATTCATCTAGATAAATATCATTAGGCACAAACATGCCCTCACTCATTACTTTTTCAATTACTGGATGGCGACTTTCCTGGATATTAACATGTTTTTGGTTAAAAGAAGGCCGTCTGTAATTGTTCTGTTCACTAACTTGTGCAAAGGATTGATAAATGTCTATTTCACTTAACGTTTTTGCGAGTGATTGAACTTGTTCAATATTATCTTTTAGTGTTTCTCTAATTTCTAAAAATAAATGATGTTCAAGATCGACACTTTCCTCATTTGCTTCAAGGATTAATTTTTCACGCTCTTTTAATTCTGGTGTAACATATCTTTCTGCATTTGTTAATGTCTGCTTGCGTTCATACCTTCCTTCAGGTATTAAATGTTTATTAGCATGAGTAATTTCAATATAATAACCAAACATCCGGTTATATCCGACTTTTAATGATTTAATATTCGTAATTTCCTTTTCTTTCCGTTCAAGTTCTGCAATCCATTCCTTACCATGTTTAGAAACTTCTCGATACTTATCTAGTTTTTCATTAAAGCCATCTTTAATGAGATTACCTTCCGTGATTGAAATAGGAGGGTTGTCAATAATACTGTCATCTAATAATTTAACAAGCTCACGCGGATAAACAAGTGACTGATTTAATTTATTTATTTCTGTCGTTTCAAAGTTTTTTAAAACCTCTTTAATTGCTGGGACTTGTTTAAGTGATGACTTTAATTGATTTAAGTCTCTTGCATTCACATTACCAAATGAAATTCTGCCGGCTAATCTTTCTAAATCATAGACGTATTTTAAAGTTTGTCTTAAAGTTTCTCTTTCTAAAAAGCCTTCGAGCATCGCTTCAACAATATTCAATCGTTTATTAATTAACTGTTCATTATATAAGGGGCGCTCAATCCATTTCTTTAACGTCCGAGCCCCCATAGCTGTGACAGTTTCATCAAGAATCCAAAGTAATGAGCCGTATTTTTCTTTTTTCAATAAAGTTTCAGTTAATTCAAGATTACGTCTTGAATACATATCTAAGGATAAGTAATGATTTAGATGAATAACTTCAGCTTTTTGAAAATGGTGAAGTGACCTTTTTTGCGTGTGTGTTATGTAATTTAACAAACGACTGAAACTTGTTAATAAGCGTTCGCTATTAATGTTATCTACTAGATTTCGAAATTCACCATTAAAACTAACATTATCTTCATAAGAGAATGTAATATTAAGTCGTGATTTCAACCGGCTTTTTAAATCATCAGGAAATTTACTCGATATCACGAGTTCTTTAATATTTCTATTTCCTAGCTCATGCACAACGAAATCAAAGTCTTCATCAATTTCGATTAATTGGGATTCTCCTGTTGACAGTTCATGATAGACAATCACATAAATATCAGTGTCAAATTGTGTAATACTTGCTATATAATTACTTTCTTTTTCTTTTAGCATCGAAGCTTCCATAACAGTTCCAGGTGTTACAACTTGTACTACTTCTCTTTTAACAACACCTTGAGCAGTTTTAGGATCTTCAACTTGCTCACATATCGCTACTTTATATCCCTGATCTACTAACGTTTTTATATAATTTTCAGCCGCATGATAAGGAACACCACACATAGGAATGGCATCCTTTTTTGCAGAATCTCTTTTAGTTAACGTAATTTCTAATAATTGAGCTGCTTGAATAGCATCTTCATTAAATAATTCATAAAAGTCGCCTAATCTAAAAAACAAAAAAGAATCTTGATGTTCTGCTTTAATACGTAAATATTGTTTCATCATTGGTGTTGTTTTTGACATTTTTGTTCCTCCAGAATTAAATATCTTTAATAATTATAACATATTTGGCTATAGGCTCACTATCTTTCCTTATACAAATTAGCGAAAAACCGTTATACTTTACTTATTAAGTTAAGTAACGGAGGATTTTTATGGAAATTAAATTCTTAGGCACAGGAGCTGGTGTTCCTTCAAAAGAAAGAAATGTCTCATCACTAGCATTAAACCTTATTGAAGAGATTAACCAAATTTGGCTTTTTGATTGTGGTGAAGCTACACAACATCAAATATTACACACAAACCTTAAACCACGTAAAATAAATAAAATCTTTATCACGCATTTGCATGGCGACCATATTTATGGCTTGCCTGGTTTACTCAGCAGTCGCTCATTCTTAAACGGTGATGACTTATTAACAGTTTATGGTCCTCCAGGGATAAAGGAATATATAGAAATAAGTTTAAAAATAAGTGGCACGCATTTAACATACCCTATAAAAATCATCGAATTTACCAACGGTGTGTTATTTGAAGATGATAATTTTAGAGTAACAACTTTTCCATTAAGCCATGGGATAGCAAGTTATGGATTTAGGGTTGAAGAGGCAGATAAGCTAGGTGAATTAAATGTAAAAGCTTTAAAAGCTAAAGGCATCAATCCAGGACCAATTTACAAAACAATTAAATCCCAAGCTTCAACACTTTTAGAAGATGGCACGATTATTAACCGAGAAGACTTTATTGGTAAAACAAAAATTGGTAGAGTTGTCTGCATTTTCGGAGACACACGATTTGATAATGAATTTAAAAGTCACATAATGAATGCTGATGTGCTTGTCCATGAAGCGACTTTTGATGGGGACCGTGAAGATTTAGCTTATAACTATTTTCATTCAACTACTAAACAAGCAGCGACACTTGCTAAAAACGGACAAGTTAAACAACTTATTTTAACTCATATTTCTGCACGTTATCAAAATAATGCGTTACAAGAATTATTACAAGAAGCAAAATCTATTTTTGAATCTACTTCAATTGCAAATGATTTTGATACTTTCAATATAAAATAGGAGTGATAAACATGGAAAGTCAATTATTATTAGACTTACAAAATCAATCGTTTCTTAAAGGGAAAACACATAGTTCTACCCACCGAAAATTAATGCTTACAACGTTAAAAGACATGTTAAAAGAGAATGAATTTGAAATATATCAAGCATTATATACAGATTTAAATAAATCAGAACATGAGACACTGACAACTGAGTTAGGCATTCTTTATACAGAAATTGATTTTGCACTTAAAAATATAGATAAATGGATGAAGGACGAGACAGTTCCATCTCCCATCACGCATCAAGGTACTAAAAACTATATTATTTACGAACCATTAGGTAATGTGCTAATTATTTCTCCGTGGAATTATCCATTACAATTAGCGTTAGCCCCTGCTGTTGGTGCGCTTGCAGCTGGCAATACGGTTATTTTAAAACCTTCTGAAGTAGCACAAGCTACTGAAAAACTTTTAACAACTTTAATCAGTAAGTATTTTGCAAAAGAGTACTTTGGAGTTGTTACAGGTGATGAAAAGATTAGTGACCAATTAGTTGGCATGAAATTCGATTATATATTTTTCACAGGAAGTACAAACGTTGGTAAAAAAGTAATGAAACGTGCTAGTGAGAATCTCACACCTTTAACACTTGAATTAGGTGGTAAAAGTCCTGCAATTGTAACTGCTGATACAAACATTAAACTAGCAGCTAAAAGAATTGCTTGGGGGAAATTTACTAATGCTGGTCAAACTTGTGTCGCCCCAGATTATATTTATGTAGAAGAAGAAATTAAAAATAAACTTTTAAAAGAAATTATCAAAAACATTAAAAAATTATATAAAAATAACCCCTTAGATAATGAAAAATATGTAAAAATAATTAATTCAAACCATTTTAATAGATTAATTAGCTTGATAAATCAGACAGATGAAAATAAGATTATCTATGGTGGTGCTAGTAACCATGAGACATTAAAAATTGAACCAACCCTATTGCATAACGTAAACTGGGATGATGGTATTATGGAAGATGAAATATTTGGCCCTATACTCCCTGTGCTAACTTTCTCTCATATTGATGAAGTTATCACTGCCATCAATTCACAAGAAAAACCTTTAGCTTTATACTTTTTTGGTAATGATTCAGAGATAGAGAACAAAGTGCTTAAATCTATTCGGTTTGGTGGAGGAGCCATTAATGACACCTTATATCATTTAGCAAACCCTCACTTACCTTTTGGAGGGATAGGACATAGTGGTTTAGGTGCATACCATGGAAAATATAGTTTTGATACTTTTTCCCACCGTAAAAGTATCATGGAGCAAACAACCAAGTTTGACTTACCTTTCCGTTATCCTAATTCCAAGCTTTCTAAAAAAATTGCTAAATATATCTTAAAATAAGTGGGTTTTACCATTTATTTTAAGATTTTTTTATTTCTTATAATCTCCTAAAAAATCTTTTTGGAAACTAGTCTTAAATAACTCTGACTTTATTTTATCAGATTCATTTTTATCTTTGATGTTTTTAAACGTATCTTTTCCAAACTTTTCAGAAAGTCTAGCCACTGTCCTATTTAGATTGTTTTGCTTAATGCTTTCTTCATACGTAAATAAGTTTAATTGTTCATGAATATCAGCGATATATAGGATATCTTGAACTGTTACGCCTATTAAACGAACGGGCTTCTCTGTCCAATGTAAATCAAACAAATCAGTTACTATTAATAAAATTTCTTCTTTAGTATTTATATACTTACTTAATTTGCGACTTCGTGTAATTGTTTTAAAATCTGCATAACGGATTGTTAATTGAACTGTTTTCCCCATTACTTCTCGTCTAACGAGACGGGCTTCAACAAGCGTGGCTAATTTTAAAAGTAATTGGTAAATAACAGTTTCATCATCTGTATCTTCTTTTAAAGTTCTTGAATTACCTACACTTTGAAATTCATTCGCTGCTTCGGGATCAACGATTCTTGAGTCAATTCCATTAGCTCTGTTTTTTAAACGTTCACCATTAATACCTAATAATTGACGTAAATTATAAACATCTGCGGTTGCTAAATCACCAATTGTTTTTATTTTAATTTCATTTAATTTTTCTGCTGTTTTTTGTCCTATGCCATACATTTCTCCTACATCTAACGGCCATAAAAGTTTTTCTATTTCTCTAATCCTTAAAACTGTTATACCTAAGGGCTTTTTCATATCAGAAGCAGTTTTAGCTAAAAACTTATTGGGACCTATTCCAATACTACACGGCAAACCGAGTTGATCTAAAATATCTTTTTGGAGTTTTTCTGCTAGTTTAATCGGATTACCTTCATAGTTAGTTACATCTAAATATCCCTCATCAACAGAAATAGGTTCAACAATTTCAGTAATAGTATAAAGCATAGCAAACATTTGCTTAGATGCTTTTCGGTATTTCTCCATATTTGTTGGTAATACAATCAACTCTGGGCATAGTTTTTTTGCTTCCCAGATAGGCATTGTCGTTTTAACACCTTTTTTTCGTGCTTCGTAACTACTCGTTACAATGATTCCTTTTCTTTCTTGTGGGTTACCGGCAACAGCAATTGCTTTTCCTTTCAATTCAGGGTTATATAGTACTTCTACAGATGCATAAAAACTATTCATATCAATATGAAAGATAACACGTGCTTTATTCGTCATTTAATACATCCTTTAAATATGAAATAAGAAATGCTCTATAAATTGTATAGAGCATTTCTTATTTTTAAATTTTGGTTGCATTTTTAATAATCTCAATCACATACAAAGTTAATTTATTTAAGTCATTTGTTTGAATACGTTCATTTGTCGTATGAATATGTTCATACCCAACTGACAAATTAACTGTAGGGATACCATAACCGTTAAAGATATTAGCATCACTGCCTCCACCGCTACTAAGTAGTTCGCTAGAGAGACCTATTTTCTTGGCTGCAGCTTGCGCATTACTTACTACGACAGCTTCTTCGTTATATAAGTATCCAGGATACATCAATTCTACATTGACAATAGCCTTTCCTCCAAGTGATGCTGCTGTTTCTTCAAATTTATTTTTTATTTGCTCTGTTACATCATTTAATTTAGCTTCATTTAAAGAACGCGCTTCAGCAAAAATTTCGACATGATCACATACAATATTAGTTTGTTTACCACCTTGGAATGAACCAATATTGGCTGTCGTTTCTTCATCAATTCGGCCTAATTTCATTTTTGCAATTGATTTTGCAGCTAAAGTTATAGCTGAAACCCCTTTTTCAGGTGCTACACCTGCATGAGCAGATTTACCCTCTATGATAACATGGAATTTCACTTGATAAGGTGCAGATACGACAATATTACCTATTTCGCCATCACTATCTAAAGCATAACCATAGTCAGATTTAAGTAAATTTTGATTAATTTCTTTGGCACCTACTAAACCAGATTCTTCACCGGCAGTGATGACAAATTGAAGAGCACCATGAGCTATTTCATTTTCTTTTAATAAACGAATAGCTTCAAACATAACTGCCAGTCCTGCTTTATCATCGGCACCAAGAATGGTTGTTCCATCAGATGTAATATAGCCATCTTTTATAGATGGTTTTATATTTTGACCAGGAACCACAGTATCCATATGTGATGTGAATAATAATGTAGGAGTTTCCGTATTTGAAGACGCTGTTGCAGGTAAATTACAAATTAGATTACCTGCTCCATGGTTTGTTCTTTTTGCACTATCGTCTTCTATAACTTCTAAACCCAATGCTTCAAACTTACTTGTTAATGTTTTTGCTATCATTGCTTCATTTTTAGTTTCAGAATCTATTTTTATTAACTCTATAAATTCATTAACTAATCTTTCTTGATTAACTTTTATCATTATTAATAATGCCTCCTAGATTATAAAGGGATATTTCCATGTTTCTTATAAGGTCTTTCTTCTTTTTTATCGCGTAACATATCAAGTGATTGAATTAATTTTAACCTTGTTTCTCTTGGATCAATAACATCGTCAATCATACCAAGCCCAGCTGCTACATAAGGATTAGCAAATTTTTCTTTATACTCATCAATTTTTTCTTGACGTTTAGCTTCAGGATCATCACTTTCAGCAATCTCACGTGCAAAAATAACATTTGCTGCACCTTCTGGTCCCATCACTGCCACTTCAGCATTTGGCCATGCAAACACTAAATCAGCACCAATTGATTTACTATTAAGTGCTACATAAGCACCTCCAAAAGCTTTTCGAAGAATAACTGTTACTTTTGGAACTGTCGCTTCAGAGTAGGCGTAAAGAATTTTGGCACCATGACGAATAATTCCGCCATGTTCTTGTTGAACGCCTGGGAAGAAGCCAGGTATATCTTCAAAAGTAATGACAGGGACATTAAATGAGTCACAGAAACGAATAAATCGAGCTGCTTTATCACTCGAATCAATATCAATACCACCTGCCATATAACGCGGCTGATTACAAACCAGTCCGACAGAATTACCTGCAATTCGAGCAAAACCAACAACAATATTCTTAGCAAATTCTTTGTGAATCTCTAAGAAACTATCTTTATCGACAATTTCGTTAATTACTTTTTTGATATCATAAGGCCTTGTAGGATCATATGGAACAATCTCTGTTAAATCACTCCTGTTATGATCATCTTCCTCTTCAAAACTGAGTGAAGGAGGCATATCAGTATTATTACTTGGTAGATAACTTAAAATATCTCTTACTTTACTTAATGCTTCTGCTTCACTTTTAGCACTAATATGAGCATTACCGCTTTTAGAATTATGTACTTTAGCTCCACCAAGATCTTCAGCACTAATTTTTTCTCCAGAAACTGATTCTATAACTTTAGGACCTGTAATAAACATTTTTGCAGTCTCTTCAACCATGATGATAACGTCTGTAATTGCTGGAGAGTATACCGCTCCTCCTGCACTTGGCCCCATAATTACTGAAATTTGTGGAATAACACCTGAATAAATCGAGTTTCGATAAAATATTTGACCATAACCATCAAGTGATGTTACTCCTTCTTGAATACGCGCTCCACCTGAATCATTCAATCCGATAAATGGAGCACCACTTTTAGCAGCCATATCCATAACATTCGCTACTTTTTTAGCATGCATTTCACCTAATGCTCCACCAAAAACAGTGAAATCTTGTGAAAATAAATAAACAGGACGCCCGTCTATCTTTCCATAACCAGTTACTACACCTTCACCATGCGATTCAACTTTATCCATGCCAAAATCTGTCGTTCTACTTTTCATAAAAGGATTTAATTCAACAAAGCTGTCTTCATCTAATAACTGAGCAATTCTCTCTCTAGCTGTTTGCTTCCCCTTGTCATGTTGCTTATCTATTCTATCCTGTCCGCCACCTAATTCTACTTCTCTTCTCTTATCGTATAACTCATCAATCTTTGAAAAGATATCCATTAAATGTCACTCCCTTTATTATATTCACATAATTCATAAAGTACTCCATTAGTTGATTTTGGATGTAAAAAAGCGATTTGTGCATTTCCTGCTCCATCTTTTGGTTCTTCGTTAATTAATTTTATACCATTCTCACGCATATCTGCTAATCTTTCTTTAATATCGTCAACTTCTAATGCAATATGATGAATACCTTCACCACGTTTGTTAATAAATGCTTGAATCGGCGAAGTCTCATCAAGAGGTTCTAATAACTCAATATGTGTTTCTCCTACTTTTAAAAATGCTACTTTTACTTTTTCTGAATTTACTTCTTCAATTGCTTCTACTGACATTTGTAATACGTCTCGATAAAATGTTAACGCTTCATCTAAATTTTTCACTGCAATTCCTATGTGGGCAATTTTTTTAATATTATCATTTTTATGTAAGTTTTGATTACTCATTTTATTCCTCCATTTAAAATAATATAAAATACTTGTTCAAATAGTTGTTTAGCGATAAACTATAAATAGAATTACGATCTAAGGAGGTCTATAGTTCGTGGCTAAAAATAATCAACAAAAACCAAAAAAGTTATCAAAGCGTGCACGTCGTCAAAAAGTAATTATCTATGTTATGGTTATTGCAATGGCACTATCTGCACTAACAACAGGTTTAGCTATATTTTAATATGTAATAAAGGCAGAGACACTATATGTCATCTGTCTTTATTTTTTTCTTTTTATTCAGTTTTTTCATATCGGGCTTTTTAAATCTATTTTTTAGTCTTAAGTAAGCATCTAGTTCATTCATTAGTTGGAATAAACTTGCTCGTGTTTCAAATTCTTCTTGTGTTTGAGGTAACTCTTTTTCTCTAAATTTCTCACGAAGGGTTTCTAATTCATTTAAAAACAAAAAGGCAGTATTCCCTGGGTGAACAGAATCTGCTAGTTTCAGATAAAAGTCTGCAACTAATGTGGAAACTTCATCTTTTTTAGGTAATCTAGTTGCTAAAGGTAACATACTTTCTAATAATTCAAATTGATTTTGTCGCATAACAAAATAATTATAATATGAATGTTTGTCCCTATAGAAATGATTTTCTTTATCTAAATCAACCAATTGCATTGCATCTTCTAAAATTTGTTCAGTTTGAGCGAATTCTTTACCACTCCAGTCTAAATTACCTTTTTCTATATACTTTGCAATCTCTGTTAAAATGATTTGAAAATTATGTTCTAATTCAATCTGTTTTTGTTTCATTTTCTTATCTAAACTAGGCATATAAAGGTTCATTAATAATCCAGTGCCTATACCTATTAAAATAACTAATATTTGTTCTTTTATGAAAGCATATTGAATTGAACCTAGAACATATAAATTAAGCGTAATGACAGTACTTGTTATAATTCCTTTTTCTATTTTTAAAATAATAGTCGTAGGAATAAATAATGCTAATAATAATCCGAGTGCAAAAGGTGTATAGCCTAACAATTTGAAAAACACTATTGAAAAAACAATCGCCAGTAAGCAAGCAATAAATCTATGCCATGCTGTTTCTACAGATTTTTTTCGGGATGGCTGAATACATAATATCGTTAATACACCGGCAGACATAATATTAGTAACGCCTATTAATTGAGCAAGGAACATAGCAAGTGGTGTACCTACAGCAGTTTTTAAGGTGCGATATCCTATTCTCACTATATAATCTCCCTTTTTGAGTGACTAATTATAAAAAATAAGACTGGCCAACAAATTGACTCAGCCTCATTAATTAAATTATATTTCTTCGCAATACTCATCGAAAAGAGTTTGTAATTTTGTAATAACATCTACTGCTGAAAAACCTTCTATATCATGACGTTCAATCATTGACACTAACTCACCATCTTTTAAGAATGCGAAAGACGGAGATGAAGGCGGGTAATCACCAAAATAAGTTCTTGCTTGTTCTGTTGCATCTTTATCTTGTCCTGCAAATACTGTTAATAATTGATCAGGAACTTTATCATAATGAATAGAGTTTGTTGCTGCTGGTCTAGCAATCCCACCAGCACACCCGCAAACAGAATTAAGCATAACAAGTGCTGTTCCCTCTTTTGATAATGCTGCATCAACATCTTCTTTAGTTCTTAATTCTTTATATCCTGCTTCAGTCATATCTTCTCTTGCCACGCTAACTACGTCATTCATAAAAACGTCAAAATCCATACGACAACATTCCTTTCAGAAATGATTTATACTACCTTTCTAGTTTATCAATATTACTCCTGATATTCAATTTAATTATACTATATTTGTAAGTTTAAAATAAATTTGTCGTTTGTTCATTTATGCTCTCTAATCTTTCTTTAATATAAGCTAAAAATCTACCACAAACAAGCCCATCTAATATTCTATGATCTAAAGAAAGTGACAGATTTACTATATCACGGGCTGCAAACATATCATTTATAATTACAGGACGTTTTACAATTGATTCTACTTGCAAGATTGCTGCTTGAGGATGATTTATAATCCCCATAGAACTAATCGAGCCAAATGTACCCGTATTATTTATTGTAAATGTCCCACCAGATATATCTGTTTGAGTTAATTTATTGCGTTTTGCCTTCTGAGCTAATTCATTTATTTGAACAGCAATACCTTTAATACTCATTTCATCAGCATTTTGAATAACTGGGACGAATAATTCATCTTCATTAGCAACAGCTATCGAGATATTTACATCTTGTTTTTGAATGATTTTATCTCCAGCCCACATACTGTTTAACTCAGGGAATTTTTTAAGCGCATTTGCAATCACTTTTACAAAAAAGGCAAAGTAAGTCAAATTTACTCCTTCACTTTGTTTAAACTCTTTTTTTACATCATTTCGATAATTAACAAGGTCGGTAACATCTACTTCTACTGTCATCCAAGCATGAGGTATTTCTTGTTTGGATTGAACCATATTTTTCGCAATCGCATTTCGAAGCGGTGTTACAGGTATTTCAATATCAGTTTCGTGTGATGTGATGTGTGCATAACTGATTTCTTTTGAAACATCATCAGAGGTTTCTTGTTTAGACTGTTTGATAACGTCTTTAGTTTGATTAACTGATTTATTATCTGATTTTTCAAAAGCAAGAATGTCTTTTCGCGTAATTCTACCACCTAAACCTGTACCTTTAACTTCTGCTAAATTTATTCCCTGCTCTTGTGATAACCTTAATACTGCTGGAGAATAGCGATTAGCCATTGACGCTTCTTGTTCTGTAGTATCATTTGTTTCATTACTTTCTTTTTCATCAATTTCTTCTTCATGTTTTTCCGCTTCGTCTTCACCGTCTTCTACTTCGATATAACCCAATAAGCTGCCGACTTTTACTGTTTCACCTTCAGAAACGACAATTTCTTTAATTGTTCCCGTATAAGTAGAAGGTACTTCCGCATTCACTTTATCAGTCATTACGTCAACTAAAGGATCATACTCATTAACAAAGTCTCCTTCTTTAACTAACCAAGTATTTACAGTTCCTTCTGTGACACTTTCACCTAATTGAGGCATTATGATATTTTTTTGTACCATATGAATCTCTCCTTTTAAAATTCAGCTAACTCACGCACTGCTTCTTCAATCTTATCTTCAGAAATCATGAATTCTTTTTCTAATGGGGCAGCGTAAGGCATAGAAGGAACATCTAATCCAGCTAATCTTTTTATCGGCGCATCCAATTCGAATAAACAGTTTTCTGCTATAATAGCTGAAACTTCACTAATTATACTGCCTTCTAAGTTATCTTCAGTAATTAAAAGAACTTTCCCCGTTTTATTAGCTGCTTGAATAATTCCTTCTTTATCAAGTGGATAGACAGTGATTAAATCTAATAAATGGACAGAAATATCTTCCTTTTCAAGCTTTTCAATAACTTGTAATGTTTGATACACACATAATCCATATGTTATTACAGTGACATCAGTTCCTGTATGTTTTACCATTGCTTCACCAATAGGTATAATATAGTCTTCTTTTGGTATTTCTTCTGAAATTAATCTATAAGCCCTTTTGTGTTCAAAAAATAACACTGGATCATTATCTCTAATGGAAGCCTTTAAAAGACCTTTAGCATCGTAAGGACTTGAAGGAACGACTATTTTTAATCCTGGTTGATTACTAAACACAGCTTCCAATGATTGAGAATGGTATAAAGCTCCATTTACACCGCCACCATAAGGAGCTCTGATTGTAATAGGACAATTCCAATCATTATTTGAACGATATCTAATTTTTGCTGCTTCAGAAATAATTTGGTTAACCGCAGGTAAGATAAAATCAGCAAATTGAATTTCTGCAATCGGTCTTAAACCATACATAGCTGCACCAATAGCCACACCTACAATCCCTGATTCTGCTAAAGGAGCGTCAATAATACGTCTTTCTCCATACTTATCATACAAATTATCGGTTGCTCTAAATACACCACCTTTAGCACCTACATCTTCTCCAAAAACAAATACGTTTTCATCTTTTTCCAACTCTTCATCCATCGCTGAGGTGATTGCTTGAAGATAATTCATTTCTGACATATCATTTCCTCCTTACATTTCATATACATAATCATTTATTGTATCAATATGAGGATAAGGTGCTTTTTCTGCATATTGAGTTGCTTCGTTTATTTCTTTATCAATGACCTTAATCATTTCTGTTTCCATTTCTTCAGTTAACAATTCATGTTCGATTAAATAGTTTCTAAAACTCAGATTACAATCTCGACCTTTTGACTCAGCTAATTCTTCTTCTGTCCGGTACTGATTTTGATTATCATCACTTGAGTGGGCAGAAAGCCTTTCTACTACTGCTTCAATAAGAGTTGGTCCTTCTCCATTTTTAGCACGCTCATGAGCTGTTTTCATTGCTTCGTAAACCTCTAGTGGATTATTTCCATCAACTTCAATGCCTGGCATCCCATAAGAGCTTGCTCTAATTGCGATATTCTTGCTTGCAACTTGCTTATCAAATGGAACAGATATGGCAATTTTATTATTTTGTACAAGCGTGATGACTGGTAATTGGTGAACACCAGCAAAGTTTAAACCTTCATGGAAATCACCTTGGTTGGTAGAGCCATCTCCGAGCGTTGTTAAAGTTACAAAATCTTTCTTTTGATATTTTGCAGCTAAAGCAAACCCAACAGCATGCGGAACTTGTGTTGCTACAGGAGATGACCCGGTGATAATTCGTTTTTCTTTATGACCGTAATGTCCTGCCATTTGTCTACCACCAGAATTTGGATCTTCCGCTTTTGCAAAAAGATGTAACATGACTTCTTTAGCAGTCATACCTGCTACTAACACTAAACCTAAATCTCTATAATAAGGTGCTATATAATCTTGTGTTAAATCTAGCGCAAATCCAGCGCCAATTTGTGTTGCTTCTTGTCCTTGACCTGAAACTATAAATGGTGCTTTACCAGCTCTATTTAATAACAACATACGTTGATCGAGCCTTCTAGCTAAAACCATATAACGATACATATTTAATGTTTCTTCATCAGATAAACCGAGTTTTAAATGGTATGCTTTTGTCATACAAATCACTCCTAATTATGAATTTCTATTTTTTCAAGAGCTAACGTTGCTTCTACAAATACCTCTGAAAGGGAGGGATGCGGATGAATTGTTTCATGGATTTCCCATGGAATTGCATTCAGCATTTTCGCAAGACTAGCTTCTGAAATCATATCTGTTACGTGAGGACCAATCATGTGTACACCTAAAATTTCTTTAGTTTCATCATCAATTATTACTTTTACAAAACCTTCTGCTTTGCCTTCAATAATTGCTTTTCCAATACTGCTAAAAGGGAACTTACTTACTTGGTAATTGATATTTCCTTGTTTTGCTTTTTGCTCTGTTAAACCTATTTGTGCTATTTCTGGAGCAGAATATATACAACTAGGCACCATGTTATTATCTATAGTGACTGGATTTAATTGATTCATATGCTCAGCTGCAACTCTCCCTTCAGCAGAAGCAACATGAGCTAGTTGGAGACCTCCTATACAATCCCCAATTGCATAAATATGTGATTCGTTTGTTTGATAATACTCATTTGTTTGAATATGTCCATTCTCAACTTTAATTGAAGTGTTTGTTAAGCCAATTTCCTCTATTAAAGCTTCACGTCCAATTGATACAATCACTTTATCGACAGTTACTTCGTCTTTTTGATTTATTGTAAAGTCAATTGTCGCGTCTTCTTTAATATGTGTTGTAAAATTACTATCTATATAAAATTTAACACCCTTTTTTTCTAAGAGGGATTTTAATTCTTTGCTCACTTCTTGGTCTACTTGAGGTAATAAAGTCTCAGCACTTTCAATAACAGTTACTTCTACATTTAAATCAATCAACATAGAAGCCCATTCAATACCAATCGCACCTGCTCCAATAATACACATACGTTTGGGTAATTCTTTTAAATTTAAAGCACCTGCTGAGGATAATATTAATTCTTCATCAAAAGGTAAGTCTTCAAGTTCTCTTGGTTTAGATCCTGTTGCAATCAGTACTTTTTTGGGAACTATCATCGTATTTTCATCATTGTTATCATGTTCGATAGATATCGTTCCTGGCAAAGGAGAAAATATACTCGGACCTAATATTCTCCCATGTCCTTCATATATATCTATTTTATTTTTTTGCATTAATCCTTTTACTCCCCTGTATAATTGCTCAACAGTTTGTTCTTTCTTTTTTTGCATTTGTAAAAAGTCTAATTCAACTTCTTTTATATTAATCCCAAAATCAGCAGACTTTAAAATCGTTTGATATACTTCAGCACTCTTAAGTAATGATTTTGATGGGATACAGCCTTCATGTAAACAGGTTCCTCCTAAAAGGTTCTTTTCAACTAAGGCAACATTCATTCCTAATTGACTTGCTCTAATGGCAGCAACATACCCGCCTGTTCCTCCTCCTAAAACTACTAAATCATATTCTTTAGTCATTTGCGACACACCCTTTTCAACTTCTATTATAACGTATCTGTAAGTGCTTACATTTCTTGGTTGATAAATACACATGCAAAGATGTGTATTTATTTGTCTAAAATATGAGCTTTAGGTCGGCTAAATTGATGACTCAATTTACTTATTTTTTGGATTCTTTCTTCTGCCATCCTATCAGCCGCTACATATGTTGGAATATCATTCTCTTTAGAAATTTCAAAAACACGCATTAAATTGTCATAAATATTTTCGACTTTTTTCATGGCACGTTCTTGATTGTATCCTACAACTTCGTCTGCAACGTTTATTACACCACCGGCATTAATTACAAAATCAGGCGCATAAGTAATACCCATTTCATGTAATTGATCACCATGTTTATTTTCTTTTAACTGATTATTAGCACTACCTGCGATTGCTTTTGCTTTAAATTGTTTTAGAGTATCGTCATTAATAACTGCCCCAAGCGCACAAGGCACATAAATGTCACATTCAACTGAATAAATATCATCTGGCTCTACGGCAGTAGCACCAAAATCAACCACAGCACGACTAACTGCTTCTTTATTAATGTCCGTAACAATTAGTTTAGCACCTTCATCATTTAAATACTTACATAATGTATAAGCTACTTGGCCTACGCCTTGAACAGCAATTACTTTATTTTCTAAAGATTCGTTATTAAAAGTAACTTTTGCTGTTGCTTTTATACCTTGATAAATACCATATGCAGTAACTGGAGAAGGATCACCAGCACTTTTACCATCTGAAGTTCCAGCAACATATTTAGTTTCCATATTAATATAGTCCATATCTTGTTCTGAAGTACCTACGTCTTCAGCGGTTATATAACGTCCGCCTAAACTATCTACATACTGTCCGAACTTTCTAAACATAGCTTCACTTTTATCAGTTTTTGGATCGCCAATAATAACTGCTTTGCCACCACCTAAATTTAAGCCTGCAGCAGCATTTTTATATGTCATTCCCTTGGCAAGTCTAAGTGCATCTTCAAGCGCTTCCTCTTCTGAGTTATAAGGCCACATCCGTGTACCACCTAATGCAGGTCCTAGTGTCGTATCGTGAATGACAATAATCGCCCTTAAACCTGTCTCTTTATCCGAACAATAAATAACTTGTTCATAACTATCTTCTTCTAGACTTTCAAATAAATTCATTAAAATCACTCCTTATAAAAATTTAATCACATGTAAGTTATCAGAATATTGAGACTATGAAGCCGTGACTTTAGTGTGTCTTTAATCATTTTAAGCATACTTTATACTTATGATTATCGCAAGTTATTATTATATACTTTTTACTCATAATCATTTTAAAATTATAGATGCTTTGCTATAATGTAAAAAGTAGAGTTTTCTATGAGGAGATTATTATGATCAGAATTATTGCAGTTATTATATTATTTATCCCAGGAATTATTGGCGCTTTAGGCATTAAACTTATGAGAGACGCACTTTTTACTGACTTTTACCCTATCTTCTTTCATATTGGGATACAATTTGTAGTTGGTTTTATCATGTTTATAGTAGGACTTGCTTTTATAGGCGGTTTTCTTTACAATCGCGATAAAAAAAAGAATTTACTGAACAATGCACAATATACAGATAAACAAGCAAAAGAAAATCATAAGGAGGATAAATAAATGAAAGTCGCAAAATTTGGCGGTAGTTCACTTGCCAATGCAACACAATTTAAGAAAGTGAGCGAAATCATTAAATCAGATAATAAAAGAAAATTTATCGTAGTTTCAGCACCTGGTAAGAGACATGGTGAAGATTTTAAAGTTACAGACTTACTCATTCAATTAGTTGATGCTTATTTAAAAAATGATAAATACCAATCATATTTAATTACTATTACTGATCGATTCAAAACAATTATCAATGATTTAGGTTTAGATGTTGGATTAACTTTAAAGATAGAAAACAATATCACAGAATTACTTGAAAGTGATATTTCTGATCGCTTAAAATTAAATTCTATTAAAGCAATTGGTGAAGATAGTTCAGCTCTTATTTTAAGCGCTTATTTAAATTCTCTTGGTATATCAGCCAAGTATGTAAACCCTAAAGATGCAGGAATCATTGTTGAAGATTTAGACGGCGGCGCCCAGATTCTTGATGAAAGCTATGATATTATTAATCAATTAACTTATGAAGAGGACATTATTGTTATACCTGGATTCTTTGGTTACACAACAGAAGGCGAATTAGCTACTTTCTCTCGAGGCGGATCTGATATTACTGGCTCAATCATAGCTTCAGGAGTCGATGCGTCTCTTTATGAAAATTTTACTGATGTAGATTCTGTTTTTTCAGTTAACCCGAATATCGTTGATAATCCAAAAGAGATTACGACTTTAACTTACCGAGAAATGCGTGAATTATCTTATGCAGGTTTTTCTGTTTTTCATGATGAGGCACTTATCCCTGCTGTGGATAAGCAAATACCAGTTTGTATTAAAAACACAAATAATCCATCAGCCCCAGGGACAATGATTGTTGCTAATAAAAATTCTCCAGATAAAACTGTTGTAGGAGTAGCGAGTGATACCGGCTTTATAAGTCTATATGTAAGTAAATTTTTAATGAACAGAGAAATTGGATTTGTAAGAAAGTTACTACAAATTCTCGAAGAAGAAGAAATTTCTTTCGAACATGCTCCATCTGGAATAGATGATATTTCAATTATTATTCGTGAAAGCCAATTAAATGATGAAAAAGAATTTGCTATAATGAATCGAATCAGTAATGAATTACAGCCCGATATTGTAAGAATCCATCGTGATTTAGCTTTAATTATGATCGTTGGTGAGGGTATGAAAGAAACAATTGGCATGGCTCAGACAGCTACTGAAGCCTTAGGTGATGCTAAAGTTAATCTGGAAATGATCAACCAAGGATCTTCTGAAGTATCCATGATGTTTGGTATTAAATCCAACGGGCTTCATCGCGCAATTAAGTCTTTATATAATGCTTATTTCGGTTAATAATTTACAAAAACAGCAGGAAATCAATTTTAATTTGATTTCCTGCTGTTTTTTATAATTACAATTCATTATCAATATAAATATTGTTCTGGATCATTTGATCTTAAATAGTTACTTAAAATCGAAATAAATTTGGAATTAGTTGGACGCCTCGCTGGATTATTTTTATAACCATATTGCTTTATTACTTTTTTTGCCTGCTTATTATTTTTCCAAGCTAATTTAAGTACATGACGCATCGAGCTTTCTACATTAATAGGTTCAACTTTATAAACATCAGCTACTAACGGGTATAATTCTTTAGTCATTGCATTTAATAAAGTAATTTCTTTAGCAGATTTATAAATTGCTGTTTTAAAATAGTGGAAACCGTTTAAATGTGGTTTTAATCCGATATCAATTAGCATATTAGTGATTACTCCATAATTTTTATCATAAATTATTTTTTCTCTTAGTAAGTTATCTTTTTCAACTAACTTCATACTATATAAAACATGTGCTTTTCTAATTAAATGGTCAGAATTAAACGGCTTATCAAGGACATAGTCCACTCCATAATCAGTAATCCGATGGATTATATTATCATTTGTAAGCGCTGTCATAATTATTACGATAATATCTTTATAAGCATCATTATTTTTTATGTAGTCTAATATTTCAAAACCAGCCACTTTAGGTAATAACAAATCCATTATTAATATGTCCGGTTTTGATTTTTTTAAATTAGCTAAACAAGATTTCCCTTCACTTGATATATTTATTATTTTCATATCTTCATGGTTATCAATGCTTTTAGATAACATTTTATGTGTCTTAATATTACTGTCTGCTATTGAAATTTTAATTTTATTATACATAATTTATTAGCCCTTTCATCCTGTTTATGTTTTTTTATTACTTAATTGCTTATATCTGTCAGATAAATTAACTAATTCTGTAGAGTGATTCATTGCTGACTCTGTCATTTTTGTTCCTGTCATCATCTGGCTTAGTTCTTTTACTTTGTTAGCTCTTGTAAGTTCACTAATTTTAGTAATAGTTCTATTTTTTGTTTCTTCTTTTTTAATTAATAAATATTGGTCAGACATAGCTGCTACTTGTGGTAAGTGAGTAATACATAAAGTTTGGCTATTAATTGAAACATCATACATTTTCTCTGCAATCGCTTGAGCAACTCTTCCACTTACTCCAGTATCGATTTCATCAAAAATAACAGTAGAAATATTTTGATGTTTAACGAATATCTTTTTTAAAATCAACATAATTCTTGATAACTCACCTCCTGAAGCGACTTTGTCTAATCGTTTTAGAGGTTCTCCTAAATTTGTAGATAATAAAAAATTAATTTTATCTAAACCATTTTCATTTATATCTTCTGAAGGGTCAGCGGATAATTGGTTAAATTCCACTTCAAACTTTGCATTTTCTAAATATAAATCTTTCAATTCTAATTGTATCGTTTGAATTAACATTTTTGCAGTTTTTTTTCTTTCTTTCCTTAATTTCTTTCCAATCTCAATGGTTTTATGAGTTAATTTTTCAATTTTACGTTCTAATTGTTCATTATGAACATCTTTATTTTCTAACACTTTTATTTTAGCCTGCACTTCGTGGTAATAATCAATGATTTCATTTACAGTTGTTCCATACTTCTTTTTCAACCTGGCTATTTCACTTAGACGGCTTTCTACTTCATTTAATCGTGCTTCATTAAATTGTATTTGGTCTTTATAATCTCTAATTTGAAAGCTTAATTCCTCAATATTAAAAAAGAGACTTGTTAATTCCTCTGTTTTTTCTTTAATAAAATTATCGTAGTCTGCGCCATTTTGTAAAGCTGTCTGAGCTATATTCAACCATTCTAATCCTTTTTGATCACCTTGAAGCGCATGATATGTTTCTTCTAAAGCAAGATAAATCTTTTCAAAATTAGCTAGTTTAGTTTTTTCTTCTTCTAATTGAATGTCTTCATCTACTTCTAGACCTGCTTCCTTTAATTCATTTGCTTGAAATAGATACAGGTCTAAACGCTGTGCTGTTTCTTGTTCATTAATAGTTAAATTATTATACTCTTGTTTATAATGTGATAACTCTTTATATACTTCATCATATTTTAATTTACTTTTAATAATATCCTCTGAGTTAAATGAATCTAATAAATTGATATGCGCACTAGAACTCATTAATTGATAAGTATCATGCTGACTATGAATATCGACTAGGTTATGTCCAAACTCTCTTAATATTATTAACGTCACTATTTTTCCATTAATGCGACAAATCGATTTACCCATGTTTGTTATAGTACGTTCTAAAATAACCATATTGTCTTCTATGTCTATGCCATATTTCTCTGCTAAATTAATTATTTTTAGGGTATTATTATCAATCGTAAATAAGCCACTCAATTCAGCTTTATTAGCTCCATGTCTAATATAATCAACTGAACCACGGCCTCCTGATAGTAAATTAACAGCATCAATAATTATTGATTTACCAGCACCAGTTTCTCCTGTTAAAACAGTTAAGCCTTCTTGAAAATGTACTGATAAATTATCTATTATAGCAAAGTTTTTAATTGATAATTCAGTCAACATAGTTACAACACCTCTTAATATTTATAACATACTCATAAAACGTTCTTTTATCTCTGTTGCATGTTCTTCTGTACGACAAATCAAAAGGCAGGTATCATCGCCACAAATCGTCCCCATAATTTCATCCCATTCGAGATTATCAATCAAAGCTCCTATTGCTTGAGCGTTACCAGGTAATGTTTTTAATACAACAAACAAAGATGTATGGTCTATTTTAACAAATGCATCCATTATTAATCGTTTAAGTTTCTCGTGTGGGTTAAATTTTTGATCAGCAGGTAGGCTGTACTTATAAGTACCTTTATTAGAAGGGACCTTGACTAAATGTAGTTCTTTAATATCTCTAGAGACCGTTGCCTGTGTAACATCAAAGTTAGAGCACTTTAATTGATCGACTAATTCATCTTGGGTATCTATTTCATTTTCTGTAATTAATTCTCTGATTTTTATATGTCTTTGTAATTTACTCACATAATAACTCCTTCAATTTTTCTTAGTCAGTTGGTCATGAGCTGTTCTAACAATATCTTTGATGTTGATATTTGGTGTTTCAACGGGGGTTTTAATAGATAAGTGAGCAAGAAATTCAATATTACCTTCTCCACCCGTAATAGGCGAATTTGTAATTTTATGAATAGAGTAACCACTTGCAGATATAAAGTCTACAACACGCATCAAAACTTTTTCATGTGTCCTAGGATCTCTAATGATGCCTTTTTTGCCTACTTCTTCTCGCATAGCCTCAAATTGTGGTTTAATTAAGGTTACTACATCGCTGTTTTCTTTTAAAATTTCTTTTAGAACAGGCAAAATAAGTGATAAAGAAATAAATGAAACATCAATCATAGCAAACTCAGGAAGTCCTTTAGTGAAAACTTCCGTTGTAACATATCTAAAATTTGTTTTTTCCATTACGATAACACGCTTGTCACTTCGAATCTTCCAGTCCAATTGGTTATAACCTACGTCAATTGCATAAATTAATTTAGCACCGTTTTGAAGTGCACAATCGGAAAAGCCACCAGTGGAAGCACCTATATCAACAACTATTTTATCTGTAACAGAAATATCAAACTCTTTTAGCGCTTTTTCTAATTTAAGGCCTCCTCTACTAACAAAAGGCAAGCTTCCTTTTACATTTAATGGTATATCATTTTCGTATTTTGTGCCAGCTTTATCTAAACGGATATTTTCTGAATAGACTTGGCCTGCCATAATAAGTCTTTTAGCTTTCTCTCTTGTATCAATTAATTGTCTCTCAACTAACAATACATCTAGTCTCTCTTTAGTCATTTAATCTTTCCTTACTTTTAAAATACTTTTATTTTTAGTTTAGATTCTAATATATATATAAACTTACCTGCAATAATAACGATTTCTGTTGAAGAATTAATAGCAAAGTACTTTCCAACTGCTTTTCCACCCACTGTTAAAGCTGCGATAATGCTTGTTAAAAACACAGATAAACTAATTTGTATAATAGACTCTTCTTGAATATTAGCTATACTTGCTATTTCAATAATTACAATGGTTAAAGCACTTCCACTAATAATACCAGTTATATCACCGATAACGTCATTACAAAAGCTAGAAAATTTATCAGCATTTTTAGTGATGGTAACTGCTTCTTTAGCGCCCATTACTTTTTCAGCTGCCATTGCATTAAAGGGAACCTCATCTGCTGCAGTAGCTGCAACTCCTAACATATCAAACAAAATCCCTACGACAACAATGATTAATACGATAATTAAGCCAAATATCCAAGAAACTCTGCTAAGCGATGAAGAAGAAACAATGGAAAAAATAGCCGCTAACACAAATGTGATAACCGCTATGTATACAGCAAATTTAATTGAATTTTTAAACTTTTTATTCATAATAAAACTCCAATTTAATTTGATTTTAAATGAAATGGTCATTTAAGAAGTTAAGACTACGGCTTAGGTCCAGCAGGTTTTCCCAAATAAGTACCTCATGTCGCCATAGAGGCAGTTCCCTTTCAAACTTATTTCAACGATGTCGCCATCTATTGAGCTGGATCACCACTTAGTCCGTACTAGAATCCCTCTTAAATGTCTTAATGAACAGTCTAGGAGATTTCCTCTGCAAACTTTAACTACTTCCTAGCCTCTTTTGCAATTCTAATTTCATAAAGATTTGTATCTCTCTAGTGGCCACTAGAGAGATACAAATAGACTTTAATCCTCTTAGAATCACTCAAGGCAGGCTACGCTGCAAATGAATTTTAGTTCATTCCACAGGTTCATACCCCATTCCATAGAAATTACTTTACTACAGAGATGGGCCTCCACGATTACTGGGTCAACGCCCACATGCCTTTGTGGATCGCCCAATAATCTTAACTCCCAGCATAAGCCCAAGGCTGGGCGCCTCAGGCCAACACAAGGAACTTCATCGATATGCCCTTTGGCAGATTTTTAGGCCTGCCTTCAGAAGTAAAGGCTTGACTAGAATACTGCACCATTTCATTATTAGTTTAATTATATCATATT